>NZ_AP014569.1:322187-644375 GCF_000828915.1 Serpentinimonas maccroryi
CGCTCAACCCGGCGGCGCTCAAGCGCTTGGTGGCGGGCGGCACGCGCCTGATGCCGTTCCCGCGTTCGGTCATGGACACCGCGTTCCGTGCCGCCCACGAGCTCTACGCCGAGCTCAACGCCACCAACCCGCGCTGGAAGAAAATCTACGACGACCAAATCGCCTTCCGCCGCGACCAGGTCTTGTGGCACGGTCTGGCCGAAGCCAGCTTCGACAGCTACATGCAGTTGCAGGGCCGCAACAACCGGCTCTGATCGGGGTGTTCGGGCCTAGTGCCTAAGCAGTCCACGACGCCCCGCTGCTGGGAAGCGGGGCGTTTTTGTATCCTAGGAACGTTGGGTTCAAGAATAAATCACAGTGCCTACCGGCTGTGAAGGTTTGCTCTTATGAAATACTTGATGATGTTTTCGCGCGCCATCGATGCCCTCAATGGGGGCTTGGGCAAGGTGCTGATGTGGCTCATTTTGCTCACCGTGCTCATCAGCGCCGCCAACGCGATCAGCCGCTACGCATTCAGCATCAGCTCCAACGCTTGGCTCGAAATCCAGTGGTACCTGTTTGGGGCCGTGTTTTTGCTCGGTGCCGGTTTTGCTTTTTTGCGCAATGCCCACGTGCGCATCGACGTGGTCTCGAGCCGCCTGTCGGCGCGCGCGCGCAACTGGATCGATATCGTCGGCATCTTGGTCTTCTTGCTGCCGCTGTGCTACCTGATGATCGCGCTGGGCTGGCCGCTGTTCGAGCGCTCTTGGGACACCGGCGAAATGTCGCCCAACGCCGGCGGTTTGATCCGCTGGCCGGCCTACCTGATGATCCCGCTCGGCTTTGCGCTGCTGGCGCTGCAAGCCCTGTCTGAGCTCATCAAGCGCTTCAATTTCCTCTACTTTGGTGGCCCCGATGCGCTGGCCCAAGGGGTGTCGAGCGACGTGCAGCAACTGGCGCGCGAACTGGCCCTGACCGAACACGATCGGATCGAGGGCGAATTGGCTGCGCGTGCGCAGGCCCAGGGCGCGAGCAAGACATGATCGAATTCATTATCAGCATCTTCGTGCCCCTGATGTTTCTGGGGCTGATCTTCTTTTTGCTCACCGGCTTTCCGGTCGGCTTTGCGCTCTCGGCCGTGGGTTTGCTGTTTGGCTTGCTCGGGATGGAGCTCGGGCTGTTTCCGGCCACCCTGTTTCAGGCGCTGCCGCTGCGCGTTTTTGGCATCATGCAGAATGAAATCCTGCTCGCCATCCCCTTCTTTACGCTGATGGGCATCATTCTCGAGCGCAGCGGCATGGCCGAAGACTTGCTCGAAACCGTGGGTCAAGTCTTTGGCCCGCTGCGCGGCGGCCTGGCGGTGGCGGTGGTGCTGGTCGGGGCGCTGATGGCAGCCACCACTGGCGTGGTGGCGGCGGCGGTGATTTCGATGGGCCTGATCTCGCTGCCGATCATGCTGCGCTACGGCTACAACCGCCCCATCGCCGCCGGCACCATCACCGCTTCGGCCACGCTGGCGCAGATTTTGCCCCCGTCGCTGGTGCTGATCGTGCTCGCCGACCAGCTTGGCGTGTCGGTGGGTGACATGTACGCCGGCGCCATGCTGCCGGCGTTGATGCTGATCGGCATCTACCTGTTGTTCGTGATCGGGGTGGCGATCGTCAAGCCGCAGTGGGTGCCGCCGCTGCCGCCCGAGGCGCGCATCTACAACGAGGCCAACGGCGCCAGCGGCCACAAATCGCTGATCGGGGTAATGGTGCTGGCCGTAGCCGCCGGCTACGCCTGGTCGCAGGTGCACAACCAGATGATGCACCGCTGGTTCGATCGCATTGCCGATGCCCCGGGCGACGAAACCTTCATCATGTCGATGCTCGCTGGTGCCCTGTTGGCGCTGGTGCTGGCGCTGGCCAACAAGGGTTTGCGTCTGGGCCTGCTGTCCAAGTTGGCCGAGCGCGTCACCTTTGTGCTGATCCCGCCGCTGGTGCTGATCTTTCTGGTGCTGGGCACGATCTTTCTGGGCATCGCCACGCCCACCGAGGGCGGCGCCATGGGGGCCGTGGGAGCGCTGATCATGACGCTGGCGCGCCGGCGTCTGAGCCTGCCGCTGTTGAAGCAGGCGCTGGAAAACAGCGCCCGGCTGGCGATCTTCGTGATGTTCATCCTGATCGGCTCGACCGTCTTTGGCTTCACCTTCAACGCCGCCGACGGCCACATCTGGGTCAAGGAACTGTTCAGCGGGCTGCCGGGCGGACAGCTGGGCTTTTTGATCTTTGTCAACACGCTGGTCTTCCTGCTGGGCTTTTTCATCGACTTCTTTGAGATCGCCTTCATCGTCGTGCCCTTGCTGTTGCCGGTGGCCAAGATGCTCGACATCAACCTGGTCTGGTTCGGCATCATCCTGGCCATGAACCTGCAGACCTCGTTCCTGACGCCGCCCTTTGGCTTTGCGCTGTTTTACTTGCGCAGCGTGGCGCCGCGCAACGACTACCTCGACTCCATCACCAAAAAACGCATCGCCGGCGTCACCACCGAGCAGATCTACAAGGGCTCGATCGCTTTCGTGTTGATGCAAGTGATGATGGTGGCGGTGCTGATCACTTACCCGAACTTGGTCACGGGGCAGTTGGAGCAGGTGGAGTTGGCCGATGAGGCCGAGGTGCAGCGGCGTTTGCAGCAGATCCCCGGTTTCATGGGGGCCGGCGAAGGGGCCAACCAAGAGCCCGGGCAGGAGCAGGGGCAGTGGGGCGGGCCCGGCATGTGGGATGAGCCCGCTCCGGCCGAAGGTGCAGCGCCGGCCGATGCGCCTGCGGATGCGGCGCCCGCCGATGCAGCGCCCCCCCAAGGCGGCGCGCCGGATGGGCCGGCCGGCGCATTGCCGGCGCGTTGAGGGGGTACCTAGCGCATGCGCATAGATTGCCGCTTGCTCGATGCGCGCTTGCGCCAGTTCCAGCCCGCCTACGCCACCGGGGGCAGTGCGGGGCTGGACTTGCGCGCCTGCATCGAGGCACCACTCACACTGGCCGCCAACGCCTGCAGCCTGCTGCCCACCGGGCTGGCGATCCACCTGGCCGACCCGGGCTACGCGGCGCTGATCTTGCCGCGCTCGGGGCTGGGGCACAAGCACGGCATCGTGCTGGGCAACCTGGTGGGGCTGATCGACAGCGACTACCAGGGCCAGCTCATGGTCAGCGCTTGGAACCGCAGCAGCCAGCCCTACACCATCGAGCCGCTCGAGCGCATCGCGCAGTTGGTGATCGTCCCGGTGCTGCAGGCGCAGCTCAACTGGGTCGATGATTTTGAGCAGCCGAGCGCGCGCGGCGCCGGGGGCTATGGTTCCACCGGCCGGGCTTGAGCCCGCTGCCTAATGCCCAGTTCAGGCTTGCAGCCTGAAAAAACCCGCGCCGAGGCTGCCGCGGCCCACTTCTTCCTCGGTGGCTTCGCGCACGGCGTGGATTTTGAGGTCGAGGCGCAGCGCGATGCCGGCCAGCGGGTGGTTGGCGTCGAGCACCACGTGTTCGGGGTAGATTTCGCTCACAAAATACAGCCGATCGGGGCCGGCACCGGCGCTGCAGCCCGGTGGCAAGCCCTCAAAGGCCATGCCCACTTCGAGTTCGGCCGGAAAAGCGCTGCGCGGCTCGAGCAGCAGCAGCTGGTCGTCAAAATCGCCAAAGGCGCGCTCGGGCTCCAGGTGCAGCTCCATTTCCTCGCCCGCGCCGTGGCCTTGCAGGGCGGCTTCGATAGACTCTAACAGGTCGCGCCCGCCGAGCAAAAACTCGACTGGCTCGTCGAGGGTGTCCAGTTCTTCGCCCAAGGTGTCGGAAAGCGTCCAGGTGAGGGCGGCGACGCATTGCGGGGTGATTTTCATCGCACAATTGTCCCATGAGTTCTCAGCCCAAACCCAGCACCACGCCCTTGGCCGCCGTCCAAGTCCCCAAACGCTCCAGGGCGCGTAGCGGCCAGCCCTTGGCGCCGCCAGCACCCCCCGCGCTCCCTGCGCCTGATGTGTCCACGCCCTTGCTCGGCGGCCTGACGCCGCAGCAGTTCATGCGCCGCCACTGGCAGAAAAAACCGCTTTTGGTGCGCCAGGCCGTGCCCGGCTTTGCACCGCTGCTCAAGCGCCCCGAGCTGTTTGCGCTGGCGCAGCAAGACGGCGTAGAGTCGCGCCTGATTGTGCGCGAGGGTGATGATTGGAGCCTGGCTTCGGGCCCGTTCAAGCCGCGCCAGCTGCCGCCGCTCAAGCAGCCCGGCTGGACGCTGCTGGTGCAGGGGGTTGACTTGCACCACGACGCGGCGCACCAGTTGTTGCAGGGTTTCCGCTTCGTGCCCGACGCGCGCCTCGATGACCTGATGATCTCGTGGGCCACCGAGGGCGGCGGCGTGGGGCCGCATTTCGACAGCTACGACGTGTTCCTGCTGCAAGCCAGCGGCCGACGGCGCTGGCGCATTGGGCGCCAGCGCGACCTGACGCTGCAGCCCGACAAGCCGCTCAAAATCCTGCAACACTTCGAGCCCGAGCAGGAGTGGGTGCTGGAGCCCGGCGACATGCTGTACCTGCCACCCGAGTGGGCGCACGACGGCGTGGCGCTCGACGACGGCTGCATGACCTACTCGGTCGGTTTTCGGGTGCCGCAACGGGCCGCGCTGGCCGCCGAGCTGGTGCAGCGCTTGGCCGAGGATTGGACGGATGAGTCGCTCTACCGCGACCCGCAGCAGCGGGCTTGCGCGCATCCAGCCGCCGTCCCCGACGCGCTGACCGACTTTGCAGCGGCGGCGCTGCAAGCCCTGCTGGCCGACCGCAAGGGGCTGCAGCTGGCGCTGGGCGAGGTGCTCAGCGAGCCCAAGCCGCTGGTGTGCTTTGAGCCGCAGCAGCAGCCGTGGGCGCTGGGCGCGGTGGTGCTGGATCGGCGCACTCGCATGCTCTACGACGAACGCTGCATCTACATCAACGGCGAGGCGCTGCGCGCCAGTGGCCCAGACGCGCGCCTGATGCGGCGTCTGGCGGATCGGCGCTGGCTCAAGGAGCGTCAGGTGCTGGCGGCGAGCCCGGCTGCGCAGGCTGCGCTGGCCGATTGGTACGCGGCGGGCTGGTTGCGGCGCGGTCTGGCGGGCTGAAACAGGGTACAAGCACAGCCACTAGGGTGCCAGAGAAAAAAGCCGGCACCAGCGCAGTCAATTTGTATCTATTTTGCAACAACCCTTTGGTTCAGTAAAATTTTTCCACCTAGGGTTATCCCGGCGCCTGACTGTCAATTATGATGCCGATGTGTGGCAGACACTTGGGTCTTTACAGGTGTCGTAGCCGCCGTGGATCGAGCGCTGAGTTTGCTTGTAGAACCCTGTGTATCGTCCAAAATCGCCTAATCCCCAACTCTTTCGAATGACATCCCCATGAAAATCTCCGCCCTGCTCGCCGCCCTGTTCGCCGCCGTTGCCCTGACCGCTTGCGGCCCGCAAGCTCCTGCACCAGCCCCGGCTCCGGCCCCTGCACCGGCTCCGGCTCCGGCTCCTGAGCCAGCCCCGGCTCCAGCTCCGGCTGCTCCTGCCGACGCTGCCGCTCCGGCCGCTCCTGCTGCCCCGGCTGACGCTGCTGCTCCAGCCGCTCCTGCTGCCCCAGCTCGTTAATTCTCGAGCCCTCTGGGTGGGCACTTCCTCCGGGAAGTGCTCAAAAAACCGCCTTGCGTACGCTGGGCGGTTTTTTTACGCCTGTACAAGATGGCTGCGGTTCAAAGCCGCTTCACCAGCACCCGGCTGCGCCGGTCCCAGTTGTACTTGCGTTTGCGCGCCTCGGGCAGCCAGTCGGCATCCACCGGCGCAAAGCCGCGTTTGATGAACCAGTGCATGGTGCGCGTGGTGAGCACGAACAGGCTCTCGAGCCCCATCAGGCGCGCGCGCTGCTCGATGCGCTTGAGCAGTTTTTCGCCGTCGCCCTGGCCTTGCGAGTGCGGTGACACGGTGAGCGCGGCCATTTCGCCGGTCTTGGCCTCGGGGTAGGGGTAGAGCGCGGCGCAGCCAAAAATCACGCCATCGTGCTCGATCAGGGTGTAGTTGGCGATGTCGCGCTCGATTTCGGTGCGGCTGCGCTTGACCAAAGTGCCGTCTTTCTCAAACGGCTCGATCAGTTGCAAAATGCCGCCGACGTCGTCGGCGCTGGCTTCGCGCAGGCTTTCGAGCTTTTCATCGACCACCATGGTGCCGATGCCGTCGTGCACATAGACCTCGAGCAGCAGCGCGCCATCGACGGCAAAGGGGATGATGTGGCTGCGCTCGACCCCGCCCTTGCAGGCCGCGACGCAGTGCTGCAGATAAAAGCCGGGGTCGGTGGGCAACTGGCTGGGCGGCAGCTCGGCCAGCAGCTGCTCGGCTTGGGCCAGCGGCAGCTCGGTGTCGATGGGGTTGTCGTCGCTGGGCGGCTGGTGCGGCTGCACGCGGATGCCCGGCACCTCGGTGACAAAAATCAGCTTGTCGGCCTGCAAGGCGATGGCCACGCTGGTGGCGACTTCTTCCATGTTGAGGTTGAAGGCCTCGCCGGTGGGCGAAAAGCCAAAGGGCGAGAGCAGCACCATGGCGCCCATGTCGAGCGTGCGCATGAGCCCTGCCACATCGACGCGGCGCACCAGCCCGGAATGCTGGAAATCGATGCCATCGACGATGCCCAGCGGGCGTGCGGTGATGAAGTTGCCCGACAGCACGCGCACTGTGGCCCCGGCCATGGGGGTGTTGGGCAGGCCCTGGCTGAAGGCGGCCTCGATCTCGTAGCGCAACTGACCGGCGGCCTCTTGGGCGCAGTCCAGCGCCACCTCGTCGGTGATGCGCGTGCCCTGGTGGCTGCGCGCCGGGTGCCCCTTGGTGCGCAGTTGCTCGTTAACCTGCGGCCTGAAGCCATGCACCAGCACCACGCGCACGCCCATGCTCTGGATCAGCGCCAAGTCTTGGGCCAGATTGGGCAGCTTGCCGGCGGCAATCGCCTCGCCGGCCACACCGACGACGAAGGTCTGGTTGCGAAACTTGTGGATGTAGGGCGCCACCGAGCGAAACCAGGGCACGAAGGTGAAGTTGAAGACCGTGGACATGGGCGGCTGTGTGGCTGGGGCGATGAGGGCTTGGGCGCGAGGGACGGAGTTAAAAGGCGAGCAAGCTGCGAGCATACGCCAGACCCGGGCTGCAGACTAGGCTAGGGGCGCCGATCCTGCAGGCGCGAGAGAGCCCCCGGCTGGCCACACGCGCTGCTTTAGTGCCCCTAGGCGTTGCTTGCATCCCAAAGGCACCGACGCTGTGCGCCAAGGTGCGCTGCCTTATGGGCAATCTCGGATAATCGCACAGCCCCATCCCCCCTGTACGGTCTGCCCGCCGCCCGCGCCTTGATTATCGAATTTCCCGAATCCCTGCCTGTGAGCGCTCAGCGCCAGGCGATCGAAGCCGCCTTGCGCGCGCACCAGGTGATCGTGGTGTGCGGCGAGACCGGCTCGGGCAAAACCACCCAGTTGCCCAAAATCGCGTTGAATATGAGGCGCGGCCGCCTGCACGCGCGCCCGGGCGAGCGTGGGCGCTTGATCGGGCACACGCAGCCGCGCCGCATCGCCGCCAGTTCGGTGGCCAGCCGCATCGCGCACGAGCTCGGCACGGCGCTGGGCGAGGTGGTGGGCTACAAGGTGCGTTTCCAGGATCGGCTCAGCCCCAAGGCCTCGATCAAGCTCATGACCGACGGCATTTTGCTCGCCGAAACCCAGACCGACCCGTTGCTGCAGGCCTACGACACGCTGATCATCGACGAGGCGCACGAGCGCAGCCTGAACATCGATTTTTTGCTCGGCTACCTGCGGCAAATCCTGCCGCAGCGGCCCGATCTGAAGGTGGTGATCACCTCGGCCACCATCGACGCCGAGCGCTTTGCGCAGCACTTCGCCTCGGCCCAGGGGCCGGCGCCGGTGCTCAACGTGGCCGGGCGCAGCTACGCGGTGGAACTGCGCTATCGCCCCTACGAGGACAGCCGGGACTACGGCCTGAACGAAGCGATTGCCGACGCCGTCGATGAGCTCTGGCGCGGCGGGGCGCTGGCCGGCGATGTGCTGGTGTTTTTGCCCGGCGAGCGCGAAATCCGCGAGTGCGCCGACCATTTGCGCCAGCACCTGAGCCACCAGCCGGTGCTGCGCGACACCGAGGTGCTGCCGCTGTACGCGCGCCTGAGCCAGGCCGAGCAAGACCGAATTTTTAGGCCCAGCGGCGCGCGGCGCATCGTGCTGGCGACCAACGTGGCCGAAACCTCGCTCACCGTGCCCGGCATCCGCTACGTGATCGATTCGGGGCGCGCGCGCGTCAAGCGCTACAGCCTGCGCAGCAAGGTCGAGCAGTTGCTGGTCGAGCCCATCAGTCAGGCGGCCGCGGATCAGCGCGCCGGGCGCTGCGGCCGTGTCGCCGACGGCGTCTGCATCCGCCTCTACGATGAGGCCGAGCACCTGGCGCGGCCGCGCTTTAGCGCCCCGGAGATTTTGCGCTCCTCGCTGGCGGCGGTGATTCTGCGCATGAAGTCGCTGCGCCTCGGGGCGGTGGAGGATTTTCCTTTTCTCGAGGCGCCCTCGCAGCGCGCCATCAGCGACGGCTACCAGCTGCTGCAAGAGCTGGGCGCGCTCGACCACGCCCAGCAGCTCACCGCGCTGGGCAGCGAGCTGGCGCGCCTGCCGCTCGATCCGCGCCTGGGGCGCATGATTCTGGAGGCGCGCGACCGGCACGCGCTCGACGAGGTGCTGGTGCTGGCCAGCGCGCTCACGGTGCAAGACGTGCGCGAGCGCCCGCTGCAGGCGCAGGCGCAGGCGGACCGGGCGCAGGCGCCGTTTGACGACGACAAGAGCGAGTTCGTGGGCTACCTCAAGCTCTGGCGCTGGCTGGAGCAGGCGCGCAGCGGCAAGCCCAGTGTGGGTGCGGTGGTTGAAGCGGATGCTGCTGGAGCTGGAGCAAGCGCAAGCGCAAGCGCAAGCGCAAGCGCGGGTGCGGGTGCAAGCGCGGGTGCGGGTGCGGGTGCGGGTGCGGGTGCGGGTGCGGGTGCGCGCCTAGCCGCCAAAGCGGGAAGAGCCGGGCAGCCGGGGCAGCAGAGGCAGCCAGGGCTGCAGCCACCGCCCCAGCACAAGCCCAGCCAGCGCCAGTACGAGGCGCTGCTGCGCCAGCACTACCTGAACCCGCGCCGGGTGCGCGAGTGGCGCGACATCCACAGCCAGTTGCACACCGTGGTGGCCGAGCACGGCTGGAAGCTCAACACCGCGCCGGCCAGCAGCGAGCAGTTGCACTTGTCGCTGCTGGCGGGGCTGCTTGGGCACGTGGGCTGCAAGCACGAGAGCGAGGCGCATTACCAAGGGGCGCGCGGCATCCGTTTTTACCCGCATCCGGGGGCGCGGCTGAGCAAAAAGCCGGGGCGGTGGATCGTTTGCGCCGAACTGGTCGAGACCACGCGCCTGTTTGGCCGCGGCATCGCCGCCATCGAGCCGCAGTGGCTGGAGCAGGTGGGCGCGCATTTGCTGAGCAAGCAGGTGCTCGATCCGCGCTGGGAAAAAAACGCCGCGCGCGTGGTGGCCTCTGAGCGCGCCACCCTGTATGGCTTGCTGATCTACAGCCAGCGCCGCGTCGACTACGCGCGCGTCGATCCGGCCGGGGCGCGCGCGATCTTCATCCGCCAGGCGCTGGTGGCGGCTTTGCAAGATGACGTCTGGCCGCCCGAGTTCGAGCGCCGCCTGCCTTTTCTGGCCGCCAACCGGCAGGTGCTGGCGCAGGTGCAGGCGTTGGAGCACAAATCGCGCCGCCAAGACGTGCTGGTCGATGAGGAGCTGATCTACGCCTTTTACGACAGCCAGTTGCCGCCCGACCTGAGCAGCGGCACCGAGCTCGAGCGCTGGTACCGCGCCCACGTGCGCCAGCAACCCGAGCTGCTGCGCCTCAAGCGCGAGGAGCTGATGCGGCATCAGGCCGCGGGCGTGACCAGCCTGGCTTTTCCGCCCACGCTGGCGCTGGGCGGCACCGAATGCAGCGCCAGCTACCTGCACCAGCCAGGCGAGGCGCGCGACGGCCTGAGCGTGGCGCTGCCGATCTTCGTGCTCAACCAGGCCAGCGAGGAGCGCTGCGAGTGGCTGGTGCCGGGGATGCTCAAAGACAAGATCGCCGCCTTGCTCAAGAGCCTGCCGCAAAAGCCGCGCGCGCGCCTGCTGCCGCTGCCCGAGACCGCCGCGCAACTGGCCGCCGAGCTGTGTCAGCCCGAGCACTGGGCCCAGGGCAGCCTGATCGAGGCCTTGCTGGCGCGGGTGCGCGCGCGCAGCGGGGTCGATGTGAAGCGCAGCGACTTCAAGCTCGACCAGCTGCCCGCGCACCACTTCATGCACCTGCGCGTGCTCGACGAGCACGGGCGCCAACTGGGCCAAGGGCGCAGCTTGGCGGCGCTCAAAGCCGAGCTGGGCGCGCAGGCGCGCGGGGCCTTTCAGGCGCTGGCGGGCTTGCAGCTGGCGCTGCGCACGGGGGAGGGTGCAGCCCCCGCATCGGCGCCTGCCTCTGCGCCCGCATCGGCTCCGGCACGGATGCAGGTCGTCCAAGCTGTGCCAGCCGCCCCAGCACCGCAAGCCGCCAGCGAGCGCCACCGCGCCTGGACTTTTGGCGACTGGCCCGAGCTGATGGAGCTGGCCAGCGGCGAACACACGGTGATCGGCTTTCCGGCGCTGCTCGACGCCGGCGACGCCGTCACGCTGGCGGTCTATGACGAGCCCGAAACGGCGGCACGCAAGCACCGCGCCGGGCTGCGGCGCCTGTTTGCGCTGCAGCTGCGCGAAGCGCTCAAGCAGCTGGAGAAAAGCCTGCCCGGGTTGCAGCAGATGGCGGTGTCGTACATGGCGCTGGGTTCGCTCGAGGAGTTGCGCAGCCAGATCATCGAGGTGGCGCTGGAGCGCGCCTTCATGGCCGAGCCGTGGCCGCGCACGGCCGCCGAATTCCAACAGCGGCTGGAGCAAGGGCGCGGCCGCCTGGGGCTGATCGCGCAGGAGGTGGCGCGCCAGACGGCGGCGGTGTTGCTCGAATACGCCGCCGTGGTGCGCAAGCTCAAAGAGGGCAAGTTCGAGGCCCAGCCGCTGGCCGACGTGCGCGAGCAGCTGGGGCAGCTGGTGGGCCCGCGCTTCGTGGCCGAGACGCCGTGGGCGGCGTTGCAACACCTGCCGCGCTACCTGAAGGCGATCTTTTTGCGCCTCGACAAGCTGCGCGCCGACCCGGCGCGCGACGCCGCGCACATGGCCACGGTGCGCGCCCAAGAGCAGCGCTACACGCGCCTGCTGGCCGAGCGCAAGGGTGTGCCCGATGCGCGCCTAGACGAGCTGCGCTGGCTGCTGCAAGAGCTGCGCGTGAGCCTGTTTGCGCAAGAGCTGCGCACGCCGCAGCCGGTGAGCGTCAAGCGGCTGGACAAGCTCTGGGCGCAGCTGGTGGTTTAAGGAGGCTGTGGGGGGCAGGCGTTGATGCTCGCCCCGCCTTGACGCAGCCAAATTACCGCCTACGGCTGCCGCCTAAAGCGCACAAGCTCACAAGCGCGCCAGCCGCGCCAGCGCCGCATCCAAGGTGGCTTCTTGCTTGGCAAAGCAAAAGCGGATCAGGCGCTGCGCCGCCGGCGGCTGGGCATAAAAGGCCGACAGCGGGATCGCCGCCACGCCGACGGCGCGCGTGAGCCAGCGGCAAAAGGCATCGGGCTCCAGATCGCGCTCGGGCACGGCCAGCGCGCTGTAATCGACGCACTGGAAGTAGCTGCCCTCGCAGGGCAGGAGCCCAAAGCGCGTGCGCGCCAGCCCAGCGCGAAAGCGATCGCGCTTGGCGGCATAAAAATCTGGCAGTTGCAGGTAGGGCGCTGGGTCGTGCAGGTACGCCGCCAGCGCGTGCTGCATCGGCGTGTTGACGGTAAACACGTTGAACTGGTGCACCTTGCGAAACTCGGCCATCAGCGGCGCCGGCGCCAGCACGCTGCCCACCTTCCAGCCGGTGACGTGAAAGGTCTTGCCAAAGCTGCTCACCACCAGCGCGCGCGCCGCCAGATCGGCAAAACGCGCTGCGCTCTGGTGCGGCTGGCCGTCGTACACCATGTGCTCATAGACCTCGTCGCTGATCAAAATCACCTCGGTGCCGGCCAGCAGCGCCTGCAGGCGCAGCATATCGGCCTGCTGCCAAACGCGGCCGCTGGGGTTGTGCGGGCTGTTGATGAGCAAGGCGCGCGTGCGCGGCCCGATGGCGGCGGCCAGGGCATCGAAGTCGGGCCGGAAATCGGCGCCCAGCGGCACCCGCACCGGCAGCGCGCCCGCCAGTTCGATGTTGGGCACGTAGCTGTCGTAGCAGGGCTCGAGCACGATCACCTCGTCGCCCGGCTGCACCACGGCCAAAATGGCGCTGAAAATGGCTTGCGTGGCCCCGGCGGTGACGGTGATTTCGTGCTCCGGGTCGTAGCGGCGGCCATACAGCGCTTCGGTTTTGCGCGCCAGCGCCTGGCGCAGCGCCGGCACGCCGGGCATCGGCGGGTACTGGTTGTGGCCGGCGCGCAGGGCCGCCTCGACCGCGTCCAGCAGGCGCGGGTCGCAGTCGAAGTCGGGGAAGCCCTGCCCGAGGTTGACGGCTTGGCACTCGGTGGCCAGCGCCGACATCACGCTGAAAATCGTCGTGCCCACGTGGGGCAGGCGGCTGCAAACCGCGGGGGTGTGGGCGTGCGTCATAGCTCGTAATCCGTGCCGCCACCGAGCATCGCTTTGTGGATCAGCTCACGCGACAGGCGTTCGCTCAAAAACTCGGCAAAGCGCAGCACAAACTGGCGCAGGTAGGCGCCGCGCTTGAACGCCACCCGGCTCACGTTGTGCCCAAACAGGTAGCCGAGCGGGCGCGACACCAGATCTGGGCTGCGCTCGTCGCCCTGCATGGCCATTTCGGCCACGATGCCCACGCCCAGCCCGAGCTTGACGTAGGTCTTGATGACGTCGGAGTCGATGGCGTCGAGCACGATGTGGGGCTTGAGTTGGCGCTGGGCAAACGCCTGATCGATGCGGCTGCGCCCGGTGTAGGAGGGGTGGTAGGTGATCAGCGGCACCTGCGCCAGGTCTTCGAGCGCGATGCGCTCGCGCTCCAGCAGTGGGTGGCCGGTGGGCAGCACCAGCGCGTGCTGCCAGTCGTAGCAGGGCAGGGTGATGAGCTCGGGGTGGTCGGCCAAGGCCTCGGTGGCGATGCCGATGTCGGCCACGTCGTCGAGCAGCATGCGCGCCACCTGCTCGGGCGCGCCTTGGTGCAGGCTGATGGACACCTTGGGGTAGGCGTGGCGCAGCTTGGCCACCGCCGCCGGCAGCACGTAGCGCGCCTGGGTGTGGGTGGCGGCGATGCTGAGCGTGCCGCTGTCTTGGGTGGCAAACTGGGCCCCGATGCGCTTGAGGTTGCTGACCTCGCGCATGATGATCTCGATGCTGCGCAGCACCTCGTGCCCGGGTTCGGTGACGCGCTTGATGCGCTTGCCGTGGCGGGCGAAGATGTCGATTCCCAGCTCGTCCTCGAGTTCGAGGATGGCCTTGGACACGCCCGGCTGCGAGGTGTGCAGCGCCTTGGCTGCTTCGGTCAGGTTGAGGTTGCGGCGCACCGCCTCGAGCACGAAGCGGAATTGGTGCAGGTTCATGGCGGCGATTCTGCCACGGCCAATTCGGCCAGCAACGCCAGCAGGCGCGGCTGCTCGGTGGGCGTGGGCAGCCACTCGAAGCGCACCTGCGGGTGCGCCTGTTGCAGCGCCTCGGCCAACAGGGGCAGGTCTTGCCGTGCGTGCTTGCCCAAGCCAAAAAACAGCGGCAGCACGCGCAGCCGGGTGGCACCCTCGGCCACCAGCCGCGCCGCGGCCTCGGGCAGCGTGGGCGCACACAGCTCGAGGTAGGCGCAGCACACCCTGGCCTCAGGCAGGCGCGCGGCCACGGCCTGGGCCACGGCCTCGATGGGCCCAAACCACTGCGGGTCGCGCGAACCATGCGCCAACACGATCACTGCCAACATACAGCCATTCCCTTGCAAAAGCGGCCAACGGCGCTAACGGCGCAGCACCAACCAACCAAAAGCCCCGAGCGAGGCCACCGAATACAGCAAGGCCGGTGCGGCCGCAGCCAGCCACGGCCGCCAGGCCAGCAAATTGCCGATGTAAACAAACATGTTGCTCAGCAGCACAAAGCTCAAGCCCAGCATGACGCCGACAAACACATAAGCCGCCAGCCCCTTGGAGCGAAAGTGCAGGTAGGCAAAGGGCAGCGCCAACACCACCATCACCACGCAGCTCAAAGGGAAAAACAGCTTGCGCCAAAGCTCGATTTCGTAGCGCTGCGTGGCTTGGCTGTTGGCTTGCAAATGCTCGATGTACTGGTACAGGCCCCAGGCGCTCATGCGATCGGGGCGCAGCAGGGCCACCGAGACCATGTCGGCACTGAGTCCGGTGGGCCAATCGAGGCTGGGCAGTTGCTGCACCAGCAGGCGCGGTGGGTCGGCCTGGGTGTCGAACTGGTGCAACTGCACCTGGTGCAGCTGCCACAGCCCGCGCTCGGGCACCACGGTGGCGCGCTCGGCGCTTAGGGTGCGCGCGATGCGGCCGCTGGCGTCGAACTCAAACAGGCGCACGCCGCGCAGTTCGTTAGGCCCTTCGAGCGCCGCGACATTGACCGACACCTGGCGCTGGTCACCGCGCTCTTTGAGCCAAGCGCCGGTCTGCCCCAGGCGGATCTGGCCCTCGAAGGTGGCTTTGAGCTGTTGCGCCTGGCGGTCGCTCCACGGGGCGACGTAATCGCCCAGCACGAAGGTCAGGGCGGCAAAAGCCATGCCCAACACCAGCATCTGGCGCAAAGCCAAGCCGGGCCCGAGGCCGCTGGTGCGCAAGATCGTGAACTCGGACGACTGCGCCAGCCGCACCAAACCGAACACCGCGCCGATCAGCACCGCGATCGGCAGCAGCTCGTAGAGGTGGCTGGGCAGCAGCAAGGCCACGTAGAGCAGGGCTTGCCACAGGCCGTATTCGAGCGCCGGATCGAAAGGCGAGCGCTGGCCCAGCGCGGGCAGTTCTTCGATCAGGTCAAAGAAGGCGAAGAGCGCCAAAAAAGCCAGCGCCACGAAGCCGATCGCCCACAGCAGTTCGCCGTAGATCAGTTTGCGCATGGTCTTCATGCCGGGGCCCCACGCCGCCACAGCCGCGCCGCGTTCAGCTCCCAGCCCCAATGGCGTTTGGCCAGCCAGAGCGCGCAGGCCAGCCCGGTGCCGCCGTGCAAGGCCAGCACAAAGGCCAGGGCGGAGATCTCGCCGGTGCCGATCCAGCGCTGGCCCATGGTCATCAGGTTGTAGTAAAAAATGAAGCCAAACAGCAGCAGCAAAACGTTGCCGCTTTTGTTGGCGCGCGGGTTGCTGGCGGCCAGCGCCAGTGCCATGAGCACAAAATTCACTGCGGCCAGCGCCAGCCCCAGCCGCCACGCCAGCTCGCCTTGGTTGGCCGGTGTGGGTTCGGCCACCAGCGTCCAAGTGGGGCGCGATTTGAGCCCTTGCGCCACGCCCATGGGCAGCGCCGGCGCGTCGATGAGCACGCGGTAGGAGGCAAATTCGCTCACCTGCACCTGTCCCGGCTGGTCGGGTTGGTCAAACAGCAGGCGCTGGCCTTGGTGGATGTGCAGCCACTGCTGCGAGTCGACCCACTCGATGCGCCCGCTGCCGGCGCTGAGCACGGTGCGGCTGCCGTCGGCCTCGGTGCTGGAGACAAAAATGTTGCGCGCCAGCGTCGGCTGCTGCGGGTCTTGCTCGATGAAGAACACGCGCCGCCCGTCGGCGCTTTCGATGAACTGCCCGGCCTGCACGCGCTCGAGTTCGCCACGCTGGGCAAAGCGGTCGCGCAACTGCTCGGCCTGCTGGTTGGCCCAAGGCCAGATCAGCAGCACCATCAGGGCGATCACCGCCAGCACCGGCCAGGCAAAGCGAAACACCGGCTTGAGCAAGGCCGCCAAACCTTGGCCGCTGCAGTGCCAGATCACCATTTCGCTTTCGCGGTGCATGCGCGTGAGCGTCGAGGCCACGGCGATGAACAAGGCGATGGTGAGCACGATCGGCAGCCGGCCGACCACGGTGTAGGTCAGGACCAGCAAAATTTCTTGCGGATTGACGCGCCCCTGATCGGCTTGGCCGAGGGTGCGTATGAGCAGCATGGTGACGACGATCACCAGCAGCACCAGCAAGGTGGCGCCAAAACTGCGCGCCAGTTCACGGCGCAGGGAAGAATGGAATAACATCGTCAAAAAACCATGTGAGCCTAGATTATGGACTTTGAACTGCAATCGCTGCATTTGTCGCAAGCCGCCACCCTAGAGGCCGACGCGCTGGTCTTGCTCTGGCCCGATGCGGCCGACCCCGCCAAAACCGGAAATGCGGCCAACGCCGCAGCCAACGGCACGGCGCGCCCGGTGGCTTCAGACGACTCCTTGACGAACTGGGCCCGTGCCGCCGTGGCCCAGGCCGACATCGAGCCCGCGCTGGGCAGCGTGCTGCTGGCGCACCGCCTGCCGGGGGTGCAGGCGCGCAAGGTGGCTCTGGTGCGCAGCGGCGATGGCAGCCCGGCCGCTACGCGCAAGGCCGTGCTGGCGGCGCTGGCAGCGCTCAAGCTCGCTGGCGCCAAACGCTTGCTGTTGTGGGCTGGCGAGGTGGGTGCCGGAGCGCTGGCGGCGCTGGTTCAGGCCAGCGCCGAGGCCAGCTACAGCTACACCACCACCAAGTCTGCGTCCAAGGCGCAGCCGCGCAGCCTGCAAACCGTGCTGGTGGGGGTGAGCGACGCCAGCGCCTTGCGCAGCGCCTTCGCCCAAGCCCGGGCCACCGTCAAAGCCGTGGAGTGGGCCAAAGAGTGGGCCAACCGCCCCCCCAACCACGCCACGCCCAAGCTGCTGGCCGAGGCGGCGCAGCAACTGGCACAAGGCAAGCGCCTGCAGGTTGAGGTGCTGGGCCCCAAAGAAGTGGCCAAGCTGGGCATGGGCGCCTATCTGGCGGTGGCCCAAGGCGCCGAGGAGCCGCTGCGCTTCATCGTGCTTCGCTACCAGGGCGCACCCAAGGCCAGCGCGCCGGTGGTGCTGGTGGGCAAGGGCATCACCTTCGACACCGGGGGCATCAGCCTCAAGCCCGGCCCCGAGATGGACGAAATGAAGTTCGACATGGCCGGCGCCGCCGCCGTGCTGGGCAGCTTCGTCGCGCTGGCCGAGCTGCAACCGGCGCTCAACGTGGTCGGCTTGGTGCCGTGCTGCGAGAACATGCCCGATGGCCGCGCCGTCAAGCCGGGCGATGTGGTCAGCAGCCTGAGCGGGCAGACGATCGAGATCCTCAACACCGACGCCGAGGGCCGGCTGATTCTGTGCGACGCGCTCAGCTACGCGGCGCGCTTCAAACCGCGCGCCCTGATCGACGTCGCCACCCTCACCGGGGCCTGCGTGATCGCGCTGGGCAACCTGCGCGCGGGCCTCTACAGCAACCGCGACGAGCTGGCGCAAGCCCTGCAGGACGCGGGGGCGGCGGCGCTCGATCCGTGCTGGCGCATGCCGCTCGACGAAGAATACGCCGAGGGGTTGAAATCGAACTTCGCTGACATGGCCAACATCGCCGGCCGCCCGGCGGGCTCGGTCACGGCGGCCAAGTTTTTGCAAAAGTTCGTGGACCCCGAGCAGGCTTGGGCGCACCTAGACATCGCCGGTGTGGCCTGGAAGGGCGGCAGCGCCAAGGGCGCCACCGGGCGCCCGGTGGCGCTGCTGGTGCAGTACCTGCTCGACGAGGCCGCGCGCATGGTCAACGACCAACCGGCCATGGCGCCCAAGGCGGCCACCGGCGCCAAAGGGCGCAAGCGCTGAATGCGCCCGCACCCCTCGAGCGCGGTGGCATGAAAACGGTGGTTTTCCACTTCAATGTGGGGGCACCCGTGCCCTACCTGTGTCGGCTGCTGCGCAAGGCCAACCACGCGGGCCAGCGCACGTGGGTGCTGCTCGCGCCCGGGCTGGCGCACGAGCTCGACGCCGCGCTCTGGACCTTCAGCCCCGACGAGTTCATCGCCCATGGGCGCTACGAGGCAGACCACGAGGGCGGCCTCGGGGGCGGAGAGTCGGCGGGTGCAAAGGGCGCTGCGGGTCGGGGGCAGGCCGGGTTGTGGCAGCGCGCGCCCGTGGTGCTGTCAGAGCAGTTGGTGGCGCAAAGCAGCAGCTGGCCCTTGCTGATCAATCTGCAAGAGCCGGTGCCACCCGACGTGGAGCGCTTTGAGCGCCTGATCGAGATCGTGCCAGCAGACGAGGCGCTCAAGCAGGCGGCGCGCCTGCGCTGGCGCCACTACAGCCAACTGGGTTGGACGCTGCAACACCACGACGCGTCCGCCTGAGCTGCCCTTTATGGGCCCCCAGACGAAGCGGTGCTTAGGACAGCTGCGTGCTGATCAGCTTGGTCATCTCGAACATCGACACCTGCGGCTTGACGAAGATCGCCTTGAGTTTGGCGTCGGCGTTGATCATGCGCTTGTTGGCTGCGTCTTGCAGGTTGTGTTTTTTGATGTATTCCCAGACTTTTTTGGTCACTTCGGTGCGCGGCATGGGCTTGCTGCCGATCACGGCCGCCAAAGCCGCGCTGGGGGTCATGGGTTTCATGAAGGCCGCATTGGGGGTGCGCTTGGCAGGAGCAGCCGGGGCCGCCGGCGCACTGGCCTTGGCGGCTGCCTTGGGTGCGGCCTTTGCAGCCGGGGGGGCGGTGCTGGCCGCAGGAGCTTTGGCCGCAGGGGCCTTGGCTGGGGCCTTGGCAGCGGGTGCTTTGGGGGTGGGAGCCTTCGCAGCAGGCGCTTTTTTCGCAGTTGCCATTTGTTGATTCCTTCTGTGGGTTGGGTTTCGCTGCAACGGCGGCATAACGCCCAGCGCAGCGCCTTGGCATCCTAAACCCAAAGTGGGTATTTGGATCGACTTGCAGCGGTAATTTTTTTGTCATTCGGTGTGCCTTAGCCTCTCAGTGGCGCCCGGCCGCCCGAAGTCAATGAAGCGCCTCCTTGGGGGGCAGCGAGCGTAGCGAGCGTGGGGGCAGTTTCATTTCAGCCTCTGAGGCCTTGGTAGAGCATAAAGGCCGCCAGCGCATACAGCACCAGCGCAAACAGGCGCTTGAGCGGCCGCACCGGCAGCGCATGCGCCGCCCGCGCCCCCAGCGGGGCGCCGAGCACGCTGGCCAAGGCGATCACCAGCAGCGCCGGCAGAAAAATGTAGCCCAGCGACGCCGCGGGCAGACCCGGCGTGTTGTGCCCGGCCAGCGCATAACCGATTGAATTGGCCAGCGCGATCGGGAACCCCAGCGCGGCGCTGGTGGCCACCGCTTGGTGCATGGCCACGTTGCACCAGACCAGCAGCGGCACGCTGATGAAGCCGCCGCCGGCGCCCACCAAACCCGAGACAAAGCCGATGCCGCCGCCAGCCGCCAGCTGGCCCGCTGGGCCGGGCAGGGTGCGGCTGGCGGCGGGTTTTTGGTCCAGCCACATCTGGGTGGCTGAAAAAGCCACGAACAGCGCAAAAACCAGCGCCAGGGTCTGGCCGTTGAGCGCCGCAAAGACGCCTAGGCTGGCCAGCGCCGCACCCAGCACGATGCCGGGCACGAAGCGGCGCCAGATGTCCCAGCGCACCGCCCCGCGCAGGTGGTGCGCCCGCACGCTCGAGAGCGAGGTAAAGACGATGGTGGCCATGCCGGTGGCAATCGCCATTTTGACGGCCAAGTCTGCATCGACGCCTTGTTTGGTCATGATGACCGTGAGAAAGGGCACCAGCACCATGCCGCCACCTATGCCCAGCAGCCCGGCCAAAAACCCCCCGCACAGGCCCAGCAGCAGCAGTTGCAGCACCAGCAGCGGGTCGAGCACAGCCAAGAAAGACAAGGGGGTTAAGCTGAGAGGGGAAGTATAGAGCGCGAAGCGGCGTGCGCTTGCAATAGAAGGTGTCTGCCACCGGGCCGGGCCC
Organism: Serpentinimonas maccroryi; assembly: GCF_000828915.1. Classification (NCBI taxonomy): domain Bacteria; kingdom Pseudomonadati; phylum Pseudomonadota; class Betaproteobacteria; order Burkholderiales; family Comamonadaceae; genus Serpentinimonas; species Serpentinimonas maccroryi. The sequence continues at coordinate 342,158 of NZ_AP014569.1, forward strand.
GCATCCTGAACGGGGGGGTTCAGGTGGGCAAGGGCAGAGCAGCTTCGGGTTCATCTGACGCGAGACGATCACACCCACTGCACAATGTACCTAGCCCGGGCTCAGAGAGCATTGGTTCAAGGAAATATAGAACCCGGCCACGGTGACAGACGGCTCCATTCTAGACGCAAAAATCAGAGCAACCAAAGATTTTTGAGTCTCATTGGGGGCTTTGCTTGTGTGTGCCGCGCAGGGTTTGAGCGTGTGCCAGCAGGCAGACGTTCCCTGCGCTTAAAGCAGCTGCCCGTCGTGGGCCAGCGCTTGGTCGAGGCGCTCGATCAGATGCTGCAGGCGTTCGCTGGGCTCTGGCCATTCGCCCGATTCGGTCTGGCCAAAGGAGGTGTTGCGAAAGCCGCCGGGTTCTTTTTGATGCAGCTCGTAGGCGATGTTGAGCGCGGCCAGCACGGCGATGCGGTCGCGCGCTTTCACTTTGCCGGCGTCGCGGATGCGGCACATGGCGTGATCGACCTTGGTCACCGCCTCGCGCAAGGCCGCTTCGCCATCGGCTGGGCAAGCCAGCAGGTAGGTCTGCGCCATGATCTGGACTTCAATTTGCTTGTGGGCAGGCTGGTTCATGGGCGGCTGTCGTCTGACTCGGTGGGCAGTTGCTCGATCAGCGCATCGAGCCGTTGCCGCACGGCTTGGCTTTGCAGGCGCAACAAATCGCGCTCTTGGCGCAGCGCCTCGACTTGCTGCTGCAACAACTGGTTGGCGCGCAGCAGTTCCTCGTGGCGCACCAGCAAGCGGTTGACGCGCTCGGAAATCTGGTCGATAGGGGTCTGGGAAGGCATACAGAGCGCATTGTAGGCTGCGGCGGTGCTGCCGGGGCGCGGCAAGCCGGGTGCACAAAAAAGCCCGCCACGCTTGTCGCGCGGCGGGCTTAAACCCCCGTCTTTCGTCTTCAATCTTTGGGGATGCAATCAGTGGGTGGCGCAGATCAGCGGTTGTAAGCGCTCTCGCCGTGCGAGCTGATGTCCAGACCTTCGCGTTCTTCGTCTTCGGTCACGCGCAGGCCCACCAGCATGTCGGCCACCTTGAAGGCGATGAACGCCACCACGCCCGCCCAGACCGCCGCCACCAGCATCGACAGCGCTTGCACAGACACTTGGCTTACGATGCTGAAGTCGGCATCGCCACCACCGCCCAGCAGCGGGGATACAAACACGCCGGTGAGCAAGCCACCCACAATGCCGCCCACACCGTGCAGGCCGAACACGTCGAGTGTGTCGTCAGCGCCGAGCATTTTCTTCAGGCCATTGACGCCCCACAGGCACAGGAAGCCGCCGGCCAAGCCGATCACGATCGCTCCCTGCGGCCCCACATAACCGCAGGCTGGGGTGATGGCCACCAAGCCGGCCACGGCACCCGAAGCAGCACCCAGCATCGAGGCCTTGCCCTTGAGCAGCACCTCGCCCAAGCACCAGGCCAGCACAGCGGCGGCGGTGGCGATCAGGGTGTTGAGGAAGGCCAGCGTGGCGTTGCTGTTGGCTTCCAGGGCCGAGCCGGCGTTGAAACCAAACCAGCCCACCCACAGCAGCGCGGCACCGACCAGGGTCAGGGGCAGGCTGTGCGGAGCCATGGCCTCTTTGCCGTAGCCGACGCGTTTGCCAATCATGTAAGCACCCACCAAGGCTGCGACGGCGGCAGTCAAGTGCACCACAGTGCCACCGGCGAAGTCCATTTTGCCCATGCCGATCAGCAAGCCGCCCGAACCCCAGACCATGTGCGCCACCGGGATGTAGCTGAAAGTGAACCAGATGGTAGTGAAGATCAGCACGGCGCTGAACTTGATGCGCTCGGCAAAGGCGCCGACGATAATGGCGCAGGTAATGCCGGCAAAGGTGGCTTGAAAGGCGACAAAAATCAGCTCCGGAATCACCACGCCTTCGGTGAAGGTGTTGGAGACCGAATCCATGGTGATGCCCATCAAGAAGGCTTTGTCGAGGTTGGCGATGATCAGCCCCTCGCCACCAAAAGCCAAGCTGTAGCCATAGAGCGTCCACAGCACGATGACGAGCGAAAACACCACGGTGACTTGCATCAGCACCGAGAGCATGTTTTTGCTGCGCACCAGGCCGCCGTAGAACAACGCCAGGCCGGGGATGACCATCATCACCACCAGCAAAGTGGCCACCAGCATCCAAGCAACGTCGCCCTTGTGCGGGGTGGGTTCGGCGGCGGGTGCTTCGGCGGCGGCGGCTTCAGCGGCAGGTGCAGCAGCCACAGCCATGGCGACAGCATCGACGACCGGAGCGACCGCAGCGGGGGCTTCGGGTGCCATCATCGGGGCAACGGCCGGCGCGGCGTCGGTGGCTTGGGCCATGGCCGCCGATGCGCCCAGCAGCAACCCCAGGCCCACACACATACTGAGTAGAAACTTTTTCATGATTGATGCTCGGAGTTTGAAAAAGGGTTGATGGGTCAGAGGGCTTGCGCGCCGGTCTCGCCGGTGCGGATGCGCACCACCTGCTCCAGCGGAAAGACGAAAATCTTGCCGTCGCCGATCTTGCCGGTGCGCGCCGCGCCCTCGATGACCTCGATCACGCGCTCGACCAGGTCGTCGGCCACGGCGGCGTCGATCTTGACCTTGGGCAGAAAATCGACCACGTATTCGGCGCCACGGTAGAGCTCGGTGTGCCCTTTCTGGCGCCCAAACCCTTTGACTTCGGTGACGGTGATGCCCTGCACGCCCAGACTCGATAGCGCTTCGCGCACCTCGTCGAGCTTGAAGGGTTTGATGATCGCGGTGACCAGCTTCATGTTCAACCTTTCTTTAACTGTCGATAGTGAGCTGATCGGCCTTGCGGCCAGACCAGCGGCGGTTGTGGGTGCCCAACCTTGGGGGTTGGGCCATTGACACGCCTAGCTTTAAGCACATAGCGTGCCAACCCGACCGAAGCCATGCCGACGCCCAGCGCATGCCCAGCGCAGCGCCAGCCGCTACACTGCGGCCAGATAGTCCGCTTCCCGATGCACCAACTTGGTGCAATGTAGCGGCGGATGCCGCAGCCAGCGGGTATTGGCCCGGTCTGTGTCCTACACAACAAGGGAGCTCAACGTGGATTTGTGCGTGGTTCAAAGTCGCACGCTGGTCGGGCTCGAGGCCCTGCCGGTGAGCGTGGAGGTGCATTTGGCCAACGGCCTGCCCAGTCTGACGCTGGTGGGCTTGGCCGACACCGAGGTCAAAGAGGCGCGCGAGCGGGTGCGCTCGGCCATCTTGAACGCCGGGCTGGAGTGGCCGCACAACAAGCGCATCACGGTTAACCTAGCCCCGGCCGACCTGCCCAAGGAGTCGGGGCGCTTTGATTTGCCCATCGCCTTGGGCATTTTGGCCGCCAGCGGCCAGATCGACGGCGCGGCGCTGGCCGGGCACGAATTTGCTGGCGAGCTCTCGCTCAGCGGCGCCTTGCGTCCGATCCGGGGCGCCCTGTGCATGGGGCTGGCTTTCTTGCGCGCGGCCGGTGCGGGTCAAACCGTATGCACCGCTTTGGTGCTGCCCCCGGTCAGCGCCGAAGAGGCCGCCTTGGTGCGCCAAGCGCGCGTGTACCGGGCGCGCCACCTGCTCGATGTGGTGCAGCGCTTTGCTCCAGCCGGCATGGTGTTGCCCGAGCCGGCGCACCCCGACGGCTGGGTGCTGCTGCAGGGCAGCGCTGCGGTGCAGGGGCAAGATTTGCCCGATTTGGCCGATGTGAAGGGCCAGGCCGGTGCGCGGCGGGCACTGGAGATCGCTGCCGCGGGCGCGCACAGCCTGCTGATGAGCGGCCCGCCGGGCTCGGGCAAGTCGATGCTGGCGCAGCGCCTGCCCGGCATCCTGCCGGCGCTGGACGACCAGCAGGCGCTGGAGGCGGCGGCGGTGGCGTCGCTGGCGGGGCGCTTCAGGCCCGAGCACTGGGGCCAGCGGCCTTTTAGCGCGCCGCACCACAGCGCCAGCGCCACCGCGCTAGTGGGCGGCGGCAACCCGCCGCGGCCGGGCGAGATATCGCTGGCGCACCACGGCGTGCTGTTCCTCGATGAGCTGCCCGAATTCCCCCGCGCCGCCCTCGAGGCCTTGCGCGAGCCACTCGAGAGCGGGCAGATCCGCATCTCGCGCGCGGCGCGCCAGACCGATTTTCCGGCCCGCTTCCAGTTGGTGGCTGCCATGAATCCCTGCCCCTGCGGCTATCTGGGGGCCAGCCACAGGGCCTGCCGCTGCACCCCCGACCAAGTGCAGCGCTACCAGGGCAAGCTCAGCGGCCCCTTGCTGGACCGCATCGACCTGCACGTGGAGGTGCCGCTGCTGCCGCCCGGGCAGTTGCTCGACAGCGCGGCGGCGGAGACCAGCGCAGCGGTGCGCGAGCGCGTCGCCCAAGCGCGCGAGCGGGCGCTGCAGCGCCAGGGCCACGCCAACCACACCCTGCACGGCCCAGCGCTGCAACGCCATGCGGCGCTGGAGCCCGCTGCCGCACAGTTGCTGCAGCAAGCCGCCACGCGGCTGGGCTGGTCCGGGCGCGCCACCCACCGCGCGCTGCGCGTGGCGCGCACCATCGCCGACTTGGCCGCCAGCGAGCGCATCCACGGCGCGCACCTGGCTGAAGCGGTTCAATACCGACAGCCGGGAAACCCTTGAGGCTGCCGCATAATCCCATCCCTATGATGTCAGCCGCGAGCCCTTGCCCTCAATCCAGACCATGAACTTTGCCGCCACCGCCATACCCGAGCCTCAGTTGGTGACGCGGCCAAGTTCATTTGCATTGCGTTGGCCCACTCCACCCTATGCCTGCTACGGCACGCCTGAAAGCAGTTCCGAAAATCCAGACACCTCTGGCCTCGACTGCCAGGTTGAGGGAAGCAACAGCCAAGTGCGCCCCTGTCGGTTGATAGGACTGGATTTGCCAGCCGGTTTGGCTCACATCCAGGTGCCCCCCTCGCGTGCCGTCATGCCGCTGCGCTTCGACATGTTTAGGCGCATCAGCCTGACACAGCCGCTGGCACCATTGCCGCACACCCAGGGCAACGCCAGCCCAGAGGTTGGAAGCCATCCCAGCAGCGCCGACGATTTGCTGCGCCACCGCCCGCGCTTGCCCTACCGCCTCGAGCTCAGCGATGGTTCGGTGCAAACGGGGTTGACGATTGGACACCTCGAGTCTGCCGTGGGCGTGTTCCTGTTTGTGCCGCTCGACGCGCAAGACCGGGTGCAACGGGTTTTTTTGCCGGCCCACGTGCTGCGCCGCGTGCAGGTCGGGGAAAGCATCGGCCAGGTGTTGGTCGAGCAACACATAGTCACCACCGAGCAGGTGGAGCAAGCGGCGCGCACCCAAGAGCAGCTGCGCAACCGCAAACTGGGCGACTACCTGGTGCTCAAGGAGGTGGTCAAGCCCGAGCAGTTGCTGCAGGCACTCGAAGAGCAGTCGCGCATGCCCATGGTGCGAATAGGCGAGGCCTTGACCGCGCTTGGGCTCATTACCCCAGAGCAACTGCAAGACGCGCTGGAGCGCCAGAAATCCGAGCGCAGCGTGCCGCTGGGCGAGCTGCTGGTGCAAAGCGGCCAGCTCACGCGCGACGACCTGCGCATCGCGCTGGCGCGCAAGATGGGTTACCCGGTGGTCGATCTGGCGCGCTTTCCGATCGATCCCGAGGCCTTGCGCCGGGTGCCGATCGCGCTGGCGCGCAAGCACCGCATCGTGCCGCTTCTATGGCACAACGGCACCGTGGTGGTGGCCGCCGAAGACCCGTCGCGGCGCGGCATGCTCGAAGAGCTGGATTTTGTGTTGCAGGCCAAGGTGGTGGCCACGCTCACCAGTGCCCCGCTCGGGGCACAGAGCATCAACGAGGCTTATGCCCGCTTTGGTCTCGACGATACCCAAGCGGCACTGGCGGCTGGCGGCGAATTTGCCCCCACCAGCTCCGACAAGCTGCTCGAATCGCTCGAGCAAGAAGCCAGCGACGACGCCGACCCCAAGCTCGGCGCCATCGAGCAGTCCGACAACTCGCTCGTCAAGCTCATCAACAGCCTGATCATCGAGGCCCATGGCCAAGGGGCCTCCGACATCCACATCGAGACCTTTGCCAGCAAGCGCAAGGTGCGCATCCGGCTGCGCAAAGACGGCCGCCTGAGCCCCTTCATGGAGCTGCCACCGGGCTACCGCAACGCCATCATCGGCCGCATCAAGGTGATGTGCGACCTCGACATTTCCGAGCGCCGCAAACCCCAAGACGGCAAGATCGATTTTGCCAAGTTCTCGCCCACGCACAAGCTCGAGTTGCGGGTGGCCACCATCCCCACCAGCAACGGCGCCGAAGACGTGGTGCTGCGCTTGCTCTCATCGGCCAAGCCGCTGCCGCTGGATCAACTCGGCCTGACCCTCGCCAACCTGCGCCAATTGCAAACTGCGGTGGCACGCTCCCATGGCATGGTGCTGTGCGTGGGCCCCACGGGCTCGGGCAAGACCACCACGCTGCACTCGGTGCTGCAGCACATCAACACGCCCGACCGCAAGATCTGGACCGCCGAAGACCCGATCGAGATCAGCAACCCCGAGTTGCGCCAGGTGCAGGTCAATCCCAAGATCGACTGGACTTTTGCCAAGGCACTGCGGGCCTTTTTGCGCGCCGACCCCGACATCATCATGGTGGGCGAAATTCGCGACCAAGAAACCGCCCAGATGGCGATCGAGGCCTCGCTCACCGGCCACCTGGTGCTCTCGACGCTGCACACCAACAGCGCGCCCGAGACCGTGGTTCGGCTGCTCGACATGGGGATGGATCCGTTCAACTTTGCCGACTCGCTCGCTGCCGTGCTGGCGCAGCGTCTGGTGCGGCGCTGGTGCAAGGGCTGCGTGCGCAGCGAGCCAGCTGACGAAACCTGGGTCGATGAGCTGCTGGACGACTACCTGCACGTGCTGCCCGGAAGTCTGCGTCCCGGCAAAGCCGAGCTGCGTGCGCAGTGGCTGCACGATTACGGCCTAGACGGACGCATGTTCCGGCACCATGCCCCCGGCTGCCCGGCCTGCGACCAGACGGGCTACAAGGGACGCGTCGGCGTGCACGAGCTGTTGCTGATCGACAGCCCTCTGCGCCGCCTGATCCAGCAAAAGGCCCCCTCCGAGGCGCTGCTGGAGGCGGCTCAGATCAGTGGCGGGCTGCGCACCCTGCGCCAAGACGGCATCCTCAAGGTGCTGCAGGGGCTGACTGGCATCGACGAGGTGCGCGCCCACTGCGCCCACTGAGGCGCTTAGAGGTTGGGCGCCAGCCAGCGCGCCAGTTCGTCTTCGCTCAGGTGGCGGCGGTGCGCTTGATCCGCCAGTTGGTCGCGCCCGATGGGGCCGACGTTGAAGTAGCGGCAATCGGGGTGCGCGAGGTAGAAGCCGCAGACGCTGGCGGCGGGCGTCATGGCCAGGCTTTCGGTCAGGCCCATGCCGATGTCGGCGCTGCCCAGCAGCGCCAGCAGCTCGCGCTTGACGGTGTGGTCGGGGCAGGCCGGGTAGCCCGGGGCCGGGCGGATGCCTTGGTACTGCTCGGCGATGAGCTGCTGCGGGCTCAAATTTTCTTGCGCGGCGTAGCCCCACAGTTCGGTGCGCACGCGCCAGTGCAGGTATTCGGCGGCGGCTTCGGCCAGCCGGTCGGCCAGCGCCTTGAGCAGGATCGCTTGGTAGTCGTCGTGCGCGGCCTCGAAGGCGGCGGCGCGCGCTTCGGCCCCGATGCCGGCGGTGACGGCAAAGGCACCCACATAATCGGCCACGCCGCTGCCCTGCGGCGCCACAAAGTCGGCCAGGCAGCGGTTCGGGCGCGGCGCGCCATCGACCACCGGTTTTTCGCTCTGCTGGCGCAAGCCGTGCCAGACCAGCACCGGGCTCTGGCGCGTTTCGTCGGCGTAGAGGGCGATGTCGTCGTCGGCCACGCTCTGCGCCGGGTACAGGCCCAGCACCGCGTTGGCCACCAGCCAGCGCCCATCGACGATTTTTTTCAGCAGCGCTTGCGCGTCGGCATAGACCTTGCGCGCCTGCGCGCCCACCAGTTCGTCGTCGAGGATGGCGGGGTAGGGGCCGGCCAAGTCCCAAGTCTGGAAGTAGGGGCCCCAGTCGATGTAGCGCGCCAGCTCGGCCAGATCGAGGTTTTTGAACACGCGCCGGCCGATGAACTTGGGCCGCGCCGGGGTGTAGGCAGCCCAGTCGAGCTGGGCCTTGTTGGCGCGCGCCTGCGCCAGCGACAGCAGCGGGGTTTTCTTCTTGTTGGCGTGCTGCTGGCGCACGCGCTCGTAATCAACTTGCAGTTCGTGCACGAAGGCAGCGCGCCCCTGCCCCAGCAGGTTTTGCGCCACGCCCACACCGCGCGAGGCGTCGGGCACATAGACCACCGGGCCGCGGTAGTGCGGTGCAATCTTCACCGCCGTGTGCACGCGGCTGGTGGTGGCGCCGCCGATCATCAACGCTACGCCGTGGGCGCCGAAGTAGGCGTCTTTCTCCATCTCGGCGGCCACGTATTGCATCTCTTCTAGGCTGGGGGTGATCAGGCCCGACAGACCGACGATTTCAGCCCCCACCTCTTTGGCCTTGGCCAGAATCTGGTGGCAGGGCACCATCACGCCCATGTTCACCACCTCGAAGTTGTTGCACTGCAGCACCACGGTGACGATGTTTTTGCCGATGTCGTGCACGTCGCCCTTGACGGTGGCGATGACGATCTTGCCCTGGCTGCGCGTGGCCGTGCCGGCGGCCTCGAGCTGGCGTTTTTCTTCTTCGATGTAGGGCAGCAGGTGCGCCACCGCCTGCTTCATCACGCGCGCGCTCTTGACCACCTGCGGCAAAAACATCTTGCCGGCGCCAAACAGGTCGCCGACCACGTTCATGCCGTCCATCAGCGGGCCTTCGATCAGGTGCAGCGGGCGCGCCCCCTCGGCGCGCATCTGCTGCCACAGGGCTTCGGTGTCGGCCTCGATGTGCTCGTTGTTGCCATGCACCAGCGCGTGCGTCAGGCGCTCGCGCAGCGGCAGCGCGCGCCAGGCGTTTTTGGCGCTGTCGTCGCGCGCCGCGCCGCGCACGCTGTCGGCGATGTCGAGCAGGCGTTCGGTGGCGTCGGGGCGGCGATTGAGCACCACGTCTTCGACGCGCGTGCGCAGCTCGGGCTCGAGCTCGTCATAGACGCCGACCATGCCGGCGTTGACGATGCCCATGTCCATACCGGCCTGGATAGCATGGTACAAAAACACGGTGTGGATGGCCTCACGCACCGGGTCGTTGCCGCGAAAGCTGAAGCTCACGTTGCTCACGCCGCCCGACACCTTGGCCCCGGGCAGGTTGGCCTTGATCCAGCGCGTGGCCTCGATGAAATCGACGGCGTAGTTGTCGTGCTCGGCAATGCCGGTGGCGATGGCGAAGATGTTGGGATCGAAGACGATGTCTTCGGCCGGAAAACCCACTTCATCGACCAGAATGCGGTAGGCGCGGGCGCAGATCTCGGTCTTGCGCTGGAAGGTGTCGGCTTGGCCCTGTTCGTCGAAGGCCATGACCACGGTGGCGGCGCCGTAGCGCCGGATCAGGCGCGCCTGGCGTTTGAACTCGGCCTCGCCCTCTTTGAGGCTGATCGAGTTCACCAACCCCTTGCCCTGCACGCACTTGAGCCCGGCCTCGATCACGCTCCATTTAGAGGAGTCGATCATCACCGGCACGCGCGCGATGTCGGGCTCGCTGGCCATGAGGTTCAAAAAGCGCACCATCGCCGCCTGGCTGTCGAGCATCGCTTCGTCCATATTGACGTCGATGATCTGGGCGCCGTTATCCACCTGCTGGCGCGCCACCGCCAGCGCCTGCTCGTAGTCGCCGTTGAGGATCAGGCGCGCAAAGGCCTTGGAGCCGGTGACGTTGGTGCGCTCGCCGATGTTGACGAACAGCGTGTCGGCGTCGATGCGCAGCAGCTCCAAGCCCGAGAGCAACATCGGGCCGGGCTGGGGGCGCTTGGTGGCGCCGCTTGGGGTGGCTGGGCGGGGGGCGGGGGTAGGGTGTGCGTTCACAAAAAATGGCTTAAGGGTGCAATAAAGGCGCAGGATGCGGTGGCCAGATTCAAGACAGTGTGACACGGACGAACTTGCGCTTGCCCACCTGCAGCACGTAGGTGCCCGGGCCCAGCCGCAGCCCTTTGTCGCTGATCAGCGCGCCATCGACGCGCACGCCGGCGCCGTCAATGAGCCTATTGGCTTCGCTGCTCGAGGGTGCGAGCCCAGCGGCCTTGAGCAGCGCCGCGATGCCCAGCGGCGCGCCGCCCAGCGCGCGCTCGGGGATGGCGTCGGGCACACCGCCTTGGCTGCGGTGGATGAAATCTTGCTGCGCCGCCGCTGCCGCCGCCGCGCCGTGAAAGCGCGTGGTGAGTTCGAGCGCCAGCTGCACCTTGGCGTCTTTGGGGTTGCGCCCGGCGGCCACTTCGGCGCGCAGCGCCGCGATCTGCGCCTCGGTCTGGAACGAGAGCAGCGTGTACCAGCGCCACATCAGCTCATCTGAAATGCTCAGCACCTTGGCGTACATGGTGGGCGCCGGCTCGTTGATGCCGATGTAGTTGCCCTTGGACTTGCTCATCTTCTCGACGCCGTCCAGCCCCTCGAGCAGCGGCATGGTCAGGATGCACTGCGGCTCCAGCCCGTACTCGGCCTGCAGGTGGCGGCCCATGAGCAGGTTGAACTTCTGGTCGGTGCCGCCCAGCTCCAGGTCGGCTTTGAGCGCCACCGAGTCGTAGCCCTGCATCAGCGGGTACAAAAACTCGTGCACGCTGATTGGGCTGCCGGCCGTGTAGCGCTGGTGAAAATCGTTGCGCTCCATCATGCGCGCCACGGTGTACTTGGCCGCCAGCCCAATGAGGCCGCGCGCGCCCAGCGCATCGCTCCACTCGCTGTTGTAGCGCACCTCGGTGCGCGCCGGGTCCAGCACCAGGCTGGCCTGCTGGTAGTAGGTCTGGGCGTTGGCCTGTATCTGCTCGGGCGTGAGCGGTGGGCGGGTGCTGTTGCGCCCCGAGGGGTCGCCGATCAGGCTGGTGAAGTCGCCGATCAAAAAAATCACCGTGTGCCCTAGGTCTTGCAGCTGGCGCAGCTTGTTGAGCACCACCGTGTGCCCGAGGTGGATGTCGGGCGCGGTCGGGTCCAGCCCGAGCTTGATGCGCAGCGGCTGGCCGCTGGCTTGGCTGCGCTGCAGCTTTTGCACCCAGTCGGCCTCGGGGATGAGCTCCTCGCAGCCGCGCCGCGTCACGGCCAGCGCGTGTTGTACGTCAGCGTTGAGCGGGGCAGTGGGGGGCGCCGCAGCGATGGGTGGGGCAGTGGTTGGACTCATTCGGGTTTCTACAGATGGCCGCGCGCGGTGAGCGCGTTATACTGATGTTTTACTTGTGGTCGGATTTTAGTCGGCGCGCCGCCTGCCGGGCTCATCGGCAGCTGTGTGGTGTGCGGTGGCTTATCATCCGCCCTGCAGCTGCGCCCAGTTCTCGGCGCCCTGCTCCTTTTTTTACTCGCCGCCCTGTTGCGCCCGTCCAAGCGCAGCAGGTAGGCCTTGATGTTGATCTTGAATGAACGAACTGGCCCAGCACATCAAGCGCACATTGGTTAAGTACCCCAAGCATTTCATCGCTGGACTGGGTGCTGTTTTGCTCGGCACGGGCGTCACGGCGTTTGGCGTGGCCCCCCTCGAGGCCGAGATTGCCAACCTGCCGGTGCAGCAAATCGTCGAGACGGTGCCGCACGCAGCGCTGCAGCCCCTCGCTTTGGCCGCACCCATCGCTGCCTCTGCCTCAGCCTCCGCCACCCCGGCCGAGCTGCAAGCCCCGGTGCCCTTCGTGCTGTTTCGCACCGATTTCACGCGCCGCGACGACACCGTGCAAAGCTTGCTGCAGCGCCTAGGGGTCAACGACAGCGCCGCCCATCAGTTCGTGCGCAGCCACCCCGACGCGGCCGTGCTCATGCGCGGCCCCGCCGGCAAACTGGTGCGCGCCGAAACCGACGACGACCAGCGCCTGCTGCGCCTGAGCGTGCGCTGGTTGCCCAGCAACGATTCCGACCGCTACCAGCGTTTGCTGATCGAGCGCAGCGGCAGCGGCTTTGTGGCCCGGGTCGATCAAGTCGAAGCGCAGCGCTCGGTGCGTGTGGCCAGCGGCACGATCCGCAGCACCTTGTTTGCCGCCACCGAAGCGGCCGATTTGCCCGACCGGGTGGCTTCGCAACTGGCCGATATTTTCAGCGGCCAGATTGATTTCCGCCGCGACCTGCAACGCGGCGACTCGTTCCGTGTGGTCTATGAGGCCATCGAGTCCGAGGGCGAGCTGTTGCGCTACGGCCGCCTGCTGAGCGCCGAGTTCGTCAACAAGGGCCGCGCGCACCAGGTGCTGTGGTTCGAGGCCGAGGGCCAGCCCGGGGCTTACTTCACTTTTGCCGGCGAGAGCACGCGCCGCGCCTTCTTGGCCTCGCCACTCGAGTTCTCGCGCATCAGCAGCGGCTTTGGCTTGCGTTTTCACCCCGTCACGGGGTTGCGCCGCCCGCATTTGGGGGTCGATTTCCCGGCGCCCATCGGCACCCCGGTGCGCAGCGTGGGCGATGGCGTGGTCAAGTTCGCCGGCAGCCAGCGCGGTTTTGGCAACGTGGTCTTCATCCAGCACCGCAACAACATCGTCACCGTCTATGCCCACTTGCACCGCATCGACGTGCGCCAAGGCCAAAGCGTGGCGCAAAGCCAATACATCGGCCAAGTGGGTTGCACGGGGGTCTGCACCGGCCCACACGTGCACTTTGAATACCGCTTGAACGGCATCCACCGCGACCCGATGCTGCTGGTGGCCGAAGGCGGCGGCAGCGCTCCGCTCACTGCCGCCTTGCGCCCGGCGTTTGAGCAGGCCGCTGCCGACATGAAGCAAAAGCTGGCCGCCGCCGCCACCTTGGTGCAAGCCAGCGCCCAATAACTCTGAGCCCGCCCACCACCTCCACCTACACCATCGGCCTGATGTCGGGCACCTCGCTCGACGGCGTCGATGGCGTGCTGCTGGAATGTGGCACCAGCCCTGCGGCTTTCAAAGTGCACGCCGCCGCCAGCGCCGATCTGCCCGATGCGCTGCGCCAAGCCCTGCTGAGCCTGAATCAAAGCGGCCCAGACGAACTGCACCGCGCCGCCGTGGCCGCCAGCCAACTGGCCGAGCTCTATGCCGAGGTGGTGGCGCAGTTGCTCCAGCGCAGCGGCTTGGCCGCCGCGCAGATCCGCGCCATTGGGGCGCACGGGCAAACGGTGCGCCACCGCCCGCCTAGGGATGGCGAACCGTGGCCCTACACCTTGCAGATCAACCAGCCCGCGCAGCTGGCCGAACGCACCGGCATCAACGTGGTGGCCGATTTTCGCAGCCGCGACATCGCTGCCGGGGGTCAAGGCGCGCCCCTGGTGCCGGCCTTTCATCAGCGCCTGTTTGGGCACGCAGGGCAGTCGGTTCTGGTGCTCAACCTAGGCGGAATGGCCAACATCACGGCGTTGCCGGCCAACGGCGCCGTCTATGGCCTCGACAGCGGGCCCGGCAATGTGCTGCTCGACCTCTGGTGCCAGCGCCACACCGGCGCTTGGTTCGACCGCGATGGCGCTTGGGCTGCCAGCGGACGCGAGCAGCCCGAGTTGCTGGCGCACCTGCTCGTCGAGCCCTATTTTTTGCAGCGCGGCATTAAAAGCACCGGGCGCGACCTGTTCCATGCCGGCTGGCTGGACGAGCGCCTGCGCGGCTTTGCCGGCCTGCCCCCTGCCGACGTGCAAGCCACCTTGGCGTGCCTGACCGCGCGCAGCGTGGCCTTGGCGGTGCAAGGCATAGCTTGGGGCGGCGCGGGGCCGCAGCAGGTTTGGGTGTGTGGGGGCGGCAGCCGCAATGCGCATCTGATGCGCCTGCTGGCTGCAGAACTGCCGCAAGCCCAAGTGCAAGCCAGCGACGAAGCCGGTTGGCCAGCGCAGTGGGTCGAGGCCGCGGCCTTTGCTTGGCTGGCGCTGCAAACCCTAGAAGGCAAACCGGGCAACCTGCCGAGCGTCACCGGGGCGCGCGGCTCGCGGGTGCTGGGCGCGATTTACCCGGCCTGAAGGCCTTTAGGTGCTGAAGCTCGAGCCGCAGCCGCAGGTGGTGCTGGCGTTGGGGTTTTTGATCACGAACTGCGCCCCCTGCAGGTCTTCTTTGTAGTCGATCTCGGCGCCCACCAGATACTGGTAGCTCATGGCGTCAATCAGCAGGCTGACGCCGTTTTTGCTCATGGTGGTGTCGTCTTCGTTGACCACTTCGTCGAAGGTGAAGCCATACTGGAAGCCCGAGCAGCCGCCACCTTGCACGAACACGCGCAGCTTCAGGTCGGGGTTGCCCTCTTCGGCGATCAGATCGGCCACCTTGGCCGCCGCGCTGTCGGTAAACACGAAGGGTGCGGGCATTTCGGTGGTGGGGTGTTCTGCGACTGCGCTCATGGTGCGGTGTTCCGATAAGTAAACCTGTGCAGCAATACTAAAGCAAAAAACTCAAGATAGTGCCTAGTCCGGCGATTGTCTGCGCTGGCGCCGGGGTTTTTGGCCGCTCGCAATGCGCCCACCCGCAGCCCGCCGTCCACCGGCCCGCAAGCAGGCACAAAAAACCGCCCTGCGGCTTGTGACCAGAGGGCGGTGATGCACAAAGGCCCAAAGCCCTTGCAGCGGTTTAACGCTTGGAGAACTGCTTGCGCCGGCGTGCCGAACGCAGACCGACCTTTTTGCGCTCCACTTCGCGCGCGTCGCGCGTCACGTAGCCGGCTGCGCTCAGAGCGGGCTTGAGGGCCGCGTCGTAGTCGATCAAGGCGCGCGTGATGCCGTGGCGCACCGCGCCAGCTTGGCCCGATTCGCCGCCGCCGTGCACGTTGACTTGGATGTCAAACGTCAGCTCGTTGCCGGTGAGCAGCAGCGGCTGTTTGGCGATCATGATCGAGGTCTGGCGGCCAAAGAAGTTTTCGATGTCTTTGCCGTTGATCGTGATCTGACCCGTGCCTTTTTTGAGGAACACGCGGGCGACGCTGGATTTGCGCCGGCCGGTGCCGTTGTTCCATTCGCCGATCATGTGCGCTCCTCGAGGATGGCCAACACTTTGGGTTGCTGGGCGCTGTGGGGGTGCTCGGCACCGCCATAGACCTTGAGCTTTTTGATCATGGCATAGCCCAGCGGGCCTTTGGGCAACATGCCCTTGACCGCTTTTTCCAGCGCCCGACCGGGGTGCTTGGCCTGCATGTCGCGGAAATTGGTGCCGTAGATGCCGCCGGGGAAGCCCGAGTGGCGGTAGTAGATTTTGTCTAGGGACTTGTTGCCCGTGACTTTGAGTTTGGCCGCGTTGACGACGACGATGAAGTCGCCCGTGTCCACGTGAGGGGTGTAAATGGCTTTGTGTTTGCCGCGCAACCGGAGTGCCACTTCGCTGGCGACACGTCCGAGCACCTTATCGGTGGCGTCAATCACAAACCACTCGTGCACCACCTCGGCCGGTTTGGCGCTGAAGGTTTTGGTCATGAGTTTGCTCTGAATAAAGCGGGTTTGGCAGGCGTCTTTTCCACGGTCGGTGCGGCTCTGTTGGCCGCCTCTTAGGTGGGTTTGCGCAGCATCAGCCCCCCGCAAAGGGAAAAAGCCTCGGCCACGCCTTCGCCGCGGACACCCAAAGCGCTGCGAAGCCCGCCATTCTAACTGCAAACACACAACTCAAGCAAGCAAAATTCAAGGCCGCTGCGGTTTGCGCGCATGGCTGTGGTTTACCATGCGCCCATGTTCAGTTATCGCCACGCCTTTCATGCCGGCAACCACGCCGATGTACTCAAACACCTGACGCTGGTGGCTTGCCTGCAATACCTGGCCCAAAAAGACGTGGGTCTGCTGCTGGCCGACACCCATGCGGGCGCGGGCATCTACCGGCTCGACCAAGAGCTGGCGCGCACCTCGGGCGAATCCGGGCGCGGCATCGTGCGCGTGGCCGCCGCGGCGGTGCAAGCGCGGGCGCAGGGCCAGACGCTGCCGGCGGCGGTGCAGGCCTACCTCGAGCTGGTGCAGACCTACAACCTGGGCAGCGACAGCTTGCGCCACTATCCCGGCTCGCCTTGGATCTGCCAGACGCTGCTGCGCCCGCAGGACCAGCTCAAGCTGTTTGAGGTGCACCCGACCGACGCGCGCCTGCTCGAACGCCACGTGGCCGACCTCGGGCGCGGCAAGCAGATCGAGTTGCGCCGCAGCGACGGTTTTGCCGGCCTGCGCGCGCTGTTGCCACCGCCTACGCGGCGCGCGCTGGTGCTGATCGACCCCAGCTACGAGCTCAAAACCGACTACGCCGCCGTGCTCGACTGCCTCGAAGACGCGCTCGAGCGCTTCCCCACCGGCTGCTACGCGGTCTGGTACCCGGTGATCGCGCGGCCGGAGTCGCACGCGCTGGCGCGCAAGCTCAAGGCCTTGAGCACGCGGGTGCAACGGCCCTGGGCGCAGGCGCTGCTCGATGTCGGGCAGGCACCCACCAGCGGCCGCAGCGCCGAAGTGGCGCGTGGCCAAGCCCGCACGCCCCTGCACGCCAGCGCCATGCACCTGATCAACCCGCCCTTCGCCTTGGCCGAGCAGTGGCGCGCGGCACTGCCGTGGCTGAGCGCCACCCTCAAAGAAGGCCCGGGCGCCCAGTGGCAGGTCGAATCCGGCGGCTAGGGTTCTCAGATTGTCGATGCACCCGATTGCGTAAGTGGGCAGCAGCCCGCCATCGCCCACCTGCACAAGCTCTACTGCCGCAACCGCGCGCACAGCGCCAGCGTGGGCGCGCTCTGGTTCATGGTGTAAAAGTGCAGCCCCGGCACCCCGGCCCGCTGCAGCTGCTCGCACAAATCGCCCACCACCTCGCGCCCAAAGGCCTGGATGCTGGCCACGTCGTCACCGTAGCCCAGCAGGCGCAAGCGGATCCAGCGCGGCACCTCGGCCCCGCAGGCGTCGGAAAAGCGCAGCAACTGGCCCGAGTTGGTGATGGGCATGATGCCGGGCACGATCGGGATCTCGATGCCCAACGCCTGCGCCTCATCCACAAAACGAAAATAAGCGTCGCTATTGAAAAAATACTGCGTGATGGCGCTGTCGGCGCCGGCGCGCACCTTGGCCAGCAGCGCCTGCAGATCGGCCTGCGGCGAGCGCGCTTGCGGATGCACCTCGGGGTAGGCCGCGACCTCGATCTGAAAGGCGCCGCCAAACTCGGCCCGTATAAAAGCCACCAAGTCGCTGGCGTATTGGAACTCGCCCCCTGAGCCGTAGCCGCTGGGCAAGTCGCCGCGCAGGGCCACCAAGCGCCGCACCCCCATGCCCTGCAACTGGCGCAACTGCTCGCGCACGCTGGCGCGGGTGGCACCGATGCACGAAAAATGCGCCGCCGCCGGCACGCCCTCGGCCAAAATCTCGGCCACGGTGGCAAATGTGCCTTCTTGGGTCGAGCCCCCGGCACCGTAGGTGACCGAGCAAAACTCGGGCCGCCGGGCGTAGAGCTGCTGGCGCACGGCGCGCAGCTTGACCGCGCCCTCGGGCGTCTTGGGCGGGAAAAATTCAAAACTGATGGGCAAAGCTTGGGCCATGATCGTGCTCCGTGGGGCCGGGCCGCCACGCCGCAGCGGCCCGATGCAAACCCGGCGCTGTCGTGCAGCCCCCTGCTGGGGCGCAGCAACGCACAGCGCCAGCCTGAGATGGGCTTAGTAGCGGTAGCTGTCGGGCTTGTACGGGCCCTGCTTGGGCACGCCGATGTAAGCCGCTTGATCGTCCGACAACTCGGTGAGCATGGCGCCGACTTTTTTCAGGTGCAGGCGCGCCACTTTTTCGTCCAGGTGCTTGGGCAGCACATAGACCTTGCCGGCGTCGTAGCCGTCGGGGTGGCCGTAGAGCTCGATCTGGGCGATGGTCTGGTTGGCAAAGCTCGACGACATGACGAAGCTCGGGTGCCCGGTGCCGCAGCCCAAGTTCACCAACCGGCCCTTGGCCAGCAAAATGATGCGCCGCCCCGAGGGGAAGATCACGTGATCGACCTGTGGCTTGACTTCATCCCACTGGCAGCGGGCCTCGAGCTCGGTGACTTCGATCTCGTTGTCGAAGTGGCCGATGTTGCACACGATCGCTTGGTCTTTCATGCGCGCCATGTGCTCGTAGGTGATCACGCCCTTGTTGCCGGTGGCGGTGACGAAAATGTCGGCGTGCTCGGCAGCGTAGTCCATGGTCACCACACGGTAGCCTTCCATGGCGGCTTGCAGGGCGTTGATGGGGTCGATCTCGGTCACCCACACCTGGGCCGAGAGCGCGCGCAGCGCCTGCGCCGAGCCCTTGCCCACGTCGCCGTAGCCGGCCACCACGGCCACTTTGCCGGCGATCATCACATCGGTGGCGCGCTTGATGCCATCGACCAGCGACTCGCGGCAGCCGTAGAGGTTGTCGAACTTGCTCTTGGTGACCGAGTCGTTGACGTTGATGGCGCGAAACAGCAGCGTGCCCTTGGCCGACATTTCCTTGAGCCGGTGCACGCCGGTGGTGGTCTCTTCGGTCACGCCGATGATCTGCGCGCCCTTGCGGCTGTACCAGGTGGCGTCGCTGGCCAGCTTGGCGCGGATGGCGGCAAACAGAATGCGCTCTTCGTCGCTGCCGGGGTTGGCCAGCACCTCGGGGTGGCGCTCGGCCTGCTTGCCCAAGTGCATGAGCAGCGTGGCGTCGCCGCCGTCGTCGAGAATCATGTTCGGGCCTTCGCCCTCGGCGCCCGCTGGGCCAAACTCAAAAATGCGGTGGGTGTAGTCCCAGTACTGCTCCAGCGTCTCGCCCTTGAAAGCAAACACCGGCGTGCCACTGGCGGCAATGGCGGCGGCGGCATGGTCTTGGGTGCTGAAGATGTTGCACGAGGCCCAACGCACCTGCGCGCCCAGCGCCTGCAGGGTCTCGATCAGCACGGCGGTCTGGATCGTCATGTGCAGGCTGCCGGTGATGCGCGCGCCCTTGAGCGGCTGGCGCGCGGCGTATTCTTCGCGTATGGCCATCAGGCCGGGCATTTCGGTTTCGGCAATGCGGATTTCTTTGCGCCCCCATTCGGCAAGGCCGATGTCGGCGATCACGCAATCGGCGAGGAGGGGGGATTTCAAGGCAGCGTTCATGTAAGGCTCCGGCACAACAGGGTTGGGTTCAAACCACTGCTCGCGGCTGGCACAAAGCGCTCACCGCACGAGGAGTGGGTGAGCGTCGTTGCGGGTGGGCCAACGGCAGCGGGTGTCGTGACCGGTTCCGAGCCTCACACCGCCGCCGCATGGGGCTCGGTGCTGCAACGCTCCTCGAAACACTCAGAAATTATAGGCCAAGCGGATGGATGTGCGGCATGGATGTGCGGCACAAAGGGGATTTGGGGCAGCCCCGGCTTGACATCCTCTGCGGTGTCCAGATCATCGGTTCCAGATCATCGGATACAGGCCGTTACAATCTGCAACGTTGGTGCTCGCTGCGCCGGTTCTGGTGCGGCGGTTAAACGGGAAGCAGGAGGACCCTAGGCGCGTCTAGCGCATGGGTCTAACCTGAGCTGCCCCCGCAACGGTAAGTGGACGAGCCGCCCGCACAGGCGGCTTCGCTGCGCGTCTCCAAAAGCCACTGGAACGCCTTTTGCTCGCGCAAAGGGCTTTCCGGGAAGGCGGCGCCGGTCGCATCCACCAGCCCGGATACCGGCCAACAGGGTGGTCCCCTTCGTGGGGGCCGTTGCGTCCAAGCAGCGTCGGGGAAGGCGCTGAGGACACGCTCTGTGGTGTTAACTTTCATGAAAAATTCGTTTTTGCGCGCCCCTGTCGCGGCTCGGGCAGCGCTGCCCGCCGCCCTTTTCGGCCTCGCTGGCGTGTGGGCGGCTGCCCCCGCTGCGGCCAGCCCCGAAGCCGCCACGCCGGCGGCTTTGAGTCCGGTGGTGGTGACGGCGACGCGCACCCCGGTGCCCAGCGATCAATTGGTCGCTCAGGTGGTGGTGATCGAGCGCGAAACCATCGAACAAGCCCAAGGGCAGACTTTGGCTGCGCTGCTGCAACAAGCCGCTGGGGTGCAGATCAGCAGCAATGGCGGGCTGGGCAAGGCCTCCACCGTATTCTTACGCGGTACCGAAGGGCGCCATGTGCTGCTGCTGATCGACGGCGTACGCTACGGCTCGGCGACCCTGGGTGCGCCCAACTGGGACAACCTGCCGCTGGCGGCGATCGAGCGCATCGAGGTGCTCAAAGGCCCGGCGGCGGCGCTCTACGGCAGCGACGCCGTGGGCGGGGTGGTGCAGATTTTTACCCGGCGCGGGCTAGAGGGCTTTCATCCCCACGCCGGCCTCACTTTGGGGGCGCACGGACACCGCGCCGCCCAGGCCGGAGTGGCCGGGGGCCAAGGGCGCTGGCAGTATCGGATCGGGGTCTCGACCCTGCGCGAAGACGGTTTTTCGGCCACGAATCCTGCGGTGCCGCCGGGCTGGGTAGCGTATACGGTGCCACCGGACCCGGTGCCCCGTTGGAGGACGCGGGACCGGCATAACCCCGACGCCGATGGCTTCGAGCAAGACGCGCTCAACGGCAGCCTGCGCTTCGAGCCCAGCCCCGGTTGGCTGCTGACGGCGCACGGGCTAATTTCCAGTGGCAATAGCGCCTTCGACGACGGCACGCAGGTGCAGGATGTGCGCGGCCTGACCAGCACCCGGGTACTGGGGCTC
The DNA here is from genome assembly GCF_000828915.1 of Serpentinimonas maccroryi. Lineage (NCBI taxonomy): Bacteria > Pseudomonadati > Pseudomonadota > Betaproteobacteria > Burkholderiales > Comamonadaceae > Serpentinimonas > Serpentinimonas maccroryi. The sequence continues at coordinate 362,867 of NZ_AP014569.1, forward strand.
GGCCTAGAGCGCGCTTGGGACGGCGGTGCGCGCACCAGCCTGCGCCTGAACCGCGCCGACGACTTGACGCGCAATTTTGATTTCGAGGGCAATACGCGCTTTGACACCGAGCGGCGCCAGTGGACGCTGCAGCACGACCAACCCAGCCCCATCGGCACCCTGACGCTGGGCCTAGAGCACAGCCGCGAAGAGGTGGACAGCAGCACCGCCTACACGGTGCGCGAGCGCAGCATCGAGGGCGTTTTCGTGGCGCTGCAAGGCAGCGCGGGCCGCCACGCCTGGCAGGCCAGCGCCCGGCGCGACGACAACTCGCAGTTTGGTTCGGCCAACACTGGCGCGCTCGCCTACGCCTTTGAGTTTGCCCCAGGCTGGCGCGTGCGCGCCGCGCACGGCACCAGCTTCAAGGCCCCCAGCTTCAATCAGTTGTATTGGCCGCAGTGGGGTAACCCCACCACCCAACCCGAGCGCGGGCGCAGCAGCGAGGTCGGCCTGAGCCATACCTTTGGCCGCCAGTCGCTGCAACTGACGCGCTTCGAGCAGCGCATCCGCGGCTTCATCACCACCGCGCCCACTGTGACCAACGTGCCCCAGGTGCAGATCGACGGCTGGAACCTGGTCTGGCAAGGCAGCGAGGGCGACTGGCGCTGGCGCGCCGACCTCGAGCTGCTGGAAGCCCGCAACCGCACCCCGGGTCCGAACTTCGATCGACGCTTGGCCCGCCGCGCTGAGCAGCAGCTGGCCTTGAGCCTAGAGCGGGCCTGGAGCGATGCCTGGTGGTTCGGGGCCCACGCTGTGCTGGCAGGGGATCGTTTCGACGACGCCGCCAACACCCGGCGCCTGCCGGGCTATGGCCGGCTGGACCTGAGTGCCGAGCACCAGTTGTCCAGCGACTGGCGGCTGCAACTGCGCCTCAACAACGTGGGCGACAAGCGCTACGAAACCGCACTGGGCTTTAACCAGAGCGGGCGCGCGCTCTTTGCCAGCCTGACCTGGCAGCCCCAGCGCTGACTGCCGGTGTCAAACTGCCCCGCTCCTGTGATCGCTGCTCCGGCGTCGGGGCCGGGCCACACCTGCGCCACCGGTGGCTGGGCGCGTTTGCACCTGCCCGGCCCGCAGCGCATCGTCTGCCTGACCGAAGAAACCACCGAGTGGCTCTACCTGCTGGGGCAGGAGTGGCGCATCGTGGGCATCAGTGGCTACACCGTGCGGCCGCGCCGGGCGCGCGACGAAAAGCCCAGGGTCAGCGCCTTCCTCAGCGCCAAGATCGACAAGATCCTGGCGCTGGAGCCGGACTGCGTGTTCGGCTTCTCGGACTTGCAGGCCGACATCGCAGCGGCGCTGATTCGTGCCGGGGTGCAGGTCACCGTGTTCAACCAGCGCAGCGTGGACGGGATTTTTTCCATGCTGTTCCAGGTGGCGGCCATGGTGGGCTGCGCCGACGCGGGGCTGGCGCGCATCGCGCTCATGCGCGCGCGGCTGGACGCGATCCGGGCCGAGGTGGCGGCGCTCGGTGCCTTGGGCAAGCGCCGGCCGCGCGTGTTTTTTGAAGAGTGGGACGAGCCGCACATCAGCGCCATTCGTTGGGTGTCGGAGCTGGTTGGCATTGCAGGGGGGGTCGACGTGTTTCCAGAGCTGGCTGTGCAAGCCATGGGCAAAGACCGCATCATCGCCGACGGCGCGCAGATCGTGGAGCGCGCGCCCGATATCGTCATCGGCTCGTGGTGTGGCAAAAAATTCCGGCCGGACAAGGTGGCGGCCCGGCCCGGCTGGGCTGATGTGCCGGCCGTGCGCCATGGGCAGCTGTTTGAAATCAAGTCGGCAGACATTTTGCAGCCGGGCCCAGCGGCGCTGAGCGATGGCGTGGAGCAACTGCACCACCTCATTCACCATTGGCGTTTGCATCATGGCTGAGCCGGCGCGCATCGAGCTGATCGTGGGCGGGCAAAAGAGTGGCAAGTCGCGCTTGGCTGAACAGCGGGCCAGCGCGTGGTTGGCCGCTGCCCCCGATCGGCAAGCGCTGCTGCTGGCCACCGGTCTGCCTAGCGATGCTGAAATGCGCCAGCGCATCGCGCAACACCAGCGCGACCGTGCCGAGCGCTTGCCCGGTATGCGCACGCTCGAAGAACCCTACGAGCTGGCGGCGGCTTTGCGCCGGGCCAGTGCGGCCGATGCGTTGGTGGTGGTGGATTGCCTGACGCTGTGGCTGACGCAGGCGCTGCTGCCGCCACCGGGCGTGAAGCCCGTGGCCGATGCGGCGGCCATCCGCGCCGACCTGTGCGCCACCCTGCAAGGTCTGCCCGGCCCGGTGGTGCTGGTGGGCAACGAAATTGGGCTGGGGGTGATACCCATGGGGGCTCACGTGCGCCATTTTGTCGATGAACTGGGCCTGCTCAACCAAGCCGTGGCGGCGTTGGCCGAGCGCGTGACCCTGATGGTGGCTGGTTGCCCGCTGCAGATCAAAGGAGTGTGCGCATGAAGGAAGCTCTGGCGCTGGCGCCGGCCCGGGCGCTGCGCGCTTGCTGCTGGCCGTTGCAACGGGTGCGGGCGTGGGCCTTGGGTCGGGCAGGGCGCGCCCTCTGCGGCGCTGTGCTCATGCTCGGAGCACCGTGGCTGGCCCCAGTGCAAGCCGCAAAACCAGCCCAAGCCCAAGCCCAAGCCATCTCGGTGCTCGACGACCGTGGCCGCACCGTGCTGTTGCCCCAGCCGCCGCAGCGCGTGGTCTCGGTGCTGCCTTCGCTCACCGAAACCGTGTGCGCGCTCGGCCAGTGCCAGCGGCTGGTGGGGGTGGACCGCTTTTCCGATTGGCCGGCGGCGGTGCGCGCTTTGCCTCAGGTGGGTGGCGGCATCGACCCCAATATCGAGGCCATCGTCACCCTGCGGCCCGACTTGGTGCTGATGGCGCGCTCCAGCCGCGGCAGCGAGCGGCTGGAGGCGCTGGGCCTGACGGTGCTGGTGCTAGAGCCGCAAACCCACGCCGACGTACGCCGGGTCATGGGCCGGGTGGCGCAGGCGCTGGGGCTGCCGGCGCAGCAGGCCGAGCAGTTGTGGCAGCGCATCGACGCCGAGCTGACGGCGCTGGCGGGCGCTTTGCCGCCCTCGGTGCGGCAGACGCGGGTGTATTTTGAGGTCAACCGCGCCCCGTTTGCCGCCGGGGCCTCGTCGTTCATCGGCGAGTCGCTGGCGCGCCTGGGGGCGCAAAACATCGTGCCGCCCGAACTCGGGCCCTTCCCCCAGCTCAACCCCGAGTTCGTGGTGCGCGCCAACCCCGACCTGATCATGGTCGGCGCGCGCGACCGCGCCAGCCTGCACGAGCGCCCGGGCTGGGGCCGCATCCGCGCCGTGCGCGAGCAGCGCCTGTGCGTGTTTGCCGACGCCGAGCTCGACGCCCTCGTGCGTCCCGGGCCGCGCCTAGCCGAAGGCGCGCGCCTGCTGGCCGACTGCCTGCGCCGCCATGCCCCATGAAGCAGCCGCCGCCAGCCCTTAATCACAACAGCGCAGCCGCTGTTGCGCCACTGCCCAGCGGCCCTGGCTCCGCTGCCACGGCTCCACGCCGCCCCTGGGCCTTGGGGCTGGGCTTGTGCCTGCTGGCGGCGCTGTTGGCCTTGCTCGGCTTGGGGGTGGGCAGCAGCGGCCTTGAGCCCATCTGGCGCCTCTGGGCCGACCCGGTGGCGGCGCAGATCGTCTGGGATATCCGGGCGCCGCGCACCCTGGGCGCTTGGGCTGCGGGGGCGCTGCTGGGGCTGGCTGGGGCGGTGGCGCAGGGCCTGTTTCGCAACCCGCTGGCCGACCCCTTTTTGCTCGGCAGCGCTGCCGGGGCCGCGCTGGCGGTGGCTTTGACGCTGGCTGGATTTGGGGTGTCGCTGTTTGCGCTCGAATGGTTGGTGCGGCTGGGCCTGACGGCGGCCGCCTTTGTGGGTGCGGTGACGGCGGTGCTGCTCACACTGGCGCTGGCGCGCGGCGTGCAGCACACCTTGCGCCTGCTGCTGGCCGGGGTGGTGGTGGGCATGGTGCTGGGGGCGCTGGGCTCGATGGTGACGCTGGCCGCGCCCGCAACGCTGGCGCCGATGCAGGCCTTCATGCTGGGCTCGACCGGCTTCATCGGCTGGCCGGCGCTGGGGCTGATGGCCGCCGTGGGTGCGCTGTGCGTGTGCGCCGGCGTGGCGCTGGCCAAGGTGCTCGACGGCCTGAGCCTGGGCGAGGACACGGCGCAGAGCCTGGGCCTGCCGCTGGCGCCGCTGCGCGTGGCGCTGGTGGTGCTGCTGGCGCTGGCCACGGGCACGGCGGTGGCCCAGACCGGGCTCATCGCCTTCGTTGGGCTGGTAGCGCCGCATCTGGTGCGCGCGCTCATCCAGACCACGCACGGCTGGCTGCTGCCGCTGGCCAGCCTGATGGGTGGCGTGCTGCTGTTGGCGGCCGATTTGCTGGCGCGTGCGCTGCTGGCGCCGCAAGAGATTCCGGTCGGGGTGCTGACGGCGGTGCTCGGCGGCGGCTATCTGCTCTGGCTGATGCGCCGGCGGGCGCCATGAATCGCACCATGAACACCAGCGCCAGCGCCGCCGCGCCCAGCCTTGCAAGCGCCCCCGCGGCCTTGCAGTGCCGGGGTTTGAGCGCCGTGCTCGGGCAGGGCGCGCAGGCGCACACCGCGCTGCACGGGGTGGACGTGCGCTTTGCCGCTGGGCGCTGGACCAGCATCGTCGGCCCCAACGGCGCCGGCAAATCGACCCTGCTGCGGGCGCTGGCCGGGCTGCAAGCGGTGCAGGGCACGGTCGAGCTTTTGGGGCGGCCGCTGCCGCACTGGGGCGCGCGCGAGCGCGCCCGCACCTTGGCCTGGCTGGCGCAGGGCGGTGCAGCCAGTCAGAACGCCGCCGACGACCTCACCGCCTACGACGTGGCGATGCTCGGGCGGCTGCCGCATCAGGGCTGGCTGGCAGCGCCCAGCGCCACCGACCGCGCTGCCGTGGAGCGCGCCTTGCGCCAGACCCAGGCCTGGGACTGGCGCCAGCGGCCTTTGGGCGGCCTGTCGGGCGGCGAGCGCCAGCGCGTCTTGCTGGCGCGCCTGCTGGCGGTCGAGGCCCAGGTGCTGCTCATGGACGAGCCGTTGCTCAACCTCGACCCACCGCACCAAGCCGACTGGATCGCGCTCGTGCGCGACTTGGTGGCTCAGGGGCGCACGGTGGTGAGCGTGTTGCACGAAATCGGCACCGCCTTGCTGGCCGACGAACTGGTGCTGCTGCAGCAGGGCCGCATCGTTCTCCAAGGCCGTTGCAGTGCGCCCACCACGCAGCGCGCGCTCGAGGCGCTGTTCGAGCAGCGCATCGCCATCCACGCCCTGCACGGGCAGTGGGTGGCGCTGCCGAAGATATGAATATCGTTTGTTATCCGGGACCACGATGCGGGGTCCGGGATGACAGCTAAAAAATCGTCTCTTAAACGAAGGTGACATCATGCAAATAGAAACACCTCCTACGGTCAAACCCTATGCCAAACCTGAGGGCGAGCGGCGTGGCCTGATCATCGTCAATACCGGCGATGGCAAAGGCAAAAGCACTGCCGCCTTCGGCCTGGCACTGCGCGCCCACGGCCGCCGCCATGTGCATGGCAAAGCCGTGAGGATTTTCCAGTTCATGAAGGTGCCGAGCGCGCGCTTCGGCGAACACCGCATGTTCGAGCAACTCGGCATTCCAATCGAAGGGCTGGGCGACGGCTTCAGCTGGAAAAGTCCGGACCTGGAACATTCGGCCCAACTGGCGCGCAACGGCTGGGAAAAAGCCAAAGCCGCCATCCTGAGCGGCGACTATTTTCTGGTGGTGCTGGACGAGCTGACCTACCCGCTGATTTACAGCTGGATGCCGCTGGACGATGTGCTGCACACCTTGCAGAGCCGGCCCAAGGAGGTGCATGTGGTCATCACCGGCCGGCGCTGCCCACCTGAAATCATCGCGCTGGCCGACACCGTGACCGAGATGACGAAAATCAAACATGCGTTCAACGCGGGCATTCCTGCGCAGCGCGGCATCGAAGATTAGGAACGCGCAGTGAGCGCACCCGCAGAACCCCACGCCTTCAGCGCCGCCGATCAGCAGGCTGTGTACCGTGCTGTTTGCGATCGGCGCGACATGCGCCACTTCAGCGGAGCTACGGTGGCTGACGGCGTGCTGCAGCGGCTGTTGTCTGCCGCGCACCACGCGCCCAGTGTTGGCTTCATGCAGCTCTGGCGCTTTATCCGCGTGTGCAAGTCTGTTTTGTGCCTGGGTCCGGTCGAAATGTTTTATCAAGAGCCCATGCTGCAAACCGAAAACTGCGCACGCTGTTCCGCGCACGCCGACCTGGTGTTTGAAAACTGCTGGGGCCAGCCGGCCGGGCATGGCAAACCAAGCGCCTGACATGCTGATGGTCTGGACCTGCTGCGACCAGCCGTTGAGCCTCGGCGGCATGGCGCTGGTATTGGTGCTGGTCTTGCTGCTGGCCCTGTGGATTGATCACGGTTTTGGCGAGCCACGTACAAGCCTTCATCCCGTGGTGTGGATCGGTCTTTACCTCAAAATTTTCGGCCGCATGACTGTGCGTTTCCCGCCTGTGCTCGCGTTTGTGCTGGGGGCACTGGCTTGGGCGTTGGGCGCTGTCTTGACGGGGGTGTTGGCCTGGGGGCTGCAGGCTCTGGTTTTCTGGCAGCTTGCCGACTTTTCCGCAATGCCGGGCCTGCAGAGCGGGGTGAGCGCTGTGGTGATTGCCTTGTTGATGGCCTGGCTGCTCAAGTCGATGTTGTCCTGGCGCATGCTGCACGAGGAAGTGAGCGCGGTCGAGGCCGCGTTGCGGCAGTCGCTGGATGCCGGTCGCGAACGCCTCTCAATGCTGGTGAGCCGCGACACGTCTCAGCTCACCGCCAGCGAGGTGCGTGAAAGCGCGATTGAGTCGCTGGCCGAAAACCTCAATGATTCGGTGGTCGCGCCCATTTTCTGGTTTGTTCTGTTCGGCCTGCCGGGTGCCGCGATTTACCGCTTTGCCAACACCGCCGACGCCATGTGGGGCTACCGCGGTGTGTACCGCGGGGAGCACTGGGAATGGGCGGGCAAGTGGGCGGCGCGGGCCGACGATGTGTTGTCGTGGCTGCCGGCGCGCCTGACGGCTTTGCTGCTGGCGCTGCTGGCAGGCGGTCTGCCGATTGCAACCCTGCGGGCCGAAGCCGGCAAAACGCCGTCGCCCAACAGCGGCTGGCCGATGGGGGCCATGGCTTTGGCGTTGGAAGTCAGCCTGCGCAAGAGCGGTGTTTACACACTCAATCCCACCGGCCGGCAGCCGCAGGCGTCAGATCTGGTGGCGGCGCAAAAATATGCATCAAATGTGGTCCTAGCCCTTATTCCAATTGCGCTAATAGCCATTGCATTGATAGCAAATTGGGGGCACGCATGAGTGCAGAAAAATCCGCAGCCGCGCGTGGCCACGGCGGACCCGACCACCTCGGGGTGCCGCTTCACGATTTTTCGAGCAACAGCAACGCCTGCGGGCCCTGTCCTTTCGCGCTGGCTGCCGTGCAGCAAGCCGATGCCAGCCGGTATCCCGACGCCAGCTACACCGCTTTGCGCCAGCAGCTGGCTGGGTTTCACGGTGTGGACGCGCAGCGCCTGGTGTTGGCCGCCAGCGCCAGCGAGTTCATTTTCCGCATCACCGCGCTCGCCGCCCAGCGCGGCGCCGGCGCCGTCTGGCTGCCGCCGTACAGCTACGGCGACTACGCGCAGTCAGCCCAGAGCTGGAAGTTGCCGGTGGTTGCGCAGCCGGCGCAGGCGCAATTGCGCTGGGCATGTGATCCGTCCAGCCCGCTGGGCGTCGCTCATCAGGGACTGGCTGAATTACCCGTCACAGCGGCGCTGTGCGTGCTGGACCGTGCTTACGAACCGCTGCGGCTCAGCGGCGCGCTCGCACTGCCCGACGAAGCGCTGCAAAAGTTCTGGCAACTCTGGACGCCGAACAAGGCGCTGGGTTTGACTGGTGTGCGCGCGGCTTATGCGATTGCGCCGCCGGGTGCGAACGACGCAGTGATGCAGTTGGAGAGCCTGGCCCCTTCGTGGCCGGTAGGTGCGCATGGTGCGGCGATGTTGCGAGCCTGGTGCGAACCGGCGGTCCAGCAATGGCTGGCTGATAGCCTTGTCACGCTGCGCGAGTGGAAAGAGCGGCAGAAGCAGGTTTGTGAATCAATCGGCTGGACCGTGCTGCCGAGCAACGCGAACTTCTTCGTCTGTCATGCCGGAATTGAGCAGCTTGTGCCGGACCCCGATCCGGGTACGTCCCTGTCTGTGCACCGAGATGGATTGCGGATCAAGCCCGCAATGACAGATCTGCGCGAACGCGGCATCAAGCTGCGCGATTGCACATCCTTCGGTTTGCCGGGCCATCTGCGCCTGAGCGTGCAAACGCCTGCGGCGCAGGACGCGTTGCACCATGCATGGCAAAACATTAGCAAGGCAAGTTCATGAGCGCAAAAAGCGTGATGGTTTTAGGCACCACCAGCGGTGCCGGAAAAAGTTGGCTGAGCACCGCGCTGTGCCGTTATTACGCACGTCAGGGTCTGAAGGTCGCGCCCTTCAAGGCGCAGAACATGAGCAACAACGCCCGGGTGGTGGCCGCCGCGTCGGGCTTAGCGGGCGAGATCGGCTCGGCCCAGTACTTTCAGGCCCTTGCCGCCTGCGCCCAGCCCGAAGTGCGCATGAACCCGCTGCTGCTCAAGCCCGAGGCCGACACGCACAGCCAGGTGGTGCTGCTGGGCGAAGTCAGCCGCGAGCTCAGCGACATGCCTTGGCGCGCGCGCAGCGTACGGGTCTGGCCGCAGATCAGGGCCGCGCTCGATGCGCTGTGCGCCGAAAACGACGTGGTGGTGATCGAGGGCGCCGGCTCGCCGGCCGAGATCAACCTGCACGCCAGCGACATCGTGAATATGCGCGTGGCCCGCCACGCCCAGGCGCGCTGTTTGCTGGTGACCGACATCGACCGCGGCGGCGCTTTTGCCCACCTCTACGGCACCTGGGCCCTGCTGCCCGAGGACGAGCGCGCGCTCATCTGCGGCTTTGTGCTCAACAAGTTCCGGGGCGATGCGGCGTTGCTCGCGCCGGCGCCTCAGATGCTGCACGACTTGACCGGCGTGCCGGTGGTGGCGACCTTGCCCATGTGGTGGCAGCACGGCTTGCCCGAAGAGGATGGGGTTTTTGATGACCGCAGCCGTGTCGCTGGCGCGCTTAGCCAGACCATCGCCGTGATCGCCTACCCGCGCAGCAGCAACCTTGACGAGTTTCAGCCGCTCAAGAACGTGCCGGGTCTGCGCCTGATCTGGGCGCGCACGCCGGCCGACTGCTCCGGGGCCGACTGGATCGTGCTGCCCGGCATCAAAGCCACAGCAGCCGACTTGGCTTGGCTGCGTGCGCAGGGGCTGGACCAGGCGCTGGCCGCGCACGCCGCACAGGGCCGGGCCGTGCTGGGCATCTGCGGCGGGCTGCAGATGCTGGGCGAGGCGCTGATCGACCCCCACGGCATCGAACCGCTGGCGCTGGGCAACACCCCCGGCCTGGGCTTGCTGCCGCTGGTGACGGTGTTTGCGGAGCGCAAAACCGTCTGCCACACGAGCACGTCCTTTGCTGAACTGACCGGCTGCTGGGCGGCGTTGTCGGGCGTGCGCGTGACCGGCTACGAAATCCATCACGGTCAAACGGTGCAGCACCCCGACATGGCGGCCCAAGGCCTAATCGCGCGCGAGGTCATGCCCGGCCTGGCGTGGCAAAACGCGGCCGGCAACGTACTCGGCTGCTATGTGCACGGCCTGTTCGAACAGCCAGCCGTGCTGCGCGCCCTGTTTGGCAGCAGCGCGCCCACGCTGGAGAGCGTGTTCGATGGCCTAGCCGATTTTGTGCAAAGCCACTTTGCCCCCGGTGTGCTCGACGCCCTGATACGCAAGCCCTGACCCTGCAAGCCCCAACCACGCAAGCCCTGACCATGCAAAAACTGATGACCATGCCCTTCACCCCGCCCACCCTAGAAGACCTCTTCCAGCCGGCGCTCTCAGCGCGCCTGCAGCACCGGCTCGACCACAAGACCAAGCCGCTGGGCAGCTTGGGCGGGATCGAAGCCCTGGCGCTGCGCATCGGCCTGATTTTGGGCAGCGAAAAGCCCACGCTGCAGCAGCCGCAGCTGGTGGTGTTTGCCGCCGACCACGGCTTGGCGGCGCGGGGCGTATCGGCTTATCCGAGCGCCGTCACGGCGCAGATGGTGCAGAACTTTCTGGCCGGCGGCGCGGCGGTGAGCGTGCTGGCACGCCTGCACGGCTTGGCGCTGACGGTGGTGGACTGCGGCGTGGCCAGCCCACTGTCGCCGCAGCCAGGTTTGCAGCTGCGCAAGGTCGCCAGCGGCAGCGCCGACGCCAGCGTCGAGCCGGCCATGACGCCCGCGCAGTGCGCCGCCGCGCTGGCGCACGGCGTGGCCGTGGTGCAGGGCCTGCCCGGCAACGCCTTGTTGCTGGGCGAGATGGGCATAGGCAACACCTCGGCGGCGGCGCTGCTGCTGGCGCGGCTCGGGGGTTTGCCGATCGAGGACTGCACCGGGGCCGGTACCGGGCTCGATGCCGCCGGGGTGGCGCACAAAACCGCCGTCTTGCGCGGCGCCTTGGCTTTGCATGCACAGGCCCGCGAACCGCTGGACGCGCTGGCGGCGCTGGGCGGCTTCGAGATCGCCGCCTTGGTCGGGGCGGTGCTGCAGGCGGCGGCCGAGCGGCGCGTGATCGTCGTCGATGGCTTCATCACCAGTGCCGCGGTGCTGGTGGCGGCGCGGCTGCAGCCGCGGGTGTTGCAGCGCTGTGTGTTTGCGCACCGCAGCGGCGAGCGCGGCCACGCCGCCATGCTGCGCTTGCTGGGGGCCGAGCCGCTGCTCGATCTGGGGCTGCGCTTGGGCGAGGGTTCGGGCGCGGCGCTGGCTTGGCCGCTGCTGGTTTCAGCCTGCGCTTTGCTCAACGAGATGGCCAGCTTCGAATCGGCGGCGGTGAGCGGGCCGGTGGTGGCCACAGCCTCGGGCGAGGCGGCATGCACCCTCGACGGCGGCGCTGCGCCAAGGCGGACCGATGATGGCGCATGAGCTGCGTTGCCTGCTGCTGGCGCTGCAGTTCTTGACACGCATCCCGGTCACGGGGCGGCTGGCGCACTGGGTGGGCTACAGCCCGCAGCTGCTGCGCGCATCGGCGCGCTATTTTCCGCTGGTGGGCGCAGGGGTGGGGGTGCTCACGGCGGCCGTGCTGGGGCTGGCTTGGTGGCTGCTACCCCCGGTTCCAGCGGCGGCTTGGGTAGCGGCCGTGGCGGCGCTGGCGGCCGGTTTGCTGCTCACCGGGGCCTTGCACGAAGACGGGCTGGCCGACACCTTCGACGGCCTCGGCGGCGGCACGACGCCCGAGCGCGCGCTCGAGATCATGAAAGACTCGCGCATCGGCAGCTACGGCGCGCTGGCGCTGGGCGTGGCCCTGCTGGCCAAATGCGCCTTACTGGCAAGCCTGCTGCAGATCGAGCCGCTGCTGGCGCTGCTGGGGCTGCTGTGGGGGCACACCGTGTCGCGCTGCGCGCCTTTGTGGCTGCTGTACCGGCATCGCCACGTGGGCGATCGGGCCGGAGTCAAAGCCAAGCCGCTGGCCGACGGCATCGGTTTGGGCGGCCTGCTCTGGGCGGCGATGTGGGCGCTGCTGGTGCTGCTGGGCAGTGGGGCGGCGGCCGTGGCCTTGGGCGCAACGCTGGGTGCAACGCAGTTGGTGCAGGGCGGCGGGTCTGCGCTGGCCCTGGTTGTAGCGCTGTCGGCGGCTTTGAGCGGCGCGCTGCTGGTGGCGGCCCCCATGGCGCGCTGGTTGCTGCGCCGCCTCGGGGGCTACACGGGCGACGGCTTGGGGGCCACGCAGCAGGCGGCTGAACTGGGTTTGCTGCTCGGGCTGGTGCTGGCTGGGCCGCTGCTGGTTGGGCCTGTGTTGGGTGCGGGTGCTTGAGCGTGGCCGCTGGGGCTGGGGCATGAATCGCGGCGCATTAAGCGCGGGCGCAGGGCAACCCGGCCAGTTGTGGCTGGTGCGCCATGCACGGCCGGTGCGCCCCGACGGCAGCCCGGTGTGCGGCTGCTGTTATGGCCGGCTCGACTGGCCGGCCGACCCGCTCGCCAACCAGCGCTTGGCGCAGCACCTGGCCGACTGGTTGCCGCGCGCGGCCACGGTGCGCAGCAGCAGCCGCCAGCGCACCCGTGCCTTGGCGCAGGCGCTGCTGGCCCTGCGCCCCGATCTGCAGTGCGCCGGCAGCGATGCGCGCCTCGATGAGCTCGATTTCGGCGGCTGGGAAGGGCAGCGCTGGGACGCCATTGGCGAGCCGGCGGTCTCGGCTTGGGTGCGCGATTTTGCCGACCACGCGCCCGGTGGCGGCGAAACGGTGCGGCAGTTGCTGGCGCGGGTCGGGGCCGCTTGGCGCGCATGGCAGGCCGCGGCGGAGTACAACACAGTCTGGCTCGGTCATGCGGGTACGTTGCAGGCCGTGCAGTGGCTGACACAGCGCGCGCCGCTGTCAACCGGGGCAAACTGTCCGATCACGTCCAGCCCAAGCAGCACCAGCTCGCAGATCTGTCCTGAGCCGCAAGCCCAATCGTGGCCGCGCTCAAGCGTTTCCTTTGGTGGCTGGCGGGTTTTTCCTAGGACATACCCTAGGTAATGGGAGCTTTGGGCGTCGGCATAAGCTGGCTGTAAGGCTCGGGTTCGACAGTGCCTGCCTGAGCGTTGCTAGGCCTTGATTCGGCAGCGTTCTGGCGCGGCTGCGCAAGCTGCCGTTTCAGAGTTGATTCGACCCATCCCGGGCTGATTCAGAAAGGAACCCATTCATGACAAACCCCAGTACCAAAAGCGCGGCGCCGCCCGGCCCCGTGTACGACGAGGCCTTGATCAAGCGCAAGCTTGGCGCGGCCATCGGCCTGTTGGCCATCTTTTGCGTCACCTACTTCACGGCGGCCGTGATCGCCACGCGCGATTTCCGCGCCATTGGTCAGATCGACATCCTTGGCATGCCGCTGGCGCTCTATGCCGCCACGCTGGTGTTCATCGTCGGCCTGGTGGTGACGCGCATGTGCCTCAACCAAGACAAAGGGGACTGAGATGGGCTTTGAAAATCCGATTGCCTTTTCCATCCTGGTCGTCAGCCTGATCTTGGTGGTTTACATCAGCTGGTGGGGCAAGAAGCAGACCAGCACCACGACCGACTTTTACGTCGCTGGCGGCAAAATCTCGCCGCGCCTCAATGGCTGGGCGATGTTCGGCGACTACTGCAGCGCGGCCAGCTTCTTGGGTGTGGCCGGCGCCATCGCGCTGGTCGGCATTGACAGCTGGTGGATCGCCATTGGCTTCTTTGGTGCTTGGATCTTTGTGCTCGTCGCGCTGGCTGGCCCGCTGAAAAGCTCGGGCAAGTTCACCGTGGCCGACGTGCTGGTCGGGCGCTTTGGCGGCCGCAGCCTCAAGTTCCTAGCCATGTTCACCACCGTCGTCATCGGTACGCTGTACCTGGTGCCGCAGATCGTGGGCGCGGGTCACCTGTTCCAGTTGCTGCTGGGCTGGGACTACATGGTCACGGTGTTCGTCTCGGCGTTCATCATGGGCCTGATGGTGATTCTGGGCGGCATGATGGGCACCACCTACAACCAGGCCATCCAAGGCGTGATTCTGCTCGTGGCGATGCTGCTGTTGTTCGTGCTGGCCACTTTCGTGTACTTTGGCGGCAACCCGTTTGCCATCATCAGCCAAGCCATGGACACCGTGCCACCCACCGCAGCCGCTGGTGTGATGGCGCAAGTTGTGGTGCCGCCTACGCCCGAAGGCGCCTATGGCCCGTTCGTGCTGGCCGAAGCCGTGCGTGCGGGTTTTGCCAACCTGCCTGACGCCCTGACTCCGGGTGTGGCGACGCCCGACGTCTGGAACCAAGTCAGCTTGGTGCTCGGTCTGCTGCTGGGTGTGGCCGGTCTGCCGCACATCCTGATCCGCTTTTACACCGTCAAAGACGCCAAAGACGCCAAGAAAGGCGCCGAAATCACCATCATCGGCTTGGCGGTGTTCTACATCGCGGTGCTGTTCGTCGGCTTTGCCACCATGATGATCCTCTACCCAGAGCTGATCAAAATGCTGCAAGCGGGCCAACGCGGGCAAGCCACCAACTTGGCGATCCCGATGCTGGGCCAAGCCATGGGCGGTGAAGTGGTGCTCGGTCTGATCGCTGCCGGTGCCATGGCCGCGATGCTGAGCACGGCGGTGGGTCTGTTGATCTCGATGACCACCAGCCTGTCGCACGACGTCTATGCCGGCGTGCTGCGCCCCAACAGCACCGACCGCGAGCGCTTGGTGTTTGCCAAACTCGGCGCCGTGGTGCTGACGGTGATCGCGCTGCTGGCCTCGATCTGGCTCAAAGACCAGAACGTCGCGATTCTGGTGGCCATGTGCTTCGGTATCGCTGCCTCGACCTTCGCCCCGGTGCTGATCCTGTCGGTCTGGTGGACGGGCCTGACCAAAGAAGGCGTGATTGCCGGCTTGGTGGTGGGCCTGATCGTCTCGCTGACCTTCACCTTCGCCCGTTTCTCGGCCGTGCCCGATATCATGGGCATCCGCGTGCTGGGCAACCCAGCGCTCTACGGTGTGCCGGCGGCCCTGCTGTCGATCATTGTGGTGAGCCTGTTGACCAAGAACACGGGCAACGCCCGCGAGTTCCTCGCCGCTGCGCACCGCAACTAAAGCGCTCTTTACGACCGCTTGAAAACCCGCCGCAAGGCGGGTTTTTTTATGGATGCACGGCCCGCCGCAAGGCGGGTTTTAGAGCTGATTGACCGGGTACAGCCGCGCCAGCGAACCCTGCACGCTCTTGACCACGGCAAAGGCGTTTTTGAGGTGTCCGCGTTCGAGGTTGGAAAGCTCGTCGGGGCGCAGGTAGTTGTCGGCGGCGTGGCCTTCGGACATGCGCTGCGCCTGGTGCTGCAGCCGCAGCGTGCCCAGGAACTCGTGCGCGTCGATCAGGTCGCGCACCCGTTCGGCGGTGATGGCGCCGCTGTCGGCGGCGATCTGCAGCCGGTCGCGGGTGTTGACCGCATCCGAGCCCGCGGCGAGCGCATAAAAGCGCGCCATGTCGGTGATCGGCACGATGCCCTGCATCTTCAGGTCCACGCAGCCCTCGTGCGCGCCGCCTTTGATGAGGCTGATGTTGCCGAGCCAGTTCAGCGGCGGCTGGCGCTGCAGCGCGTTGCCGGCCAAGGGCACCAAAAAGCTCTTGTTGCCGCGGGTGCGCTGCACCACTTCGGCGCGCAACTCATCGATCAGGGCCGCCTTGCCATAGACGAAACGCTGGTCGAAAAACACGCCGGTGAGCATCAGCGCCTCGGGCTCGGGGAAGGCGATCCAGTGGTGAAAATACCCGCGCCACTTTTGCAGCGGCTGGCGCCACTGGTCGGTCATGGCCATCATCTCGCCCGGGCAATGGACGTAGCCGCAGGCATCGAGCCCGTCGCAGACGAAGCGCGACAGTTGTTTGAAATACTCACCATGCTGCGCTTGGTCGTAGTCGTCGGCCAGCACCATGCAGTTGTCTTGGTCCGACTTGGCGGTCTGCTCGTTGCGCCCTTGCGAGCCGGCCGCCACCCAAGCGTATTCGACCGGCGCCGGGCCGAATTGCAATTCGCCCAGTTGCAGCAGGCGCGCGCTCAGGGCGTCGGTGATGGCGCTCACGATGTGGCCGGTGCTGTAGGCGCTGGCTTCGGCAGCGGCCAGGCTCTGCTGCAGCAGCTTGATGCGCGCACTGGTCTGCACCAGCGCTTGCAGCGAGTCCTGGTTGTAGATGGCGCCGGCCAGATAGACCGCCGAATTGCTCTGGCGCTCGTTCAAATCGCTGCCGGTGATCATGCCCGCCACGGCCTGCCCGTCGAGCACCGGCACGTGGTGGATGTTGTGGCGTGCCATGAGCAGCAGCGCATCGAAGGCCGGGCGTTCGATGTCGATGGTCAGTGGCGCCAGGGTGGCGATCTCCAAGATCGGGCGCGAGGTATCGAGACCGGTCGCCACCACGCGGTTGCGCAGATCGCGGTCGGTGATGAGGCCAAACAGGGCCCCGTCTTGCACGATCAGCACCGAGGAGATGCGGTGCTCGCGCATCAGGCGCGCGGCTTCGATGATCGGGGTTTGCGGCGGCAGCGTCACCGGCGCGCGCTTGAGCAGGCTGCGCACCGGGGTGGTGATCAGGGTGGTGGTGGCGTCGCTGCCGGGCGTGGGGGTGGGGTCGGTCTGGATGTTCATGCGTGTGCGCGGGGAATACCCAAAACCGCATCTTAAACCCAGGCCGTATCCGTGGCTGCTGGCTGGAATTTTTATCAGAGTGGCGCAGGTCGGCCGGGATTGGGTGACAATGTCACAACCAGCTACAGACAGGGAAAACCCCATGCCCAGCGTTCCCCAATCTCTTTGGGCCCGCTTGCTTCATCGGCAAACGAGGTCCGCACCATGACGCAGCCACCCCCACTCGCGGCGCGTGCGCTGCGGGCATGGGCTGGGGTTTGGCTCTTGCTTGGGCTGCTGGGTGCTGCGGCCGGTGCGGGGGCTGCCACGCCCGCTCCTGTCCTGCAGCCATCGCTGTCTGCTGCAGCGTTGCCCACCCCCGCGGCAGGCGCGGCGCATTTGCCCCCCCTGGGGCCGCCGCCCTGGACCGACGAAGCACCGCAGCTTTCGCGTTGGATCGAGCAGGGTTTCGCGGCGCAGCAGCGCGGCGAGGTGCTGCTGGCGGCCGAGCGCTACTGCGCGGCCGCGCGTTTTGGCAGCACCGAGGCCCAGTACCGGCTGGGGCGGCTGTTTTTGGAGCGCATCGATGCCCAAGGCCGGCTCGAGGGGCGCGCGTTGCTGGCCATGGCGGCGCAGGGTGGGCACGAGCAGGCCGTGCTGGCCGTGATGCACACCGGCTTTGCCGAGGCGGTGCCCGATTGTCTGCTGACAGGTGCCGCACCGCAATTCGCCCTTGCGGCCGCACCAGCGGCCCCCGCATCGCCGGTGGCCGAGGCGGTGGTGCCCTTCGAGGTGGTGCATCGTTTCATCGACGCGCTGCCGCCCGAGCGCCAGCGCTACGCCGAGCTGATCCAGCGCTTGGCGCCGCACTTCCAAGTCGATTACCGCTTCGCGCTGGCGGTGGCACGGGCCGAATCGAACTTCAACCCCAGCGCCGTGTCGCCCAAAAACGCCATGGGCCTGATGCAGCTCATCCCCGAAACCGCCGCCCGCTTTGGCGTGCGCTACCCCTTCAACCCGGAGCAAAACGTGCGCGGGGGCCTGAGCTACTTGCGCTGGTTGCTGGAGCGCTTCAATGGCGACGTGGCGCTGGCGGCGGCGGCCTACAACGCCGGCGAAGGCGCGGTGGACCGTTTTGGCGGCATCCCGCCGTTTCGGGAAACGCAGGATTACGTGCGCCGCATCCTGAACTTTTACCGCGCCCCGCTGCACGTCTGGCCGCCGCAGCGCTGAGCGCTGGGCACGGCACCTGTGCCGCTGCGGGCGTGCATGCAACGCCCGCCCACACAGATCCAGATCTCACAGCTCCAGCTCTTGCCGGATCAGGGTGGCGATCTCTTCGATCGATTTGCTGGTGGTGGACAGGGTGCGGATGCCGGTGCGGCGCATCATGGCTTCGGCTTCGGCCACCTCGTAGCGGCAGTTCTCGAGGCTGGCGTAGCGCGAATTCGGGCGCCGCTCGTGCCGGATTTCGCTCAGGCGCTGGGGCTCGATGGTCAGGCCAAAGAGCTTTTTCTTGTGCGGCAGCAGCGGCGGTGGCAGCTGGCGGCGCTCGAAGTCTTCGGGGATGAGCGGGTAGTTGCTGGCCTTGAGGCCAAACTGCAGCGCCAGATAGAGCGAGGTCGGCGTCTTGCCGCTGCGGCTCACGCCCACCAAAATCACGTCGGACTGCGCCAGGTCTTTGTTGGTTTGGCCGTCGTCGTGGTCGAGCGTGAAGTTGATGGCCTCCATGCGGTCGTGGTACTCGCGGCTTTTGGCGACGTCAGAAAAGCGCCCGACGCGGTGGTTGGACTTGATCCCAAGCTCGTGCTCAAGCGGCGCGATGAAGGTGCCGAACATATCGATCAGCATGCCCTTGCAGTGGCCGTGCAGCACCTGCAGCACCTCGGGGTTGACCACGGTGGTAAAGACCAGCGGCCGGCGGCCATCGACATCGGCCGCGTGGTTGATCTGGCGCAGCGCCTGGTGCGCTTTGTCGGCGTCGTCGATGAAGGGCAGGCGCACGCGGCGCGGCTCGATCTCGAACTGCGCCAAGATGGCTTTGGCAAAGGTTTCGGCGGTGATGCCGGTGCCGTCGGAAACAAAAAAGGCGGTGCGGTGCGACATGCGGTGCGACACAGGGTGCGGGTTTTACAATCCACGCATTATCCCGCCCCGGCGCCGGGCCCCGCCGTTGCTCGCTTAGCTGTCCTTGCCGCCCCCACGAACGATGGGGCGCTGGTCGGGCTGTGCACGCCAGCGCCCGGCCAGCCGCGCGCCGCACGCTGCGCGCTGCGGCCGGCCGTGGGCGGGTGACCGATTTTTAACTTTGGAGCCCTGCATCATGTCGCAACTGTTTGACCCGACCGCTCTGGTCGTGCCGTTCGAGCAACTCAGAATGACCGACGTCGAGGCCGTGGGTGGCAAAAACGCCAGCCTCGGCGAGATGATCTCGCAGCTGCCGCAAGGCGTGCGCGTGCCCACCGGTTTTGCCACCACGGCGCACGCGTTCCGGCAATTTTTGGCCGCCGACGATCTGCACCAGCGCATCCAGGCCAAGCTCGACGCGCTCGACACCGACGACGTGCGCGCGCTGGCGCAGTGCGGGGCCGAAATCCGCGCCATGGTCGAGGCGCAGCCCTTGCCGGCGGCGCTCGAGCAGGCCATCCGCGCCGCCTTTGCTCAGCTCGACGGCGCCAGCAGCCACGCCAGTTATGCGGTGCGCTCGTCGGCCACGGCCGAAGACCTGCCCGACGCCTCGTTTGCCGGGCAGCAGGAAACTTTTTTGAACGTGCACGGCATCGACGCGGTGCTGCACAAGATCAAAGAGGTCTTTGCCAGCCTCTACAACGACCGCGCCATCAGCTACCGCGTGCACAAGGGTTTTGCGCACGCCGAGGTGGCGCTCTCGGCCGGGGTGCAGCGCATGGTGCGCTCCGACTTGGGCGCGGCCGGCGTGGTGTTCACCATCGACACCGAATCGGGCTTCGAAGACGTGGTGTTCATCACCAGCAGCTACGGGCTGGGCGAAACCGTGGTGCAAGGGGCGGTGAACCCAGACGAGTTCTACGTCCACAAACCGATGCTGCAAGCCGGCAAGCAGGCCGTGATCCGGCGCAACCTGGGCTCCAAGCTGTTGCAGATGGTGTTTGCCACGCCCGAGCAAAAAGCGCGCAGCGGCAAGCTGGTGCAGACCATCGAGGTGCCGGTGGAGCAGCGCAACCGCTACAGCCTGAGCGAGGCCGAGGTGCTGCAGCTGGCCCACTACGCGCTGGTGATCGAGCGCCACTACGGCCGCCCGATGGACATCGAATGGGGCAAAGACGGGCTCGACGGCCAGATCTACATCCTGCAAGCGCGCCCGGAAACCGTCAAGAGCCAGGCCGCCGGCCAGGTGGAGCTGCGCTACCAGCTCAAGGGCCAGGGCGCGGTGCTGGCCACGGGGCGCGCCATCGGGCAAAAAATCGGCACCGGGCCGGTGCGCTTGGTGCAGCACATCAGCGAGATGGACCAGGTGCAGCCCGGCGACGTGCTGGTGACCGACATGACCGACCCGAACTGGGAGCCGGTGATGAAGCGCGCCAGCGCCATCGTCACCAACCGCGGCGGGCGCACCTGCCACGCCGCCATCATCGCGCGCGAGCTCGGCATTCCGGCTGTGGTTGGCTGCGGCGACGCCACCGAGGTGCTCAAGGACGGCACCCTGGTGACCGTGAGCTGCGCCGAGGGCGACACCGGCCACATTTACGACGGCCTGCTGGAGACCGAAATCTCTGAAGTGCAGCGCGGCACCATGCCCGAGCTCGACCTGAAGATCATGATGAACGTGGGCAACCCGCAGCTGGCTTTCGACTTTGCCCAGATTCCCAACGCCGGCGTGGGGCTGGCGCGGCTCGAGTTCATCATCAACAACAACATCGGCGTGCACCCGAAGGCGATCCTCGACTACCCGCAGATCGACCCCGACCTGAAGAAAGCGGTCGAATCCGTGGCTCGCGGCCACGCCAGCCCGCGCGCGTTCTACGTCGATAAAGTGACCGAGGGCGTGGCCACCATCGCCGCCGCCTTCTGGCCCAAGCCGGTGATCGTGCGCTTGAGCGACTTCAAGAGCAACGAGTACCGCAAACTGGTGGGCGGCAGCCGCTACGAGCCCGACGAAGAAAACCCGATGCTGGGCTTCAGGGGCGCGGTGCGCTACCTGAGTGCCGACTTTGGCGAGGCCTTTGCCATGGAGTGCGAGGCCATCCGGCGCGTGCGCGAGCCCATGGGGCTGGACAACGTGCAGGTGATGGTGCCCTTTGTGCGCACCCTCAAGCAGGCCGAGCAGGTGGTGGAGCTGCTGGCCAGCTTTGGTTTGAAGCGCGGCGTCAACGGCCTCAAGCTGATCATGATGTGCGAAATACCTAGCAACGCCATTTTGGCCGAGCAGTTTTTGCAGTATTTTGACGGCTTTTCGATCGGCTCCAACGACCTGACCCAGCTCACCTTGGGGCTGGACCGCGATTCTGGGCTCGAGCTGCTGGCGCAGGACTTCGACGAACGCGACCCGGCGGTGACGGCGCTGATCGCGCAAGCCATTCAGGCCTGCCGCGCACAGGGCAAGTACATCGGCATCTGCGGCCAAGGCCCGAGCGACCACCCCGACTTTGCGCGCTGGCTGCTGCAGCAGGGCATCGGCTCGATCTCGCTCAACCCCGACACCGTGATCGAGACTTGGAAGCAGTTGGCGCAGTGAGGGGGCTTTAGCCGCTCATGGTGGGGGGGCGAGAGCCGCCCCTACCCGGCCCCTCGCCTAGTGCTTGGGCTGTGGTGCCCGCAGCAGCGCGGCGATGGGTTGCAGATCGTCGGCGCTGAGCACGCCGCTGGCTTGGCGCAGGCGCAGGGTGCCCAGCAGCACCTCGTAGCGGGCGCGCGCCAGCTGGGTTTTGGTGTCAAAGAGCTGGCTTTGGGCGTTGAGCACGTCGAGGTTGATGCGCACCCCAACCTCGAGGCCGAGCCGGTTGGCATCCAGCGCGCTCTGGCTGGAGGCTTGCGCGGCTTGCAACGCCTGCACCTGCCCGATGCCGGAGGCCACACCGAGGTAGGCGCTGCGCGTGGCTTGGGTGACGCTGCGCTGGGCTGCGTCGAGCTCGGCACGGGCGCGGGTGTGCAGGGCCACGGCTTCTTCGATGCGGTTTTGCAGCGCACCGCCGCTGTAGAGCGGCAGGTTGAACTGGATGCCGACGCTGGCATCGCGCTGGCGCACGTGGCCGCTGGCCGGCTGTGCCGGGTTGGGGCTGCGGGCAAGCTGGAGCTGGGCCGTGGCATCGACGGTGGGGCCGCGCGCGGCCTGCGCCCGCTGCACCTCGAGTGCGGCGATCTGCAAGCCGGCCTCGGCCTGGCGCAGCAAGGGGTGCGCGGTTTGCGCGCGCTCGACCCAACTGGGCAGGGCGGTGGTGGGCGATGCTGCAGGGGAGGAGGTAGCAGCGGGTGTGGTGCCTAGGCCGGCGGCTGGGGTGGTGGCGGTAGCAGCAGGGGCACCGGGCAAACCCGGCAGCGCGGGCAGGGCCACGCCTTCGGGCAGGTGCCACGGGCGCACCGGGCTGCGGCCGACCAGTTGCTCGAGCGCGAGCTGGTTCACCTGCAGCTCGTTGGCGGCGGCGATCTGCTGCGCGCGCACGAGGTCGAAGCGCGCCTGCGCCTCGCGCACGTCGGTGACGGTGGTGGCGCCGACTTCGAACATGCGCCGGGCGGCGGCGAGCTGCTCGGCCACGGCTTGCTGTTGCGCTTCGATGAAGCGCAGCCGGTCTTGCGCCGCCAGCACGTCGAAGGTGGCTTGGGCGGTGCGCACGATCAGGTCTTGCTCAGCGCTTTGCAAGCGCGCCTGCGCCGCCTGCAAGGCCCATTGCGCCTGTTGCAGCGCCAGTTGGTTGGCCGGGCGAAACAGCGGCTGGCTGGCGCCCAAGGTGAGCTGCTGCTGGTTGAGCAGGCGGTCGGGCCCGGGCAGGCTGCTGTCGCGGTGCGTCCAAGAAGCGCCGCCGCTCAAAGCCACGCTGGGGCGCACGCCGGCTTGGGCTTGGGCGGCGCGGGCGCGGTCGGCCTCAAATTGGGCAAGTGCGGCCTCAAAACTGGCGTCGTGGGCGCGTGCGGCGGCAAAGAGCTCGGGTAGGTTCTGGGCTTGGGCGCTGCCTAGCGCAAACAATCCGGCCAGCAAGCCAGCCAAGGCGCAGGCCACCGGCGCCCGTTTAAATGCGCTAGAGCGGGCGCGCCGCAGGGGGTTCATGGCTAGGGGCGGATCAAAACTGGAAACGCGGGGCTTCGGGGAAGCCGCGCAGTCGCGGGGCCACGGTGTCCCACGGCTGCTCGGTGTAGTAGCTGGCCGGGCCGGTGCGGCGCACCAAGGTGGCGCGCATGATCGGCTCTTGACCGACGATGGCAAACAGGCGCCCGCCGGTCTTAAGCAAGGCCAGCAGATCAGCGGGCACCTCGGCCACCGAGCCGCTGAGCACAATCGCATCGTAGGGGGCGTTGCTGCCGCAGGCGGCGCAGCGCTGGGCGGCGGCGTCGGCGCAGCGCACCTCGACGTTGTCGATGCCGGCGGCGTGCAGCTTCTGGCGCGCCTGCTCGGCCAGCGCCGGGTCGATCTCCAGGCTCAGCACGCGCGCGCTCAGGCGGCCCATGAGTGCGGCCATGTAGCCGGAGCCAGTGCCGATTTCGAGCACGGTGTCGGTGTCTTGCAGGGCCAGATCTTGCAGCGCACGGGCTTCGATCTTGGGTGCCAGCATGCACGCGCCTTCGACCGCCGGCTGGCACAGCGGGATTTCAACGTCGGCCAGCGCCAGCGAGCGGTAGGGGGCGGGGGCGAAATCTTCGCGCTTGAGCTGGCCCAGCAGCTGCAACACCCGCGCATCGAGCACCTCCCAAGGCCGAATCTGCTGTTCGATCATGTTGAAGCGGGCTTGTTCGAAGTCGAAGGCGGGTAGGGCGGGGCTCATGGCAGACTCCAAGGGGGCAGAGGGTAAGTTTGCAGGCGATTTTAGCGGACGGTCTGCAAGGGCTCTCGAGCGTTGTTCAATGCCCGGCCCCAGGTGCAGCCCCGAGCAATGCATTCCCGAGCAGCTGGCGCAAGCGGTACAGCGCCTCGAGTGCCTCGCGCGGGCTCAAGGCGTCGGGGTCGAGCGCAGCCACGGCTTGCTCGAGGGCGCTTGGGGGCAGCGCAGCGGCGACCTCGGGTGCTGGAGGCTGCGCGTCTGGGGTCTGCGCGGTGTCCCAGGGCTCGGCGGCTTCGAAGGCGGCGCTGGGCGCGGGGGCAAACAGGTCGAGCTGCGCCTGCGCCGCCGCGCTGTGCGCCTCGAGCGCGTGCAAGAGCTGGCGCGCGTGCTGCAGCACGGCGGCGGGCACACCGGCCAGCCGCGCCACCTGCACGCCGTAGCTGCGGCTGGCTGGGCCAGGCTCGATCTGGTGCAAAAACACGATCTCGCGCCCGTTTTCGACCGCGCTCACGTGCACGTTGAGCGCGGCGGCGTGCTCGGCCGGGAAGCGGGTGAGCTCGAAGTAGTGGGTGGCAAACAGGGTGCAGGCGCGCACCTTGTCGTGCAGGTGGCTGGCGATGGCGCTGGCCAGCGCCAGGCCGTCAAAGGTCGAGGTGCCGCGGCCGATCTCGTCCATCAGCACCAGGCTGTGCGCGCTGGCGCGATGCAGGATCTGTGCCGCCTCGCTCATCTCGACCATGAAGGTGGACTGGGCGTTGGCCAGATCGTCAGCGGCCCCGATGCGGGTGTGGATGGCGTCCAGCGGCCCCAAGCGGCAGCGCTGCGCCGGCACGTAGCTGCCCATGCTGGCCAGCAGCGCGATCAGCGCCACCTGGCGCATGTAGGTGGATTTGCCGCCCATGTTGGGGCCGGTGACGATCTGCAAGCGCGCCTTGGGGCCGAGCACGGTGTCGTTGGGGGTAAAGGCGGTGTGGCTCTCGGCCAGCCGCGCCTGCACCACCGGGTGGCGGCCGGCACGGATTTCGATACCGGGCTCGAGGCTGAACTCGGGCGCGCACCAGTCCAGCGTGAGCGAGCGCTCGGCCAGCGCGCACAGGGCGTCGAGCGTGGCCAGCGCGCGCGCCAGTTCGGTGAGCGCGCTCAAGTACGGTTGCAGCTGTTCCAGCAGCGCCTCGTAGAGCCATTTTTCGCGCGCCAGGGCGCGCTCTTGGGCGCTCAGCACCTGGTCTTCAAAGGCCTTGAGCTCTGGGGTGATGAAGCGCTCGGCGTTTTTCAGGGTCTGGCGGCGCCGGTAGTCGGTGGGCACCCGATCGAGCTGGCCTTGGGTGATTTCGATATAAAAGCCGTGCACCTTGTTGTATTGCACGCGCAGGTTGGCAATGCCGCTGCGCGCGCGTTCGCGCGCCTCGAGCTCGAGCAAAAAGGCGTCGCAGTTGGACTGCAGGGCGCGCAAGCCATCGAGCTCGGCGTCGTGGCCGTGGTTGATCACGCCGCCTTCGCGCAGCTGCGCCGCCGGTTCGGGCAGCAGGGCGCGCTGCAGCAGGTCGGCGCAGCCGGGTGGCGGGATCAGGTGCTGCGCCACCCGTGTCAGCAGCGCGGATTCGGCCGGTGGGACGGTGCGGGCCGGCTGCGGCACAGCGCCGCTTTGCAGCAGCTGCGCCAGCACGGCGGCGCGCTGCAGCGTCTGCGCCAGACCTGCCAGCTCGCGCGGGCGCACTTGGCGCAGCGCCAGCCGCGCCGCGATGCGCTCCACGTCGGCCGCGCCGGCCAGCGCCTGGCGCAGCGGCTGCTGCAGGTGCTCGCGCAGCACGCCGATGGCTTGCAGGCGCTCGAGGGCCGGCGTGCGGTTGCGCGGCGGCTCCAGCAGCCAGCGCCGCAGCAGCCGGCTGCCCATGCTGGTCTGGCAGCTGTCGAGCAGCGCAAACAGCGTCGGGCTGGGTTCGCCGCGCAGGGTCTGCGTCAGCTCCAGGTTGCGCCGGGTGCTGGGGGGCAGCTCGATCAGTTCGTCGGGCCGCGCCACGCGCAGGGTGGCCAGGTGCGCCAGCGCCCGCCCTTGGGTGTGCTCGGCATAGTCCAGCAGCGCCGAGGCGGCCGCATGGGCCAGCGGCAAATCCTGCGCGCCCCAGCCGGCCAGGCTGGCGGCCTGCAACTGCGCGCACAGCTTGCGCAGCCCCAAGGCGCTATCGAAGGCCCAGGCCGGGCGCGCTGCCAGGCTCAGGCGTGCTGGCCCGGCCGCGCCCGTGCCTCCTGCCAGAGCCGGCCACTGGCGCTGCAGCTCCTGCAGCTCGCGGGTGCTGGAATCGGCCAAGTCGGCGCTGTAGAGCAGCTCGCTGGGCCCGATGCGCACCGCCCAAGTGGGCAGCTCGTCGCTGCGGCACTGCGCCAGCTGCAGCTCGCCCAGCGTCAGGTTGAGCCACGCCAGGCCCAGCGTCTGGCGCGGCCCCCAGTGCAGCGCCAGCAGCACCGGCTCGGCTTTGTCGGGAAGCAGCTCGGCCTCGGTCAGGGTGCCGGGCGTGAGCACGCGCAGCACCTGGCGCTCGACCGGCCCCTTGGCCGTGGCCGGGTCGCCCACTTGCTCGCAAATGGCCACCGACTCACCGTGCTTGAGCAGCCGCGCCAGGTAGTTTTGCGCCGCATGAAAGGGCACGCCGGCCATGGGGATCGGCTCGCCGGCCGAGTGGCCGCGCCGTGTCAGGGTGATGTCGAGCAGGCGCGCGGCCTTGTGCGCGTCTTCGTAAAACAGCTCGTAAAAATCGCCCATGCGGTAAAACAGCAAGGCGTCGGGGTGCTGGGCCTTGAGCGCGAGGTACTGGCGCATCATGGGCGTGTGCGTGCTGAGCTCGGCGGCGCTGGGGGCTGTGGCGGCTGTGCTGGCCGATGCGCTGGATGCGCCGGGCTTAGTCGAGGCGTCGGCGGCGCTGGCGGCGCTGGCGGCGCTGGCGGCGCTGGCGGCGCTGGCGGCCAAAGGGTGGGGGGTGCTCATGGGGGCCGATTTTGCCTGCAAGCGTGCGCGGCCAGGGCTGGGCGGCGCTGCGTAGGCAGACCCGTGAGCCAGGCCCGACTTGCGGCCGTGGCTGCAGAGTGGGGTGTTGTCGCACTTGCTTGGACGCTGCTTGGACGCTGCCCCCAGGATGTGTAAGATATTCACCATGCAAGAATTGATTCCTCCTCACCCCGCCTGCCGCAAGTGTCAAGACCGTCCGCCACTGGACTTTGATTTCAGCATGGCTTTTCAGCCCATCGTCGATGTGCGCACGCAGCAGGTCTATACGAAGCCTTGGTAAGGGCACAAGCTGGCGGCTCGGCGGCCGAGGTGCTGGATCGTGTCAACGACGACAACCGCTACTTTTTTGATCAGACTTGCCGCGTCAAGGCGGTCGAATTGGCTGCTCGCTTGGGGCTAACGGCTCGCCTGAGCATCAACTTTATGCCCAACGCGGTCTATGAGGCCGCCACCTGCATACGTGCTACGTTGCAAGCGGCACAACAGTGCGGCTTTCCAACCCAGCAACTGGTTTTTGAAATCACCGAAAACGAACGCCTGGTCGATAAAGAGCACCTCAAGCGCATCATCAAAGAGTACAAACGCCAGGGCTTCAAGACCGCCATCGACGACTTTGGTGCCGGCTACTCGGGCCTGAACCTGCTGTCCGAGTTTCAGCCCGACCTGATCAAGCTCGACATGGACCTGACGCGCCACATCGACAGCGACCAAGTGCGCCAAGCGATCGTGCGCGGCATTTTGGGGGTCTGCCAGGCGCTGCAGATCGAGGTCGTGGCCGAAGGCATCGAGACCGTCGCCGAATTCAAGACCCTGCGCGGCATGGGTGTGCCCTACATGCAAGGCTATCTGTTTGCACGCCCGGCCTACGAGAAACTGCCAGCGGTGCATTGGCCAGCGGGCTAGATGGCGCCGCTGGTTCCGCCTGCGTTCGCTGGAAGCCCTAAGTTGCTGGAAACCGGGATTCCTCGGGTCAGGCTGGGCTGGCCGGGCTGGGTTTGGGCGCAGGTGGCGCAATCCGGCTATAGCCGTGCAGCAGGCTGACCATTTGGCCGTAGATGCGCGGGTTGGCGGCCAGACATTCGCCCTGTTCCAGAAAATCGGATTCGCCGCTGAAGTTGCCCACCAGACCGCCGGCTTCGGTCACCAGCAGCGCGCCGGCGGCCACGTCCCAAGGGCTCAGGCCGGTCTCGAAAAACCCGTCGGCAAAACCAGCGGCCACGTAGGCCAGGTCGAGCGCGGCCGAGCCTGGGCGGCGCACCCCGCGCACCTTGGGCATGACCTCGCCCAGCATCTGCATGAAGTGCGGTAGCGAGTCTCCGGGCCGAAACGGAAAGCCGGTGCTCACCAGGCAGTCGCTCAACTGGGTGCGTTTGGCCACGCGGATGCGGCGCTCGTTGAGGTAGGCGCCGCGGCCGCGGGTGGCGGTGAACAGGTCGTTGCGCGTCGGGTCGTAGATCACGGCCTGCTCGAGCTTGCCGTGCACCTGCAGCGCAATGCTGACGCAATAGACCGGAAAGCCGTGGATGAAGTTGGTGGTGCCATCGAGCGGGTCGATGATCCAGACGAAGGCGCGATCGCGCCCCTTGCCCTCGCGCCGGCCCGATTCTTCGGCCCACAGGCCGTGGTCGGGGTAGGCCTCGTGCAGGGTGGCGATGATGGCTTGCTCGGCCGCTTGATCAACTTCGGTGACGTAGTCGTTGGTCTGCTTGGCCGATACGCGCACCGCCTCGATGTCGAGCGCGGCGCGGTTGATCAGGTTGCCGGCTGCGCGCGCGGCCTTAATGGCCACATTGAGCATGGGGTGCAGGTGCGGAGAGGTCATGGTTGTGTAGGAGCGCAGGGTGGGGGCGCGATGGCCGCAGGAAGGAGGCCATTTTAGCGGGCTGGTGCCGAGGCGGTGGGGGCAAGCCTGTGTGGCGTGTGGTGGGGGCGGTGCGTCGGTGGGGTAGGGGCTGGGGCGCTGGGGGCAGCCGGCCTCATGCCGTCCGCTGCGCGGCCAGAAATCGGCCAACTGCCCCCAGCGCCCCAGCCCCGCGAGATTGGTCAGTTGCCCCCAGCGCCCCAGCGCCATGAGATTGACCAGTTGCCCCAGCGATGAACAATGGATAACGCCCAGTGTCTATGCAATCGTCGGGGATGCGACACGTATCCTCAAACCGGCGGGTAACTTTTATACCGACTGCCCCCCATGTCAGAATACTTGTCGCCTCGATAGAACCCGGCTGTTCCTGACTTCAAAGTCATGAACCTTGGTGGTAGGAGGCTGTGGAGCTTGTGGTCGAAGGTCGGTGCGGTGGGCAACGCGTCAGCGTTGTCCACGGCCAGCCGACCGGTGCGCGCAGCGCATCGTCCACAAATCCACAGCCTGCACTGGCGCCGGGTGGCACAGCACACACTCGGGGGCGAGTGAAGAGAGAACGAAGTGGCTCGATACGGACAAGCATTCAAAAACCGCGTGGTAGCCCGGCTGCTGCCACCAGAGAGCGCCCCACTGGCGGCGCTGGCACAAGAGTTTGGCGTGAGCGCCGACACCCTAGAGCGCTGGCGCAGCGCCGCTTTGGCCCAGCCCGCGCAGCAGCGCAGTTGGACGGCGGCGGCGCGCCTCGAAGCGGTGATCAGCACAGCGGCGCTGGACGAGGCAGCGCGCAGCGCCTGGTGCCGCCAGCACGGCCTGTACCCGCACGATCTGGCGCAGTGGCACAGCAGCGCTGCGCAGGCCCTGGCCAGCCCCGAGGAGGCCCGCGCCAGCCCGCAGCAGACCAAGGAAGACCGGCGGCGCATCAAAGAGCTCGAACGCGAGCTGCGCCGCAAGGACAAGGCCCTGGCCGAGACGGCAGCGCTGCTGGTGCTGTCAAAAAAAGTCGAGGCGATCTTCCACAAGGGCGCGGCCGAATGATCGGCCTCGAAGATCGCCGCAGTTTGGCCCAAGACATCCAAGCGGCTCACGCAGCCGGTGCACGGCTGCACAAGGCCTGCGAGGTTGCCGGCATTGACGTGCGCACCCTGCAGCGCTGGCGCGCCGGTGCGGGCTTGCAACGCGGCGACGGCCGCCCACAGGCCGTGCGGCCTACGCCCGGGCATGCCTTGAGCCCCGTCGAGCGTGAGCAGATCCTGCGTGTGGCCAACCAGCCGCGCTTTGCCGACATGCCCCCGGCGCGCATTGTGCCGGCCTTGGCCGACGAGGGCGTGTATCTGGCCAGCGAATCCAGCTTTCAGCGCGTGCTGCGCGCGCATGGTCAGACGCAGCACCGCGGGCGCGCCAAGGCGCCGCGCGCCAGCCGCGCGCCAACCACCCACGTGGCCACGGCGCCGCGCCAACTGTGGTGCTGGGACATGAGCTACCTGCCGGCGCAGGTCACTGGGCGTTGGTTCTATCTGTACCTGATTCTGGACGTCTACAGCCGCAAGATCGTGGGCTTTGAAGTCCATGAGCGCGACGACTCCGTGCACGCCACGCAGTTGGTCAAGCGCACGGCGCTGGCCGAGGGCATCCACGCCTTGGACAACAAGCCCGTGCTGCACGGCGACAACGGCGCCACGCTCAAGGCCACCACCGTGCTGGCGATGCTGCACTGGCTGGGCGTCAAGCCCTCGTACTCGCGGCCCCGCGTCAGCGACGACAACGCCTTTGTGGAGAGCCTGTTTCGCACGGCCAAGTACAGGCCGCAGTATCCTGAAAAAGGGTTTGCCGACTTGCAGGCTGCGCGCCAGTGGGCGAGCGATTTCGTGCATTGGTACAACCATGAGCACCGCCACAGTGGCATCCGCTACGTCACGCCGGCGCAGCGCCATGCCGGACTGGACCAAGAGATTCTGCAAGCACGCCACGCCCTCTACGCCCAAGCCCGCGAAGACAACCCGCGGCGCTGGTCTGGCCCCACGCGCGACTGGTCACTCATCAAAACCGTCACCCTCAACCCTGAACGAACGGAGGTGCAAAACGCTGCCCTGACGCGCAGCATTACGCAGCCAATGGCTGCTTGAGGACGCGACAAGTTGCTTGACATGTACCGACTGGTCTGCCGCCGCCAGCCCAGAGCGAGAAAATGGTGGATTGAACCCGATTTTTTCTTCACAATGGACGCCCCAACTGTTTTTCTACTTGCTTTCGCTCCCACTTGGCACCGAAAAATGGGATGAACTCAAATGTGGCTGCAGCATGCGCCAAGATGGCGACACCCCAACCAAATGCAGGCCAGAAAAACCACAAGTTGGATGGATGCATAATGAGGTTGATAACAGCCAGCACGCTGATGACGACCACGTACTGCACCAAGTGATAATAGAAGCCTTTGATCTTACGTACCTTGGCAAGTGCCAGTTGTTCATCCTGCTGTGAATTGCTGTGCGTGCTCATGTTTTGCTCACTGGTGAGAGTGGAGAAGTCGATCTCGAAGACCGACGCCAGTGATTTCAAGGACTCCGTACTGGCTGGCTGCCCGTTTTCGAGTCGCTGAATAGTACGGGCGCTAAGCCCGCTCAGTTCAGCGAGTTGTTGTTGAGACCAGCCACGTTGCAAGCGCAATTTTTGAATGTTCATAAGAAGTCCTTGTCGTCACGCAGCACAGGTTACAGCAGTTGATCAAAGCACGCCACGACACGAGCACGACAGCAAGGCGACACCGACACGACACATCGCGAAAACGCCCCAGGCATGCGACACCGGAGTGCTAAACGCCTAGCTACGCAGGGATATCATCGGGGCATTGTGGCCGCCAAGGTTGCACCACACCAGCCGCACCGCAGCGGCGGCTCATGGACAATCCGGGTTCAACCCGTCCACCCCCCCTAGAGTCCATGCGCAACCAGCCGATCGTCAGCCGTTTCATTTTGATCGAGCCCAGCCACGCTGGCAATGTGGGCGCGGTGGCGCGGGCGCTCAAGGTGATGGGCTTTGCCGATCTGGTGCTGGTGCGGCCGCGCTGGGCCGATGTGTTGCAGCGCCCCGAGGCGCTGGAGCGCGCCAGCGGTGCCGCCGACGTGCTGGCGGCAGCGCGGGTGTGTGCCACGCTCGACGAGGCCTTGGGCGGCATCACGCACCTGTGCGCCACCGCCATGACGGCGCGCGACTTTGGCCCGCCCACTCTGGCCCCGCGCGAGCATTTAGGCGCTTGGGTGCAGGCGCAGCGGGCTGCGCCCGCCGCGGCGCACGGGGTGGCGTTTGTCTTTGGCCCCGAGCGCTATGGCCTGAGCAACGGCGACGTGTACCGCTGCCACGCCAGCCTGCGCATCCCGACCTCTCCCGGCTACGGCTCGCTCAACCTGGCTGCTGCGGTGCAGCTGATCGCCTACGAGTGGCGGCTGGCTTTGGGTGGATTTGAGCCTCACACCAACGACCGCGCCGGCGACCGTGCGCACGATCGCGCCGGACAACATACCGATGATCGCGCCATAGATCACACCGACGACCGCCCCGATCAGCTCCCCGGCGCTCCCGCGCCGACACCGCGCAACGCCGCCGACACCCCCGCCGACGCCGCCACCGTGGCCGCGGCGCTGGCGCATTGGCAAGAGGCGCTGGTGGCGCTGCAATACCTCGACCCAGCCGCCCCCAAAAAACTGCTGCCGCGCCTGCAGCAGTTGCTCAACCGGGCACAGCCCACGCTGGCCGAAATCCATATTTTGCGCGGGGTGGCGCGCGCGGTGTTGCGTTTGGCGCAGACCAAGGGTTAGACTGCACGGCTATGTTTGCCCGACTCAAGTCCGACCTCGATTGCATTTTGGAGCGCGACCCGGCGGCGCGTTCGCGCTGGGAGGTGCTGACCTGCTACCCCGGCTTGCATGCGCTGCTGCTGCACCGCATCGCGCACCGGCTGTGGGGCCGGGGCTGGAAATGGCTGGCGCGCTGGCTGGCGCACTGGAGCCGCTGGCTCACCGGCATCGAAATCCACCCCGGCGCGCAGATCGGTGCGCGCGTGTTCATCGACCACGGCATGGGGGTGGTGATCGGCGAGACGGCCGAAATCGGCGACGGTTGCACCATCTACCACGGCGTCACGCTGGGCGGGGTGGCGCTGCACAAGGGGGCCAAGCGGCACCCGACGCTGGGGCGCGACGTGGTCATCGGGGCCGGCGCCAAGGTGCTGGGCGGCTTTGTGGTGGGCGACGGCGCGCGCGTGGGCAGCAACGCGGTGCTGACCAAGGCCGTGCCGCCCGGGGCCACGGCGGTGGGCAACCCGGCGCGCATCATCTTGGCCCAAGCCGACGCCCGGCGCGAGGAGCAGGCCGCGAAGCTGGGTTTTTCGGCCTACGGCATCACGCAAAACGACGACCCGCTCAGCCAAGCGCTGCGTGGCCTGGTCGACAGCGCCGCCAGCCAAGAGCACCAGATCGCGCTGCTCTGGCAGGCGCTGGAGCAGTTGTCGGCCCAGCAAGGACTGAACCAGCCGCTGCCGCCCGACGCCGCCCGGCTCGAGCAGTTCGAGGCCCAAAAGCTCAACGATCTGGTGGGTAAGTAGGGGGCTGGCCCGCGAGTAGGGTGCTTACGGGGCCGGTTCCAGCGGGACAGGGCAAAGGGCTGGGCTTACGGGGCAGGCAGCCTACGGAGCCGGATTTGCTAGGTCGGGCTCGCCGGCCGCTGCGCGCTCTTGGGTCTGAAGGCGGCGCAGACGGCGGGGTCGGTCTCGAGGTAGGGGCCGCCGATCAGGTCGATGCAGTAGGGCACGGCGGCGAAGATGCCGGGCAGCAGCACCTGGCCGTTGGGGTCGCGCAGGCCCTCGAGCGTCTCGGCGATGCTCTTGGGCTGCCCCGGCAGGTTGATGATCAGGCAGCGGCCGCGCAGCACGGCTACTTGGCGCGACAAAATGGCCGTGGGCACGAAGCGCAACCCGATCTGGCGCATCTGCTCGCCAAAGCCGGGCAGCTCACGCTCTGCCACGTCGCGCGTGGCCTCGGGCGTGACATCGCGCGGGGCCGGTCCGGTGCCGCCGGTGGTGAGCACCAACGCGCAGCCGGCCGCGTCGGCCAGCTCGATCAGGGTCTGGCCGATGCGCTCGCGTTCGTCGGGGATCAGGCGCGGCTCGAAGTGCAGCGGGTTGCGCAGCGCCCGGCGCAGCCAGTCTTGCAGCGCGGGCAGGCCCTGGTCGGCATAGACGCCGGCGCTGGCGCGGTCGCTCACCGACACCAGCCCGATGCGCACCGGCTCCAGCGCGCTCATGCGGCCTCCAGCGGTTGCGCGGGGGCCGCAGCGGCAGGGTCGGGCGGTGGCTCTAGGCCGGCGCGCACCAGCTGGTAGATTTCGCGGTAGCTTTTGCCCTGGCGTGCGGCTTTGCCGGCGGGTGCAGCGCCCGGCTCGGCGGCGCGCTGCGACTGCGCGTCTTTGCGCGCCTGCCGGATGAGGGTGCGCAGGTGTTGCAAGTCGGTGTCTGGGGCGATCTGCAGCCAGGCGCTCAGCGCCTCGTCGTCGGTCAGCAGGCGCTCGCGCCACTGCTCGGCCTGGTGCAGGCGCAGGGTGTCGGCGGCGCTGCCTTGGTGCTGCTCGGCCAGCGCCTGCTCGACCGCTTCCACGGTGGCGGCGTCGAGCCGGCGCATGAGCTTACCGACGTACTGAATCTGGCGCCGGCGGCCTTCGAAGTCGCTGATGCGCCGCGCCTCGGCGAGGGCGTCGAGCAGAATGCCGGGCAAAGCCAACCGGTCGAGCAAGCCGCTGCGCAAGCCCAGCAGCTGCTCGCCCAGCTGCTGCAGGTGTTCGCTGTGTTTTTTGAGGTCGGTCCTGCTGGCCTCGGTGTCGCCTTTGAGTTCGCGCTTGAGTTCAAGGTCCAGTTCGCTGCCTGCAGCGACGAAGTGGCCTTTGACGAAGTAGCCTTTGGTGGGTTTGCGTGCCATCCGGCTATCATAGCGCCCAGCATGAAAAAATCCCGATCTACTGGACCCGCCTCCGGCCCAAATAGCCCAACAGGCACGAATAGCCCGGCTGGCCCGCACACCCCCCCCGCTCCCGAAGCGGGTTTTCAGTACCACCGGCAGCAGTTTGAGGCCTTGGCCGATCTGGCTTTGCAGCACGCCAAGCAGCTCGGGGCCGCCGATGCGGCGGTCGAGGTCTCGGAAGGCGCGGGCCTCAACGTCTCGGTGCGCATGGGCGAGCTAGAAAACGTGGAGCGCAACCGCGACAAGTCGCTCGGCGTCACGGTCTATTTGGGGCAGCGCCGCGGCAACGCCTCCAGTTCCGACTTCAGCCCGCAGGCCATCCGCCAAGCCGTGCAGGCCGCTTACGACATCGCCCGCTACACCGCCGAAGACCCGGCGGCGGCCCTGCCCGACGAGCAGGACGTGGCCCGCGACGCCCCCGAGCTGGAGCTGTTTCACCCTTGGGCCATCGACGCGCAGCAGGCGCAGCAACTGGCGCTGCGCTGCGAGGCGGCGGCGCTGCAAACCAGCAAACACATCCGCAACAGCGAAGGCGCGGCGGTGTCGGCGCAGCAGTCGCACTTTTACGCCGAGCACATGCGCGGCGGCGAGCGCGGGCGCGAGGGCATTTTTCGCGGCGGCTACGCCAGTTCGCGCCACAGCCTGTCGGTGAGCCCGATCGCCGGCAAGGGCGCGCAGATGCAGCGCGATTACTGGTACAGCTCGATGCGCAGCCCGCACGATTTGGCCAGCCCCGAAGCGGTGGGGCGCTACGCCGCCGAGCGCGCGCTGGCGCGGCTGGCGCCGCGCAAAATTGCCACCACCGAATGCCCGGTGCTGTTTGAGTCGCCGCTGGCGGCAGGGCTGCTGGGGGCCTTTGTGCAGGCCATCAGCGGCGGCGCGCTGTACCGCAAAACCAGTTTTTTGCTCGACAGCCTGGGCCGCCAAGTGTTCCCCGAGCACATCGATTTGCACGAAGACCCGTGGGTGGTGCGCGGCAAAGGCAGCGCCCCGTTCGACAGCGAAGGCGTGCAAACGCAGGCCCGCGAGGTGCTGAGCGGCGGCTGCGTCAAGGGTTATTTTCTGAGCAGCTACTCGGCGCGCAAGCTCGGCATGCGCACCAGCGGCAACGCGGGCGGCTCGCACAACCTGTACCTGCGCAGCCGCCTGACGCAGCCCGAAGACGATCTGCCGGCCATGCTGCGCCGGCTCGGCACCGGCTTGTTCGTCACCGAACTGATGGGGCAGGGCGTGAACTACGTCACCGGCGACTACTCGCGCGGCGCCAGCGGCTTTTGGGTGGAAGGTGGCGCCATCGCCTACCCGGTGCAAGAGATCACCATCGCCGGCAACCTTAAAGACATGTTTTTGGGCCTGCAAGCGATCGGGGCCGACGAGTTTGCCTTTGGCTCCAAAAACGTGGGTTCGGTGCTGATCGAGCGCATGAAGGTCGCGGGCACCTGATTGCCGCTGCTGGCGCTGCGCCGGCGTTGAGCTGGGTGGGTTAAACCGGCAGCGCGGCGGCCACCACCGGCGCGCCCCACAGGCGCGAGATCAGCCTCGAGGCATGGGCGCAGTCGCCGCTGCTCCAAAAATGCGTGCAGCCTGCGCCTAGTAGGGTCTGGGCCGCAGCAATCGGCGTGGTACCTAGCGCAGCGTTCGACGCAGCAGCCGGCAAGCGGCGCAGCAGCTCGCGCGCCACGGCGGCTGCCGGGTCCAGCACCTGCACGCCGGGGCCGGCGTGTTGCTCGATCAGCGGGCGCAAAAAGGGGTAGTGGGTGCAGCCCAGCACCAGCACATCGGCCCCTTGTGCCAGCAGCGGATCGAGGCAGGCAGCCACCGCCGCCCTAGAGGCGGGGCCATCGAGCTCGCCGCGCTCCACCAACTCGACCCAGCCCGGGCAGGCTTGGGCCAGCACCCGCACCGGCCCGGCGTGGGCCGCGATCAGGCGCGCCAGGCCCGGGCTGTGCACGGTGTTGTGGGTGGCGAGCACGCCCACGGTGCCGCTGCGCGTGGCGGCCACGGCGGGCTTGACGGCCGGCTCGATGGCCACCAGCGGCAGCTGCGGGAAGCGCTGGCGCAGCGCTTGGATCGACAGGCCGGTGACGGTGTTGCACGCCACCACCACCGCTTGCACCGGCTGCGCCGCCAAAAATTCGATGATGCGCTCAGCGCGCGCCTGCACCTGCTGCGCCGCCTTGTCGCCGTAGGGGGCATGG
Organism: Serpentinimonas maccroryi; assembly: GCF_000828915.1. NCBI lineage: Bacteria > Pseudomonadati > Pseudomonadota > Betaproteobacteria > Burkholderiales > Comamonadaceae > Serpentinimonas > Serpentinimonas maccroryi. The sequence continues at coordinate 399,170 of NZ_AP014569.1, forward strand.
CCCGAATCGGCCACGTAGCGCAGCGCCTGCGCCGGCAGCAGCGCGCGGATTTCGCGCAGCACCGACAAGCCGCCGACGCCGGAGTCGAACACGCCCACGGCGGCACCGGCGTCGCCGTGTGGCAGCGCTGGGGCGGCTGGAGGGTGCGGCGGCAAGGTTGGCATGGGGGGTGAATGCTGGGCGAATGTTGGGGAAATTTTGGGCCAATGTTGGGGAAATAGGGCGCGAATTCGAGGCGAGTGGCGCGGGTGCGGCGGCCGGGCGAGTGGGGCTGGTGGGCCAGGAGCCACGTCCTGCGGGTCTGCCAAGCAAAGCAGCCCGCCAAAGCAAGCTCTAGCGGGCTGTTGTCGGGCTGTTGTCCGGTGCCCCAAGTGGGGCGGCCTGATCAGTACATGCGTTTGGGCAGTTGCATCGAGCGCACGCGCTTGTAGTGGCGCTTGACGGCGGCGGCCTTCTTGCGCTTGCGCTCGGCGGTGGGTTTTTCGTAGAACTCGCGTGCGCGCAAGTCGTTAAGTAGGCCCAGTTTTTCGATGGTGCGCTTGAAGCGGCGCAGAGCGACATCAAAAGGTTCGTTGTCTTTAACGCGGATGGTGGTCATTAGCCAAAAGTTTCCAGGATTGCGCCGCGCCGGTTCTAGGGCAAGATCGAGCCCCTAGGCCGCGCTGCAAAAATTTTTCCCCGTCTTGTGGTGGATCAAGGCCGACGGGGGGATTGCCAGCAAAGCTTGGAATTATATGCATCTGCGCCAGGTTAGGGAAGGGCTTTGTGTGTTTTTGGCGCTACAGTGCGTTTGTAGGAGGCAGTTTAGATGTTTGAATCGGCAGAAATTGGGCACCGGGTCGAAAAAGAGCGCTGGAAGCAAGAGTCGGCGCGCCTGCGCCAGGCGCTGTTGCAAGCCCAGTACCGGCTGCTGCATGAGGCGCACACGGCGGTGCTGATTTTGGTCAACGGCGTCGATGGCGGTGGCCGCGGCGAGACCGTAAACACGCTCAACGAGTGGATGGACCCGCGCCACATCCGCACCGAAGCCTTTGGCCCGCTCACGCCCGAAGACCGCAAGCACCCCGAGATGTGGCGCTTTTGGCAGGTGTTGCCGCCCAAGGGCCGCATCGGGATTTTTTTCGGCTCCTGGTACACCGACCCGGTGTACTCTTATGCCCGGGGCGGCGAGCCCCACGACCGTTTCGTGCAGCGGCTGGAGCGCATCCGCCAGTTTGAGCGCATGCTGGTTGCCGAAGGGGTGGTGCTGGTCAAGCTGTGGTTTCACTTGTCCAAAAAAACGGCCAAGGAGCGCCTCAAAGCCCTGCAATCCGACCCCAAAACCGCTTGGCGCGTCACGCCCCAAGAAAAAGACAACCTGCGGCACTACGACCGCTTCATCGAGGTGAGCGACGAGGCGCTGCGCAAGACCAGCATCGGTGAGGCCTCGTGGCTGGTGATCGACGGCAGCGACCCAGCCTACCGCACCCTGAGCGCCGCGCAGCACCTGCTGCAGGTCATGCAGGCGGCGCTCGCCCGCCCGGTGGCCGCAGGCGAGGCTACCCCGGCACTCGCCGCCGCCGACCGGGTGTTGCAACAACCGCCATTTCTAGCGCTCGACCAGCGCAGCCTGCTCAAGGCGCAGGATTACTCGCGCAGCCTCAAGCGCAGCGTTTATGAAGACGAACTCGAACAATGGCAAGGCAAGCTGGCCTTGCTCAGCCGCGACGCGCGCATGCAAAAACGCGCGCTGGCGCTGGTGTTCGAGGGCATGGACGCGGCCGGCAAGGGCAGCACCATCCGGCGCGTCACGCAGGCGCTGGATGCGCGCTTTTACCGCGTGGTGCCGGTGGCGGCCCCGAACGAAAACGAACGCGCCCAGCCCTACCTGTGGCGCTTTTGGCGCTACATTCCGGCGCTTGGGCGCGCGGTGATCTTTGACCGCTCGTGGTATGGCCGGGTGCTGGTCGAGCGCGTCGAAGGCTTGTGCGCTCCGGCTGACTGGCTGCGCGCCTACGGCGAGATCAACGAGTACGAAGAGGAGCTGAGCGATGCCGGGGTGGTGATCGTCAAGTTCTGGCTCGCCATCACGCCCGAGGAACAGCTGCGCCGTTTTCGCGAGCGCGAGCAAACGCTGTACAAAAACTTCAAGATCACGCCAGACGACTGGCGCAACCGCGAAAAATGGCCGCAGTACGAGCGCGCCGTGGAGGAGATGATCGACCGCACCTCGACCCAAGTCGCGCCGTGGCACATCGTGGCCAGCGACAACAAACACTGGAGCCGCATCGAGGTTTTGCGCCACCTGTGCCAGCGGCTGGAGGCGGCACTGGAGCGAGTGGCGTGATGGTCTACGCGCAGGACTGGTCTGCGCTCACAGCCACTCAAGCCGGCGCTTGCTGCCCGCCGCTGCAGCGCCGGTGGCCGGCGAGGTCGAGCCGGTGCGTCACGCTCTGGTAGCCGTGCGTGCGCAGCAGGGCGGCCACGGCGTCGGCCTGATCCCAGCCGTGTTCGAGCAACAGCCAGCCACCGGGCTGCAGGTGGGCGCGGGCGCTGGCGATGATTTCACGCAGGTCGTCTAGGCCATCGGGCCCGGCCACCAGCGCCTGCTGCGGCTCGTGGCGCAAGGCGGGCAGGTGCGGGTCGGCGGCGCGGATGTAGGGCGGGTTGGACACGATCAGCCCCAGCGCGGCTGGGGGCGTGTGCGGCTCGTCTAGAGGGGGCAGGGCGCTACCTGGGTCTGCTTGGGCTGGCGGGGAGCCAGCCGCTTTCGGCCAGCCGCGCAGCCAGTGGCCGTGGCGCAAGCGCAGCGGCAGGCGCAGCCGCGCGGCGTTGGCGCGCGCCACCTCTAGGGCATCGAGGCTGGCGTCGAGCGCCCACACTTGGGCCAGCGGCCGCTGCTGTTGCAGCGCCAGCGCGATGGCGCCGCTGCCGGTGCCCAGATCGAGCACCGGCACGGCCTGCCCCAGGGGCAGCAGCTCGAGCGCCCAGTCAACCAGGGTTTCGGTGTCGGGGCGCGGGTCGAGCACGCGCGCGTCGATCTGCAGCGCTAGGCCGTAGAACTCGCGTTGGCCGCTCAGGTAGGCCAGCGGCTCGCCGCTCAGGCGGCGCGCGCACAGGGCGTGGTAGCGCTGGGCGGCGGTGCTGGGCAAGGGCGCATCGCCATGCGCCAGCAGCCAAGCGCGCTCGTGCGGTTGGCGCCCGAGCGCGTGTAGCAGCAGCAGCTGGGCTTCGAGCCGCGGCAGCCCGGCTCGCTGCGCGCTGTGGCAAGCGGCCTCGGTGCTGGTCGATTCGGTGCGGGCCATTTCGGTGCTGGCCGCGGGCAGGCCGGTCACGCCAGCGCCCCGCGCTCGCTCTGGGCGGCGCGCTGCTCCAGTTCGCCCAGCAGCTCGGCGCCGCGTGCCAGCCGCAGCGCCTGCAGCACTTCGTCTAGGTCGCCCTCTAGGATTTGCCCCAGTTTGTAGAGCGTGAGGTTGATGCGGTGGTCGCTCAGGCGCCCCTGCGGGTAGTTGTAGGTGCGGATGCGGTCGCTGCGGTCACCGCTGCCGATCAGGCCCTTGCGCTCGGCGGCTTCGCGGCTGGCGCGTTCGCTGCGCTCTTTTTCCTGCAGGCGCGCTTGCAGCACCTGCAGCGCCTTGGCCTTGTTGCTGTGCTGGCTGCGCCCGTCTTGGCATTCGGCCACCAAGCCGGTGGGCAGGTGCACCACGCGCACGGCGGAGTCGGTTTTGTTGATGTGCTGGCCGCCGGCGCCGCTGGCGCGGAAGGTGTCGATGCGCAGCTCGGCCGGGTTGAGGGTGATGGCCTGCGTCGGGTCGGGTTCGGGCAGCACCGCCACGGTGCAGGCGCTGGTATGGATGCGCCCTTGCGCTTCGGTGGCCGGCACGCGCTGCACCCGGTGCCCGCCAGATTCAAAGCGCAGCATGCCGTAGGCGCCGCGCCCCTCGAGGCGCAACACCAGCTCTTTGTAGCCCCCCAGCTCGGCCGGGGTTTCGCTCAGGGTTTCGACGCGCCAGCCCTGGCGCTCGGCAAAGCGGGTGTACAGGCGCGCCAGGTCGCCGGCAAAGAGCGCGGCCTCGTCGCCGCCGGTGCCGGCGCGGATTTCGAGGAAGGCGTTGCGCACGTCGTCGGGGTCGCGTGGCAGCAGCAGGGTTTGCAGTTCGGCTTCGAGCTGCGCCAGTTCGGCTTGCAGCTGCGCCGCTTCGAGCTGCGCCAGTTCGGCCAGTTCGGGGTCGGGGTCGAGGCTCAGGCTGTGCGCATGCTGCAGCGCGGCTTCGCGCTCGAGGTAGCGCAGGTAGGGTTGCACCACGGCGTCGGCCTCGGCGTGCTCGCGGCTGAGCTGGCGAAAGCGCTCGCGGTCGGCCACGGCGTCGGGCGCGCCCAGCAGGGCGTCGAGTTCGTGCAGGCGCAGCCGCTGGCGCTCCAGCGTGTGGCGGATGAAGGGCTTCACAGACGGTTCACAAGCGCCCGGGCCCGCGCAGGAACAGGCGCGAGACCGCTTCAGCGGTGGCGGCGCGGGTGTGTTCGTCGCCGGCGTGCAGCTCGGCCAGCGGGCCGTGCAGCATTTTTTGCGTCAGGCCGCGCGCCAGCGCTTGCAGCACGGCCTCGGTGTCCTCGCCGCGCGCCAGCCGCTTGCGCGCCCGCTCCAGTTCGAGCGCGCGCCAGTCTTCGGCCTGCGCGTGCAGCTGGCCGATCAGCCCGACCACGCCCTGGGCCGGGTCGCGCTGCTGCAGCCAGTGCATGAAACCCTGCACGCCAGAGTCGATGATCGCTTCGGCCTGCGCCACCGCCGCCTGGCGCTGGCTTTTGCCGTTTTGCACCACGTGCGCGAGGTCATCGACGGTGTAGAGGTACACGTCGTCGAGCCCCTTGACTTCGGCCTCGATGTCGCGCGGCACGGCCAGATCGACCATGAACATGGGCCGGTGGCGGCGCTGCTTGAGCGCGCGCTCGACCGCCCCGAGCCCAATCAGCGGCAGGGTGGAGGCGGTGCAGCTGATCACGGCGTCGAACTCGTGCAGCCGGTTGGGCAAATCGGACAGCCGCAGCGTTTCGGCCCCGAAGCGGCTGGCGAGCTTTTCGCCGCGCTCCAGCGTGCGGTTGGCGATGGCCATCGAGAGCGGCTGCTTGGCGGCAAAGTGGGTGGCGGCGAGTTCGATCATCTCGCCGGCGCCGACGAACAGCACCCGGATCTGGTGCAAATCTTCAAACAACTGGCCCGCCAGGCGCACGGCGGCGGCGGTCATGCTGATGGACTGCGCGCCGATGGCGGTGCTGCTGCGCACCTGCTTGGCCACCGCAAAGGAGCGCTGAAACAACTGGTGCAGCGTGCGGCCCAGGGCGCCGGCTTGTTCGGCGGCGCGCACCGCGTCTTTCATCTGGCCCAAGATTTGCGGCTCGCCCAGCACCATCGAGTCGAGCCCGCTGGCGACGCGAAAGGCGTGCCGTGCTGCGGCGTCGTCGTGCAGCACGTAGGCGTGGTGCAGCAGCTGCTGTGGGCTCACACCGCCGGTGTCGGCCAGCCAGTGCAGGGTGGGTTCGAGCGCGGCCTGCTCGGCGGCGCAGTAGATTTCGGTGCGGTTGCAGGTCGAGAGCAGCGCCGCCTCGGGCCGCTGCGCCAAGCCGGCGCGAAAGCGCTGCAGGGTGGGGGGAAGCTGGTCGAGCGCGAACGCGAACCGACCGCGCACGTCGAGCGGCGCGGTTTGATGGTTGATTCCTAGCGCCCAAACTGCCATAAGGGCCGGATTATAAAATCGAAGCGGATTTGCCCCTAGTTTGCCCCTAGTTTGTTGCCCCTACAGCAGGCCTGCGTGGCCGCACCACCCCACATGAGCTTCTTCGACGGCCTGCTGCATCTGTTCCATTTCTTCCTGCCGGCCTTAGGCATGGCGGCGCTGCTGGCGCCGGCGCTGGTCTGGGGGCAGGGCGCGGGCAGCCGGCGCGGTTCGCGCTTCAAAAGCCTGCTGCTGGGCTGGCTTGCTTTGTCGGCGCTGGGCGCGCTGGTGCTGCTGGCCGGGCTGTGGTGGCACGGGCGCGACGGCCGCATGGCCACCTACGCGGCGCTGGTGGTGGCGCTAGGCTCGGCAGTGGCCTACTGGCGCTCGCGCTGACTTCAAGGTTGGCAGGGGCGGCAACGGCGGCATGGGGATCACCGCATACCCTTGCGCGGCGCAGGCACAGCGCCGCAATGCCGCCCGGTGCAGGAAGGCGCTGCGTTAATATCGGCAACCCAGCCTGACGCTTTGGCCCTTATGAACGCCCCGATCCCGATGCAGCAGCTGCTCGCCGCCGCCGACGTGCAGCCGCGACTGCGCGAAATCCCCTACAACTACACCTCGTTTTCCGACCGCGAGATCGTCATCCGGCTGCTCGGCGCGCGCGCTTGGGAGGTGCTCAACCAGCTGCGCCAGGAGCGCCACACCGGCCGCTCGGCGCGCATGCTCTACGAGGTGCTGGGCGACATTTGGGTGGTGCAGCGCAACCCCTACCTGCAAGACGACCTGCTCGACAACCCCAAACGCCGCAGCGCGCTGGTGCAGGCGCTCGAACACCGTTTGTGCGAGATCGAAAAACGCCGCCGCCCGCTCGAAGACGGTGCGCGCGACGCGCTGGTGGGCGAACTGCTGGCGGCCGCGCAGCAGGCGGTGCGCGAGTTCGAGCGCCGATTCGTGGATGTGGCCACCCTGCGCCAGCGCGTGGCCAAGGCGCTGCGCCGCCACACCGCACGCGACAACGTCAAGTTCGACGCCCTGAGCCGCGTCAGCCACGTCACCGACGCCACCGACTGGCGCGTCGAATACCCCTTGGTGGTGCTCACGCCCGACAGCGAGGCCGAAACCGCCGCCTTGGTGCGCGCCTGCTTCCAGCTCGGGCTGACATTGATTCCGCGCGGCGGTGGCACCGGCTACACCGGCGGCGCGGTGCCGCTGTGCTGGAACAGCGCCGTCATCAACACCGAAAAACTCGAAACCCTGAGCGCCGTCGAAATGACTGCGCTGCCCGGCGTGGCGCAGCCCGTGCCCACGATCTGGAGCGAGGCCGGCGTGGTGACGCAGCGCGTGGCCGACGCCGCCGAGCGCGCCGGTTTCGTGTTCGCTGTTGACCCCACCAGCGCCGAGGCCTCGTGCGTGGGCGGCAACATCGCCATGAACGCCGGCGGCAAAAAAGCCGTGCTCTGGGGCACCGCGCTCGACAACCTGGCCAGCTGGCGCATGGTCACGCCCGACGCCGAGTGGCTGCAAGTCACGCGCCTGAACCACAACTTGGGCAAGATCCACGACGCCGAAATCGCCAGCTTCGAGCTGCAATACTTTGGGCCCGACGGCAAAACGCTGCTGCGCACCGAGGGCCTCGACATCCCCGGCGGCACCTTCCGCAAGGCCGGGCTGGGCAAAGACGTGACCGACAAGTTTCTCGCCGGCCTGCCCGGGGTGCAAAAAGAGGGCTGCGACGGCCTCATCACCAGCGCACGCTGGGTGTTGCACCGCATGCCGGCGCACACCCGCACCGTGTGCCTCGAGTTTTTTGGCAACCCCAAAGACGCGGTGCCCAGCATCGTTGAAATCAAAGACTACCTCGACCGCCTGCAACGCAACGGCAGCGCGCAGCCGGTGCTGCTGGCCGGGCTCGAGCACCTAGACGACCGCTACCTCAAGGCGGTGGGCTACAGCACCAAGAGCAAGCGCGGCGGCCTGCCCAAGATGGTGCTGATCGGCGACGTGGTGGGCGACGACCCAGACGCGGTGGCGCACGCCACCAGCGAGGTGGTGCGGCTGGCCAATGGCCGTGCCGGCGAAGGCTTTGTCGCCGTGAGCCCCGAGGCCCGCAAAAAGTTTTGGGCCGATCGCAAGAAAACCGCCGCCATCAGCCGCCACACCAACGCCTTCAAGGTCAACGAAGACGTGGTCATCCCGCTGGCGCGCATGGGCGAATACACGCTCGGCATCGAGCGCATCAACATCGAGCTGAGCCTGCGCAACAAGATTGAGCTGGCCGATGCGCTGCTGGCCTTCTTTGAGCGCGCCGCGCTGCCGCTGGGGCCGGTGGAAGACGCCGCCGACCGCCCCGGGCCGCAAGCGCAGCTCGAGCGGGCGCAGCAGGCGCGGGCGCTGATCGAGCGCGTGCGTGCGCAGTGGCAGGGGTGGCTCGACAGCCTCGACGGCTTCGCCGCCGCCCCCAGCCCGAATGTCTTGGATACCCTCGATGCCCTCAATGCCCTAGACGGCGTGGATGGCTCGAACGGCGCGCCCGCCGAGCGCAACAGCTTCGAGCCCTTGCAAGAGCAGCGCTGGCGCGCCAGCTGGAAGACGCAAATTCGCGCCCCGCTGCGCGCCCTGTTCACCGGCAGCGTCTGGGCGCCGGTGCTGGCCGAATGCGAGGCCATCCACCAGCGCGTGCTCAAGGGCCGGGTCTGGGCGGCGCTGCACATGCACGCCGGCGATGGCAACGTGCACACCAACATCCCCGTCAACAGCGACGACTACGCCATGCTGCACACCGCACACGAAGCGGTGGCGCGCATCATGGCGCTGGCGCGCAGCTTGGGCGGCGTGATCAGCGGCGAGCACGGCATCGGCATCACCAAGCTCGAATACCTGACTGAGGCCGAACTGGCCCCCTTTGCCGACTACAAGCAGCGCATCGACCCCGAAGGCCGCTTCAACCGCGGCAAACTGCTGCGCCACAGCCCCTTGTTCGAGCAGGCCGAGCAGCGCCGCGCCGACCTGAGCCAAGCCTACACCCCCAGCTTTGGCCTGATGGGCTACGAGTCGCTGATCATGCAGCAAAGCGACATCGGCGCGATTGCCGACTCGGTCAAAAACTGCCTGCGCTGCGGCAAATGCAAGCCGGTGTGCTCGACCCACGTGCCGCGCGCCAACCTGCTCTACAGCCCGCGCAACAAAATTTTGGCCACCAGCCTGCTGATCGAAGCCTTTTTGTACGAGGAGCAAACCCGGCGCGGCATCAGCCTGCGTCACTGGGAAGAGTTCGAAGACGTGGCCGACCACTGCACCGTCTGCCACAAGTGCCTGTCGCCCTGTCCGGTGAACATCGACTTTGGCGACGTCACCATGAACATGCGCAACCTGCTGCGCAAAATGGGCAAAAAGAGCTTCAGGCCGGGCAACGCCGCCGCCATGTTCATGCTCAACGCCACCCGGCCCGAGACCATCAAACTCGCGCGCAGCCTGATGGTGGGGGTGGGCTTCAAGCTGCAGCGCTGGGCGCACGGGCTGCTCAAAGGGTTGGCGAGAAAGCAGACCAACGCCCCACCCGCCACCCTAGGGACGGCCCCGATCAAAGAGCAGGTGATCCACTTCGTCAACAAAAAGCTGCCCGGTGGCCTGCCCAAAAAAACCGCGCGCGCCCTGCTCGACATCGAAGACCGGGCCTACGTGCCCATCATCCGCGACCCGCGCGCCACCAGCAGCGACACCGAGGCCGTGTTTTACTTCCCCGGCTGCGGCTCCGAGCGCCTGTTCAGCCAAGTGGGGCTGGCGACCCAAGCCATGCTCTGGCACGCCGGCGTGCAGACCGTGCTGCCGCCGGGCTACCTGTGCTGTGGCTACCCGCAGCGCGGCTCGGGCCAGTTCGACAAAGCCGAGCAGATCATCACCGACAACCGGGTGCTGTTCCACCGCGTCGCCAATACGCTCAACTACCTCGACCTCAAAACCGTGGTGGTGAGCTGCGGCACCTGCTACGACCAGTTGCAGGGCTACCAGTTTGAGCAAATCTTCCCCGGCTGCCGCATCATCGACATCCACGAATACCTGCTCGAAAAAGGCATCACCCTGCCCAAGACCGACGGCAGCTACCTGTTTCACGACCCCTGCCACAGCCCGATGAAGCTGCAAGAGCCGCTGCAAACCGTGAAGGCGCTGCTTGGCCCCAAGGTGCTCAAAACCGAGCGCTGCTGCGGCGAGTCGGGCACGCTGGGCGTGACCCGGCCCGACATTTCGACCCAAGTGCGCTTTCGCAAAGAGCAAGAACTGAAGCAAAACGCCGCCGATCTGGCCGCTTTATCGGTTCAGGCGGGCCCCGGCGCCGGCACGCGCCCCAGCAAGACCAAGGTGCTCACCAGCTGCCCGAGCTGCCTGCAAGGCCTGAGCCGCTACGGCGACGACCTAGGCGGCAACGGCCTGCTCGAGGCCGACTACATCGTGGTCGAGATGGCGCAGCAGATCCTAGGCCCCAACTGGCTGCCCGAGTACGTGGCGCGCGCCAACGCTGGGGGCATCGAACGGGTGCTGGTGTGAGCGGTGCCGCTGCGCCTCCTGCCCAAGCGGTGGCTTCGGCCCCGGCCGAGGCTGCGGCCCACGAACTGATCTGCCCCTTGTGCGCGCACGCCGGTGGCGTGATGCTGCTGCGCCAGCACAAGCTGCGCCTCGTGCGCGTGGCCAGCGTGCTCGATGGCAGTTTGCCCGCCGGCGTGCAGGCCGAGGCATTGGCAGAGCCCTTCCCGGCCTTTTACCGCGTGATCTGGAATGCCCACGTGCCCGAGTGGTCCGACCTCACCGAGGCCGAGCAGGGCTTGTGCATGCGCGCCGTCAGCGCCGTCGAGCGCGTGCTGCGGCGCCAGCTGCAACCGAGCAAGATCAACCTCGCGGCGCTGGGCAACATGGTGCCGCACCTGCACTGGCACATCGTGGCGCGCTTCGACTGGGACAGCCACTACCCGGCCCCGATCTGGGCGGCTGCGCAGCGCCCGCCGGACACGGAACGCTTGGCCCAGCTGCGCCTGCGCCTAAAGGCCTGCGACGCCGAACTGGCTGCTGGGCGCTGGTTGTGAACCGAGCCAAGTGGTCGCGGCTGCTGTTGTTTAGGCCGGGAGCGCGCTGCGGCCGGGGGCCCTACCCGCATCAGACGCCAAGGTAAAGCCGCGCACCAGCTCGCTCAAGTGCTCGGCCTGGCCCTTGAGGCTGGCGGCGGCGGCGGCGCTTTCTTCGACCAGCGCGGCGTTTTGCTGCGTCACCTGATCGAGTTGCTGCACCGCTTCGCCCACTTGCGTGATGCCTTCGGACTGCTCGTGGCTGGCGGCGCTGATCTCGGCAATCAGGTCGGTCACGCGCTGCACTTGGTTCACGATTTCGCTCACGCTCTGGCCGGCTGCCGCCACCTGTTGCGTGCCCGCACCCACCTTCTCGACGCTGGCGCCAATCAGGGCTTTGATTTCTTTGGCCGCCTGTGCGCTGCGCCCGGCCAGGCTGCGCACCTCAGAGGCCACCACGGCAAAGCCGCGCCCCTGCTCGCCGGCGCGCGCCGCCTCCACAGCGGCGTTGAGCGCCAAAATGTTGGTCTGAAACGCGATGCCGTCGATGACGTTGATGATGTCGGCAATTTTTTTGCTGCTGGCGGCAATCTCGTCCATGGTGCCCACCACCTGCGCCACCACGGCGCCGCCGCGTTGGGCTGCGGCACTGGCACCGCTGGCGATCTGGCTGGCCGAGCGTGCAGTTTCAGCGTTTTGCTTCACGGTTGCGGTGAGCTGCTCCATGCTGGCCGCGGTTTGTTCGAGGTTCGAGGCCTGGGTTTCGGTGCGGCTCGACAAATCGGCGTTGCCGCTGGCGATTTGGGCCGAGCCGGTGGCAATGGCGTCGGCGCTCTGGCGCACCTCGTGCACCACGCGGCTCAGGCCGGAGTTCATGGCGTCAAGCGCGCGCAGCAGGGCCGCGCTTTCATCGCGGTTGGTGGTGGGTGTGATGCGCGTGCTCAAGTCGCCCTGGGCTGCGCTTTGCACCAGCGCCAGCGCTTGCTGCAGCGGCCGTGTGATCGAGCGCGTGATGGCCCAGGCCAAGCCCGCCCCCAGCAGCAGCGCCAGCAGGGTGCCGAAAATGATGATCAGATTCACCCACTGGTTGAGGCTGGTGGTGGCATCGTACTCAGCGCGGGCCATATCCACGTTGTACTGAATCAGGGCTTCGAGGTCGGTGCGCGACTGGCGCGCCAAGCCCGACATGCGCTGGTCGTAAATCTGACGCGCTTGATCCAAGTTGCCAGCCAGGGCGGCGGCGATCATGGGGCGCAAACCCTCATCGATAAAGGCCTTGCGCGAACGCGCCAAGGCGTCGGCGAGCCGCTGCTCTTGTGCCGATAGTTTGGTGGCCAAATAGGCCTGCCATTCTTGCTCGATGGTTTGTAGATTTTTTTGGAACTCGTCTGCGCGCGCTTGCACGTTGGCGGTCGGGTCGGCTACCGTGTCCATGGCCAGAATGCGGTTGCGCTGCATCAAGAATCCGATGCGCTCAAAGTGCTGCAGCGGCACCAGGTTGTTGTGATAGACGTTGTTGATGTTGCGGTACATCAGATCAGTGGCCACATAGGCCAGAGCCGACAGCGCCAGCATCAGGCTAAGCAAAACGCCGCTCAGCAAGCCTAAGCGTGGGCCGAAACGCAGGTGTTGAATCATGTACCAAAAACCTCAGATGTGTTGGAAGAGCAAGCCGCACAAATCCCAAAATGGACTGACCCCGAAACGGCGCGCTGAGCGTGCGCTGCAAGTGCCTCAAAAGTCTATGGCAGCCAACCCAGCAGGGGAATCTAGCATCTTGACCCTATAGATCCGTGCGCTGTGGAGAATATGATACACGATGCCGGTGACACTGCTGGCGCTCCCTGGATACCCCTCGGCGCTTCACCGCCCAGCTTGCCGGCGCAGCTGCGGCTTATGGGTGCCCAGATACCGCGCCCCAGCCCCAAACCCGCTACCATAGCGCCCCATGAGCCAGACCCATTTCGGATTCGCCGCCGTCGAGGAACAAGACAAGGCGCGCCACGTGCGCGCCGTGTTCGATTCGGTGGCGCCGCGCTACGACCTCATGAACGACCTGATGTCGGGCGGCCTGCACCGCTTGTGGAAGCGCTACGCGGTGGCGGTGGCCAATGTGCAGCCGGGGCAGCGCGTGCTCGACCTCGCTGGCGGCACCGGTGACTTGGCGCGCGCCTTCGCGCCGCTGGTGCAGCCCGGCGGCGTGGTGGTGCACACCGACATCAACGAGGCCATGCTGCGCGAGGGCCGCGAGCGCCTGCTCGACGCCGGTGTGCTGCTGCCCACGCTGGTCTGCGACGCCGAGCGCCTGCCCTTCGACGAAGGCGCGTTCGACCTAGTCACGGTGGCCTTTGGGCTGCGCAACATGACGCACCAGCAGCACGCGCTGCAAGAGATGCACCGGGTGCTGCGCCCGGGCGGCAAGCTGCTGGTGCTGGAGTTTTCCAAAGTGGCGCCGCCGCTGCAAGCCGCTTACGACTGGTACAGCTTCAACATCCTGCCGCGGCTGGGCCAGTGGGTGGCCGGCGATGCTGGCAGCTACCGCTATTTGGCCGAATCGATCCGCATGCACCCGGATCAGGAAACTTTGCGTGGCATGATGCGTCAAAGCGGCTTCGGGCATGTGGACGTGCACAACCTCACGGCCGGCGTCACGGCCTTGCACGTGGGCATCAAGTGTTGATTTTTCAATGAAAGTGAGCGAGACATGAAGTTTTGGTCGATTTTTCTGGCGCTGATGCTGGCGCTCACCTCCTTTGATGCCTTTGCGCAAAAACGCTTTGGCGGCGGCGGCTCCTTCGGGCAGCAGTCGGGCAATGTGCAGCGCAACGCCACCCCAGCGCAACCGGCGCAAGCCCCGGGCCAGCGCGCTGGGCAGGCCACACCCAATCAGGCCCCGGCTTCGCGCCCTTGGGGGGCCATGCTGGGCGGCTTGGCCGCGGGTCTGGGCTTGGCTTGGCTGGCTTCCTCGCTCGGTTTGGGTGAAGAGTTTGCCACCCTGCTGCTGTTCCTGCTCGCTGGTTTGGCGATCATGGTGGTGGTGGGCCTGATTCTGCGTGCCCGCGCGGCTTCGTCGGGCCGTTCGCCCTTCGCCCTGCAAGGCGCCGGTGGCCAGTACACGGCGCGCAGCTACCAGCCCGGCAACGTGGGCAACGACGCCTCGGCCCGGCCTTGGGAGCGCAGCCAGAGCGGCTTTGGTGGCAGCCCGGCCCCGACCCATGGTGGTGGCAATCAAGGCGGTAGCCAAGGCGGCAGCCTGATCGGCTCGGCCTTGGGCGGTTCGGCGCTGGGCGGCAGCCAAAGCTGGGGCGTGCCTGCAGACTTCGACACCGAAGGTTTCCTGCGCGCCTCCAAAGCCAATTTCGTGCGCATCCAAGAGGCTTGGGACCGCGCCGACATCGCTGCCCTGCGCACCCTGATGAGCGACGAGATGGTGGGCCACATCCAGGCCCAGTTGGCTGAGCGCGCCGCCGAGCGCGAGCGCGCAGGCGCCCCGCTGGCACAGAAAAACGAAGTGCTGATGCTCGAAGCGCAGCTGCTGGGCATCGAAGACCGCGGGCACGACTACATGGCCAGCGTCGAGTTCTCGGGCATGATGCGCGAAGAAGGCTCCGCCGGCCCCACGCCGATGCGCGAAGTCTGGAACATCACCCGCCCCAAACAAGGCCCCGGTGGCTGGGTGGTGGCGGGCGTGCAGGCCATGCACTAAGAGGCTGGATGCGATAGGCCAGGCTTTATGCGCCAAAATCGAGGGGCCATGAAACAGCCCCCCTTTACTTTTCCGCCGCCGCCCGAAGCGCTGCAGCGCTTCCTAGAAGCGCTGCCCAAGCTGCCCGCCCTAGATGCGCTACCCGGCGCGCTGCCCAGTTTGGCGGCCTTGCCCGAGCCCCCCGAGTGGTTGCGCCTCGAGCTGCACAACCGCTTGCTGCTGCTGCTCAACCACGTGCTGCAGCAAGAGCCACAAGCCATGGAGCGGCTGCGCCGCCAGCAAGGCAAGGCGGTGCAGGTGCAATGGGGGCCGTTCGCGCTCAAGCTGCAGGCCACGCCGGCGGGCTTGCTGGCGCTGGCGGCGTCCGAGCGCACCCCCGATCTGCGCATCGAGCTCACCGACCCCTCGCCGCTGGCGCTGGCCCAGGCGGCCCTGAGCGGCACCAAGCCCGCGCTCGAAATACAGGGCGACGTGCAGCTCGCCGCCGAAGTGGCATGGCTGTTCGACAACGTGCGCTGGGACGCCGAAGAAGACCTTTCCCGCCTGCTGGGCGACGCGCTGGCGCACCGGCTGGTGAGCGCGGTGCAGGCCGGTTTGGCCGAGCTCAAGCGCTTTGGTGCCGGCCGCGGCGAGCGCGGGGCGCCAGCGTGATTCGGCGCTTTTTTCGCGGCGCTTTCATCGTCTGGGTGGTGCTGCGCTACGGCCTTGACGAGCTGGTGCTGTCGGGCTTTGACAACCCGCTGCTGGCCTTGCTGCGCCGCATCGTCTCGGTGGGGCGCGACCTGCGCGCCCCGCGCGGCCAGCGCCTGCGCGAGGCGCTCGAGCGGCTCGGGCCGATCTTTGTCAAATTCGGCCAAGTGCTCTCGACCCGGCGCGACCTCATGCCGCCCGACATCGCCGAAGAGCTCGCGCACCTGCAAGAGCGGGTGCCACCTTTTCCCAGCGCGGTGGCGGTGGCCACGATCGAAAAAGCCTTTGGCAAGCCGCTGCAGCAGATATTTACCCAGTTCGAGCAAACGCCGGTGGCCAGCGCCTCGATCGCCCAGGTGCATTTTGCTACGCTGCACGACGGGCGCGAGGTGGCAGTCAAGGTGCTGCGCCCGGGCATGCAGCCCGTGATCGAAAAAGACCTCGGCCTCATGCGCCTGATGGCCGGCTGGGTGGAGCGGCTCTCGGTCGATGGCAAGCGCCTGAAACCGCGCCAAGTGGTGGCCGAATTCGACAAATACCTGCACGACGAGCTCGACTTGGTGCGCGAAGCCTCCAACGCGGCCCAGTTGCGCCGCAACATGCAAGACCTCGATCTGGTCTTGATCCCCGAAATGCATTGGGACTGGTGCCGCAACGACGTGCTGGTGATGGAGCGCATGCGCGGCGTGCCCATCAGCCAAGTCGAGCGGCTGCGTGCGGCCGGGGTGGACATCCCGCGCGTGGCGCGCGAAGGGGTGACGATCTTTTTTACCCAGGTGTTTCGCGACGGGTTTTTCCATGCCGACATGCACCCCGGCAACATCCAGGTCAGCCTCGAGCCCGCGACCTTTGGGCGCCTGATCTCGCTCGACTTTGGCATCGTCGGCACCCTCACGCCGACCGACAAAGAGTATCTGGCGCAAAACTTCACCGCTTTTTTCAGGCGCGACTACAAGCGCGTGGCCGAACTGCACGTGGAAAGCGGCTGGGCCCCGCCGCACACCCGCATCGACGAGCTCGAGGCCGCCATCCGCGCCGTGTGCGAGCCCTATTTCGACCGACCTTTGAAGGACATCTCGCTCGGCATGGTGCTCATGCGGCTGTTCCAGACCTCGCGCCGCTTTCAGGTCGAAATCCAACCGCAGCTGGTGCTGCTGCAAAAAACCCTGCTCAACATCGAAGGCTTGGGGCGCGAACTCGACCCCGATCTCGACCTCTGGAGCACGGCCAAGCCTTTTCTGGAAAAGTGGATGCTCGAGCAGGTGGGGCCGCAGCGCCTGTGGCAGCAGCTCAAGGCCGAAGCGCCGCTGTACGCCAAGCTGCTGCCCGCCCTGCCGCGGTTGCTGCACGACTACCTGCAGCAGCGCCCGACCGACCTGCGGCGCGAGGTGCAGGAGCTGGTGCAAGAGCAGCGCCGCACCAACCGGCTGCTGCAGGGCATCATTTATGGCGGCGTGGGCTTCGTGCTGGGGCTGCTGGCGATGCAGCTTTATGTGCGCGTCAGCTTGTGGTGAGGGCAAGCGCCAAAGCCCCGAGCAGCTAGGCCCAAGCTGCGTCTAGGGGCTTGAAATGGTGTGCGCCGGCCCCAGCTAAAATGCTGGGTTCGAACCCGTTTCAAACACCCCCCATTCCCCGATTTGCACAGGTACACCCCATGCCCATCTACGCCTATCAGTGTGAGTCCTGCGGCCACGCCAAAGACGTGCTGCAAAAAATCTCGGCCGACCCCCTCAGCACCTGCCCGGTTTGCGGGGCCGAGAGCTTCAAGAAGCAGCTCACCGCCGCCGGTTTCCAGCTCAAGGGCTCAGGCTGGTACTGCACCGATTTTCGCAACGGCTCCGGTGCCGCGGCCAAGCCGGGCGCTGCTGCCGAGCCTGCCGGCCAGCCCGCGGCGGCTGCGGCGGCACCCCCACCCTGTGGCCAGCCCGCCTGTGCGGCCGCGTGCCAAGGCCAAGCCTGATGCCCACCTTGGCGCTACGCCTTGCCGTGGCCCAAGTCCTGCGCGCACCCTCTGGGCCGGGCGCGCCACCGCTGCGCCTTTGAGCCCTTGCTTCACCTGTTTGATCACCTGTTTTTGAAAGCCTTTACATGTCGATGCGCAGCCACTATTGCGGTTTGGTCACCGAAGCCCTGCTGGGCCAAGCCGTCAGCCTGTGCGGCTGGGTCAACCGCCGGCGCGACCACGGCGGCGTGATCTTCATCGACCTGCGCGACCGTGAAGGCACGCTGCAAGTGGTCTGCGACCCCGACCGGCCCGAGATGTTTGCCAGCGCCGAGGGCTTGCGCAACGAGTTTTGCGTCCAAATCCAGGGGGTGGTGCGCGCGCGCCCGGCCGGCACCGCCAACGAAGCCATCAAGAGCGGACAGGTGGAGCTGCTCTGCCACGCCATCACGGTGCTCAACCCCTCGGTCACGCCGCCATTCACGCTCGACGACGACAACCTGAGCGAGACCACGCGCCTGACGCACCGTGTGCTCGATCTGCGCCGCCCCGCCATGCAGCGCAACCTGATGCTGCGCTACCGCGTGGCGATGGCGGTGCGTCAGTTCCTCGACGCGCACGGCTTCATCGACATCGAAACCCCGATGCTCACCAAGAGCACGCCCGAGGGCGCGCGCGACTACCTCGTGCCCAGCCGCGTGCACGACGGCCACTTTTTTGCGCTGCCGCAGTCGCCGCAGTTGTTCAAGCAGCTGCTCATGGTGGCCGGCTACGACCGCTACTACCAGATCACCAAGTGCTTTCGCGACGAAGACCTGCGCGCCGACCGCCAGCCCGAGTTCACCCAGATCGACATCGAGACCTCGTTTCTGAGCGAGCAAGAGATTCGCGACCTGTTCCAGCGCATGATCACCGAGGTGTTTCGCAGCACGCTGGGTGTGGAGTTGGGCGCGTTCCCGGTCATGGCCTACGCCGAAGCCATGCACCGCTTTGGCTCCGACAAACCCGACTTGCGCGTGCAGCTCGAGTTCACCGAGCTCACCGACATCATGGCCGGCGTCGAGTTCAAGGTCTTTAGCAGCGCGGCGCAGATGAAGGGCGGGCGCGTGGTGGCGCTGCGCGTGCCCGGCGGCGCGGCCCTGAGCCGCTCCGAGATCGACGCCTACACCGAGTTCGTGAAAATCTACGGCGCCAAAGGGCTGGCCTGGATCAAGGTCAACGACCTGGCTGCGGGCCGCGACGGCCTGCAAAGCCCGATCGTGAAAAACCTCGACGACGCGGCGCTGGCGGCGGTGCTGGCGCGCAGCGGCGCGCAGAGCGGCGACTTGTTGTTCTTCGGTGCCGACAAGGCCAAGATCGTCAACGACGCCATCGGCGCCTTGCGGCTCAAGATCGGCCACAGCGACTTTGCCAAGGCCAACGGCCTGTTCGAGCAGCGTTGGGCGCCGCTGTGGGTGGTCGATTTCCCGATGTTCGAATACGACGACGACGCGGCGCGCTGGAACGCCGTGCACCACCCTTTCACCGCCCCCAAAGCTGGCCACGAACCCTACATGGCCAGCGAGCCCGGGCGCTGCGTCGCGCAGGCCTACGACATGGTGCTCAACGGCTGGGAACTGGGCGGCGGCAGCGTGCGCATCCACCGCGCCGAGGTGCAAAGCCAGGTCTTCGCCGCGTTGGGCATCGGCCCGGAAGAAGCGCAGTCCAAGTTCGGCTTTTTGCTCGACGCGCTGCAGTACGGCGCACCGCCGCACGGTGGGCTGGCGTTTGGGCTCGATCGCCTGATCACGCTCATGACCGGGGCCGAGTCGATCCGCGACGTGATCGCCTTCCCCAAAACCCAGCGCGCCCAGTGTCTGCTGACGCAGGCCCCGAGCGCCGTGGACGAAAAGCAACTGCGCGAGCTGCATATCCGACTGCGCAACCCGGATGCCGTGCGGGCCTGATATAGTGGTTTAATTGCTTTCTTCGTTCCTCAACCCTGCTGGAGTACACCCATGTCCGACGCCATTCAACCCTCCAAAGACAAACTGGTCGCCGACCTCAAAGTCGTGGTCGCCGACGCCGAAGATCTGCTGGCCGCCACCGCGCACCAGACCGGCGAGCGCGTGGCCGAACTGCGCGAGCGCATGCAAGACAACCTGCGCAACGCGCGCCACAAACTCGGCAGCCTCGAAGACGACCTGCGCCTCAAAGCGCGCGACGCCTGCCGCGCCACCGACCACTATGTGCACGAGCACCCATGGACCTCGATCGGCGTCGCCGCCGGTGTCGGGCTGCTGCTGGGCCTGCTGATCAGCCGCCGCTGAGCGCAGCGCTGGCCTGAAGCCTTCATGCCCTCGCTGACCCCCGAGGGCGGGCCGCAAGTCGCCCGCCCCACTTGGACTTCGGCCCTGCGTGGCGTGGTGCGCGACACGGTCGCGCTGGCGCGGGTGCGGCTGGAGCTGGTGGCGCTCGAAGGCCGCAGCCACGCCCAAGCCGTGGTGGCGCTGCTGCTGCTGGGCTGGGCGGCGCTGTGCTTGCTCCTGCTCGGGCTGGCCTTTCTGGCGGTGTTGCTGACCGTGCTCTGGTGGGACACGCCCATGCGCGTGCTGGCCTTGGCCGCTTTTACCTTCATCTTCCTCACCTTAGGTGCGGTGGCTGCGGTTTGGGCGTGGCGCAACTGGCAGCGCGAGCGCAACTGGTTCGAGGCCACACGCGCCGAACTCGCGGCTGATGCCCAAAAGCTGCGGCCATGAATGCCAGCCGCGCCGCCTACTGGCAACGCCGCGCCTTGCTGCAGCAGCAGTCGGCCCAGTTGCGTCACAGCCTCGAGCAGCAGGTGCAGGCGCTGGCGCCGGCTTGGCAGGTGCTCGACGGCACCCAGCGCGGCGTGGCTTGGGTGCGCCAGCGCCCTTGGGTGCTGGCTTTGGGCCTGCTGGTGCTGGCGCGCAAGCCGCGCACGGCGCTGCGCTGGGGTTGGCGCTCGTGGCGCGCTTGGCGCTGGGCGCAGCAGTGGCTGGGCGGCTCTGCAGGCTCGAAATGACTCGGCTCGAGCGGGTCTATAGCTCAGGCAGCAACATCTGCACAAGGCGGCAAGACGCATGAAGCTGATCTTTGGTTTGTTATTTGGCATAGGCTGCATCTTCGGCGGTTATGTGATTGCCGGCGGCAAGATGGGCCCGATTTTGATCGCGCTCCCGGTCAAGATGATGATCATCATGGGCGGGGCCTTGGGCGCCTTCGTCATCAACAACGAGCCCAAGGTGCTCAAGGGCGCGCTGGCCGGCATTGGCCGCGCCATGAAATCCTCCAAGTACACCAAGGCGCGCTACATGGAGCTGCTGGCCTTGCTCTACGACATCTTGCAAAAAGCGCGCAAAGAAGGCCTGATGGCGATCGAGTCCGACGTCGAAAATCCGCAAGATTCGGCCTTGTTCCAGAAATACCCGGCGATCGCCACCGACCACCACACAGTCGAGTTCATCACCGACTATTTGCGCATGATGGTTTCGGGCAACCTGAACGCGCACGAGATCGAGTCCATCATGGACAGCGAGATCGAAGCCCACCACAACGAGGGCCATGTGGTGGTGGCGGCGTATGCGCGCTTGGCGGGTGCGCTGCCGGCTTTTGGCATCGTGGCGGCGGTGTTGGGGGTGATCCAAACCATGGGTTCGGTGACCGAGCCGCCCGAGGTGTTGGGGGCCAAGATCGGCGCGGCCTTGCTGGGTGCGTTTTTGGGGATTTTTCTGGGTTATGCGATTTTCGAGCCGCTGGCAGGCACCCTCGAGCAAAAGCTCGACGAGGACACCAAAGAACTGCAGTGCATCAAAACCACCTTGCTGGCCAGCATGCAGGGCTACCCCCCCATGACGGCGATCGAGTTTGGGCGCAAGGTGCTTTACTCGGCGGAACGCCCCAGCTTCGTCGAGCTCGAAGGACACGTGAAGCAAAAGAAATGAAAAGCCAGCGCCTTCCAGCCAGACCCAGCCCTGTTGAGACGCAACCATGAGCGCCACCGGCAAGCCGCTACAGCCCATTATCATCAAGCGCATCAAGAAAACTGCGCATGGTGCGCACGGCGGTGCCTGGAAGATCGCCTATGCCGACTTTGTGACGGCGATGATGGCGCTCTTTTTGCTGCTCTGGCTGTTGGGCGCGACCACCGACGAGCAGCGTGGCGGCATTGCCGATCACTTCAATGTCCCGATCATGGTGGCGTTGTTTGGCGATCCGGCAGCGGGCGCGGCCACGATCTTGCCTGGTGGCGGCGCAGACTTGCTGCGCCCCGAAGCGCCGCTGACGCCGCCCGACGATCCGGCCCAGCAGCCGCCGCAGATAGTCATCCACGAACAGCAACTGCGCCAAGCCCAACTGGCGCTGGACCGCCAGCGCATCGAAAACCTGCGCGGCCAGATCGAGCAGGCGATTGCGGCCAATCCGCAGTTGGCCGAGTACGGCGAACAGATCCGGCTCGAGATGGTGCAAGATGGGCTCTACATCCAGATCGTCGATGAGCTCAATCGCCCTATGTTTGGTACCGGCAGTCCGGTGGTCGAGCCCCATTTGCGCAGCATTTTGCGCCAAATCGCGGTGTCGATGGGAACGGTCGAGAATCGGATTTCGATTTCCGGCCATACCGACGCCGCCCCCTTTGGCCGCGGCGCACTGGGCTACAGCAACTGGGAGCTGTCGGCCGATCGCGCCAACGCCTCGCGGCGCGAACTGATGGCGGCTGGTTTGCCCGAAACCAAAATCGCTCGCGTGGTGGGTATGGGACCGAGCCAACCCTTGCTGCCCGAGGAGCCGCTGGACCCACGCAACCGCCGCATCAGCATTTTGGTGCTGACGCAAGAGGCTGAGGATCGCATGACGCGCGCCATAGAAGGCGTTGCTCCAGCTGCTCCTGCTCCACCTGACGCAGCGCCTGACGCTACCAGACAAGGTGCCACTCCGGGTGCCGTCAATCTGCCGCCTCTCCCTAACTTATTGCCGCCGATGGGGGCCCGTTGAATGTCCGCCTGCTGCAGGTATAGTTACACTCGACACCCGCGTACCCCGTACTGGATATAGCCATGCCCGAATTGCGTTTTCTTATCGTCGACGACTTCTCCACCATGCGCCGCATCGTGCGCAACCTGCTCAAGGAAATCGGCCATGCCGATGCCGACGAGGCTGAAGACGGCGTGGTGGCCTTGCACAAGTTGCGCAACGGCAAGTTCGATTTTGTCGTCTCCGACATCAACATGCCCAATATGAACGGTTTTGAGCTGCTGACGCAGATCAAGGCCGACGACAAGCTCAAACACCTGCCGGTGCTCATGGTCACGGCCGAGGCGCGCAAAGAAGACATCATCGCTGCTGCTCAAGGGGGTGCGGCCGGCTACATCGTCAAGCCTTTTACCAAAGCCACGCTGGAAGAAAAGCTGGCCAATATTTTCAAAAAAATGGGCTGGTGAGCGCAGCAAGGCAAGTACAGGGCAGGGATATGGATCAGCACACGCACGAACATCAGGCCGAAATGTTTCAGCGACTCGGGCGCATCACGCGCCAGTTGCATGATGCGCTCAACGAGCTGGGCTACACCCCGGTGCTCAAGGGGGCCGTCGATGAACTCCCCGACGCCCGCAGCCGTCTGCAATACATCGCGCGCCTGACCGGCGATGCGGCCGAAAAGGTGCTCAACCGCGTCGATGAGGCCAAGGCCGAGCAAGACGCCGTGCGCCTGCACAGCCAGCAACTGCTCGACACCATCGGGGCTGTTCCGGGCCTCAAATGGGCCATGCCTGAGCTGCTCGAGTGGTCGCAAAAAATCCAGCACAGCACCGAGCGCACCGACGCGCACCTGACCGATATCATGTTGGCGCAAGACTTTCACGACCTCACCGGGCAGGTGATCAAGAAAGTGGTGACGCTGGCCGCCACCATCGAGGAGCAACTGCTGCAACTGCTGCTCGAATCGGCCGCGCACGCGCAGTCCGAGGCGGCGCCGCAGCCCGCCGCGCTTGCCGCGCCGGCCCCTGCGGTGCGGCGCGAGCAGTTGGCCGGCCCAGTGGTCAACCCCGAAGGCCGCACCGACGTGGTCACCGACCAGTCCCAAGTGGACGATCTGCTCGCCAGCCTAGGGTTCTAAAAAATCGCGCCTGCCTGAGGCGCGTGTTAAGTGCAAACAGCTCGGTTTAGGTGGGGCTAATCGGGCTTTAGAAATCTGGTGCGCACCAGACAATGCGGTCAACCCAGCGTCGGCCGCCCATGGAATCCTCCCAAGACAAAAACCTACCCGCTACCCCGCGGCGCCTGCAAAAGGCGCGCGAGGACGGTCAGGTGCCGCGCGCCAAAGATTTAAGCAATCTGGTGGTGGTGGCCGGCGGCATGGTGCTGCTGTGGCTCAGCACCGCCTGGGCCTACGAGCGCATGGGCCAGGTCATGCGCATCAGCTACCGCTTCAACGCCGAGTCGCTGCGCCACCCGGAGGTCATGCTCGAGGTGCTGGCGCTGGCCATGTACACCGCCCTGCTGTACTACCTGCCGCTGGCGCTGGCTGTGGCGGTGTTGGCGGCTCTATCGATGGTGGCGGCGGGCTCCTTCGCCTGGAGCTTCAAGCCGCTGGAGCTCGATTTGAGCAAAATCGGCCTCATCAGTGGCTTTGGAAGGCTGTTTTCGATGCAGCAGCTGTTCGAGCTGCTCAAGCTGCTTGCGGTTTCGGTCTTGTTGGCGCTGGTGGGGTGGTGGTTTGTGAGCAGCCATTTGCCGGCTTTTGGCTCCCTGTTGCTGCGCCCGCTCGAGAGCTCGATCGTGCAGTTGGGGCAGTGGTTCATGCTGGGTGTCGGTGGCTTGCTGCTGGTGATGCTGCTGGTGGCCCTGATCGATGTGCCGCTGCAGCAGTATCTGCACCGGCGCAACCTCAAGATGTCGCACCAAGAGGTGGTCGAAGAGCACAAGGAAACCGAGGGCAACCCGTGGTTGCGCGCCAAGCGCATGCAACGCCAGCGTGAACTGGCACAAGGCAGCAGCGTGGCCCAGGTACCGGCGGCCGACCTGGTGCTGATGAACCCGACCCACTACGCCGTGGCGCTCAAGTACGACGAAAAAACCATGGCTGCGCCGCACGTGATCGCCAAGGGGGCCGACCTGAACGCGCTGCGCATCCGCGACATGGCCAAGCTGCACCAGGTGCCGGTGTTGCAGTCGCCCATGCTGGCGCGCGCGCTGTACACCCACACTGAAATCAACCAGCAGGTGCCGGCGGCGCTGTTCACCGCCGTGGCCCAGGTGTTGGCCTATGTGTACCGCCTGCGCGCTGCGCTGCGCGGCCAAGGCTCCATGCCGGGCCAGCCGCCCAAGCCCCACGTGCCCCCCGAGCTCGACCCGCATCAGGGCCACGACGTGGCGCCAGCGCAGGCCTAAGCCAGCGCGCTCAAACACGATGCTCCCATGAACGCCCTATTGCAAACCCTACAACGCTGGTTTGGCCCCGGCAGCGGTTATGCCGCCGTGATCGCCGTGCCCATTCTGGTGATGCTGGTGCTGGCCATGCTGGTGCTGCCGCTGCCGCCGTGGCTGCTCGACCTGCTCTTTACCCTCAACATCGCCATCGCCCTGATGGTGATGATGGTGGCGGCTTATATGCGGCGGGCGATGGACTTCATCGTCTTTCCGACCGTGCTGCTGCTGACCACGCTGATGCGGCTGGCGCTCAACGTGGCTTCGACCCGCGTGGTGCTGATGGAAGGGCACCAAGGCACAGGGGCAGCCGGCAACGTGATCGAGGCCTTTGGCACCTTTTTGGTGGGTGGCAACTTCGCCGTGGGCGTGATCGTGTTCCTGATCTTGGTGGTGATCAACTTTGTGGTGGTCACCAAAGGCGCCGAGCGCATCGCCGAAGTGGGCGCGCGCTTCACGCTCGACGCCATGCCGGGCAAGCAGATGGCGATCGACGCCGACCTCAACGCCGGCATCATCACCGACAAAGAGGCCAAGCAGCGCCGCGCCGAAGTGGCCGAGGAAGCCGACTTTTTTGGCAACATGGACGGTGCCGCCAAGTTTGTGCGCGGCGACGCCATTGCCGGCATCCTGATCCTGCTCATCACCATGATCGGTGGTTTTGCGATCGGCATGTTGCAGCACAGCATGAGCGCCAGCGATGCCTCGGCCACTTACATCACGCTGGCCATCGGCGACGCGCTGGCGGCGCAGGTGCCGGCGCTGCTGATCTCGGTGGCGGCGGCGATGGTGGTCTCGCGCGTGGGCAAAGAAGAAGACCTGGGGCAGCAGATCGTCGGCCAAGTGTTCGATTCGCCCAAGGTGCTGGGAATCAGCGCGCTGGTGCTGTTTTTGCTGGGCATCATTCCGGGCATGCCCAATGTGGTGTTCCTCAGCTTTGCCTTTGCCCTCGGGGGGGCGGCGTTCTGGATCGGTTGGCAGCAGCGCCAGGCGCAGGCGGCCAGCGAGCTGGCGCAGCAGCAGGCCAATGCGCCCGCCCCCAGCGACGGTGAGGCCTCGTGGAACGACATGCAACCGGTCGATCTGCTGGGCCTGGAGCTGGGCTACCGCCTGATTCCGCTGGTGGACAAAGCGCGCCAGGGCGATTTGCTCACGCGCATCAAGGGCGTGCGCAAAAAATTCGCCCAAGACGTGGGCTTCTTGCCGCCGCCGGTGCACGTGCGCGACAACCTCGAGCTGCGCCCCAGCAGCTACCGCATCGCGCTGCGCGGCGTGGTGGTGGGCGAGGGCGAGGTGTTCCCGGGCCAGTTCATGGCCATCAACCCGGGGCACATCCGCACCCCGCTCATCGGCACCGCCACCACCGACCCCGCCTTTGGCCTGCCGGCGCACTGGATCGAGGAGCGGCAAAAAGAAAACGCGCAAATGGCCGGTTACACCGTGGTTGATTCCGAGACCGTGCTGGCCACGCATTTGTCACACTTGATGCAAGTCCATGCCGCCAGATTGCTGAGCCGCACCGAGGTGCAGGAGCTGGTGGCGCACGTGGCCAAACTGGCCCCCAAACTGATCGAGGAAGTGGTTCCGGCCATGGTGCCCATCGGCGTATTTCACAAGGTGCTGCAGCTGCTGCTCGAAGAGTCGGTGCACATCCGCGACGTGCGCACCATCGTCGAGGCCTTGGCCGAACACGCCGGCCAGACGCAAGACCCGGCCGAACTGGCGCGGCGCATTCGGCAGGCGCTGGCGCCCGCCATCGTGCAGCAAATCTACGGCCCGGTGAGCGAACTGGAAGTGATCGCCATCGAGCCCGGGCTCGAGCGCTTGCTCACCCAGGCCCTGAGCGGGCAGGGCTCGGGTGCGCTCGACCCCGGCGTGGCCGAACTGCTCACCCAGTCGGCGGCCCAGGTCTCGAACCGGCAGGAAGAGAAAGGCATCCCGGCCTGCCTGCTGGTGCCCGACGCCATTCGCAGCGCCATGGCGCGCCTGCTCAAACGCGCGGCGCCCCGCCTGCAGGTGCTGGCGCACAGCGAAATTCCTGACACCCATTTGATCCGCATCGGCCCAATACTTGGAGAGCCCGCATGAACGCCCAACGCTTTATAGCCCCCAACTCGCGCGAAGCCATGGCGCTGGCCAAGGCCACTTTTGGCGACAGCGCCGTGATTTTGTCGAGCCGCTCCGTTGATCAGGGCTTTGA
Organism: Serpentinimonas maccroryi; assembly: GCF_000828915.1. NCBI lineage: Bacteria > Pseudomonadati > Pseudomonadota > Betaproteobacteria > Burkholderiales > Comamonadaceae > Serpentinimonas > Serpentinimonas maccroryi. Next base: position 425,880 of record NZ_AP014569.1, read on the forward strand.
AGTGGTGGCCACCAGCGAGGAAGACTTGGGGCAGTTGCGCACGCAGGTCGCGGCTGCCCCCAAGCCGGCGCAGCGCCCCGAGGAACGCACGCAGCGCGCCAACCTGCAGCAGCGCGCCGAGAGCCAGTTGCCGCGCCAGCCGGCGGGCGGCAGCGTGGCCCAAGACACCGAAACCATGGCCATGAGCACCTTGTCGTTCCAAGACTACGTGCGCGAGCGCATGCTGCGCAAGCGCCGCGAAGCCATGCAAAGTCCCCAGCGTTCGGAGCCCATGCCCAGCGAGCCCACTCACGCCCAGGGCGCGGCGCCTCCACGCCTCGCAGCGCCCGAGCGCGATGGCTTTCGGGTCCAGCCAGACGAGCACGACTTCCGCTTGCGCTTCACCCAGTCCGCGCCTGAAGCAACCAAGCCCAAAGCTCGGCCTGCGCAGTCCAGTCCGGCGCCCGAAGCGCCCAAAATTCCCAAGGCTGAAGCCACGCCCAATGCCGCTGCGCGCCTGACCGAGCAAATCGACAAGCTGCAAACGCTGATGGAAGAGCGCCTGAGCACCTTGGCTTGGCTCGGTCAGGCCAAGCAAAACCCGATCGAGGCCGGTCTGCTGCTCAAACTCATCCGCTGCGGTTACTCGCCCACGGTGGCGCGCGCCGTGATGGAGCGCCTGCCCGAGCGCTACGCTCCTGCCGAGGCCTTTCGCTGGACGCAAGAGGTGTTGGCGCGCAACCTGCGCACCCACCGCGAAGCGGGCCAGCTGTGCGACGAGGGCGGGGTGTTTGCGCTGGTGGGAGCCACCGGAGTGGGCAAAACCACCACCGCCGCCAAGTTGGCGGCGCAGTGCGTGCAGACCTATGGGCCCAGCAGCGTCGGCCTGATCACGCTCGACAGCTACCGCGTGGCCGGCTACGAGCAGCTGCGCTCCTATGCCCGCATGCTGGGCGTGGTGGCGCACCTGGCGCACGACCGCGCGGCGCTGCAAGACTTGCTCGAGCTGCTGGCCAACAAGCGCATGGTGATCATCGACACCGCCGGGCTTGGGCAAAAAGACCCACGCATCGCCGAGATGATGGAGCTGCTGGACTCACCCAGCATCAAAAAACTGCTGGTGCTCAACGCCGGCGCCCACGGCGACACGCTCGACGAGGTGGTGCACGCCTACGTGGGCAGCGGCCTACACGGCGTGATTTTGTCCAAACTCGATGAAGCCGCGAAGCTCGGGCCGGCGCTCGACACCTTGATCCGGCACCAGCTGGTGCTGCGCGGCCTGAGCACGGGTCAGCGCGTGCCAGAGGACTGGCAGCGCCCTGATGCCCCGACGCTGGTGCGTTTATCAATGGCCACCAGCAGCAAATCGTCTTTTGACCCCAAAGAGGCCGAGCTGCCCTTCTACTTTACCGAATCGGGCCAGGTGCGGGTGCCTTTGGATGGCCGCCATGTTTGAATCCGGCTTCGACCAAGCCACAGGGCTCGCGGCCCTGCACTTGCAGCCCCCCAAGCGCTTGTTGCCGGTGGTGCACAACCCCGACCCGGCGCTGGCGCAGGCGGCACTGCTGCGGCTCGAAGACGGTTTGATGGATTTGGGTTTAAGCGTGCTGCCGCTCGATGGCATGCCCGAGACCGGTGGCGCGCTTTCCAAGTCGAGCGTTTGGCTGGAGCAGTCGGAGCAGGCGCTGCCCGAATCTGGGGTGTTGCTCTGGCAGGCCCCGCTGGAGGCGTGGGCGGTGCGGTTGGCCGATACCCAGGCGCGCCCGCTGGTGCTGCTCAATGCGGCCCCGGCGAGCTTGGTGAGCGCCTACAACGCCATCAAGGTGTTGTGGCAGGTGGCGGCCCTGCAGGCGCTGGTGCTGTGGCTGCCCGATGCCGACCTAGCCGCGAGCCAGTCTGCGAATTGGGATCGAGGCATAGAGCCAGATCCGGTTCGAACACTGCGTCAGCAGGCTTTGCGTCACCTGGGTCTGAGGCCAGCGGTGTGGCCACTCGGGTATGATCGTCAGCGGGGTGTCTTGGACCCAGCGGCTGGCGAATCCTGCATGCAACGGGTTCTGGAAACGGCGTTGGTGCTGCAAGATAGCGTGAGACAACCCCATGTACATTCCTTTTCACACCAGTTTTTCGCGCTTTCAGCCGACCAGACCCGCTCAGTTTCTGATGTACACCGCCAAAGGCACGCTTGACCGCGATGCCCAACTCAGACGCCATAGCCCTTTGGTGCTCCGTTTGGCGCATCATTTGATGGCGCGACTGCCCGCCAGCGTCGATATCGATGACCTGATCCAGGTTGGGATGATCGGTCTCAACGAAGCCCTGACGCGCTACGACCCGGCGCAAGGGGTGCAATTCGAGACCTTTGCCAGTCAGCGCATCCGTGGCGCCATGCTCGACGAGTTGCGCGACGGCGACTGGCTCTCACGCAGCTCGCGCAAGCAACAAAAAGACATCGAGGCGGCGGTGCAACGGCTGGAACAGCGCCTGCAGCGGGCACCGCGTGAATCCGAGATCGCGCTCGAGCTCGGGCTGTCGCTGCCCGAATACCAGGAGATGCTGGGCCGGGTGCGCGGCTCGCAGCTGGTCTATCTCGAGGACTTGACCGGCGGGACGGAAGACGAGCCGTTTCTTGACCGCTTTTTGCCCGCCGACGAAGGTGCCAACCCACAGGCTCAGTTGAGCGTGCAGCGCATGCGTGCGGCCTTGGTCGAGGGCATCAACAAACTGCCCGAGCGCGAGCAGCACGTGATGAGCATGTATTACGAACATGACATGAACCTCAAAGAGATCGCTGCCGTATTGGGTGTGACCGAGTCGCGCGTGAGCCAGTTGCACAGCCAGTCGATCGCCCGGCTGCGGGCCCGGCTTCGTGCCCACTAAAGCACGCGGGCCCAAACAGCTTCGGCGTTTCAGGTTTTGAAGTAGCCCGATGCTGCCCCGTTGCTCGAGGCAAACGGGCTGGCGCGCCCAGCCAGGCGGCTATAGGCTTTGACGGCGTCGGCTGGGAAAAGCACATCAAGCGCACGCTGCGCTTGTGCCGACAGGCGGGTGTTGGTCTGGCTGATTTGCTGGATATCGGCGCCTAGGCGCTGCAATTGCAATGCAACCTCAGCAGGTACGGCCGCGCCCTGCGTGGCGGTTTTCTGCAGCAGCGGCAGGTGGTGGGCCATAGACCGGTTCAGTTCTGCGACGGCAGCAACCAAGGCATCCGCGTTTTCGCCATCTATAGATTCCAGCGCCAAGCGCTGCACCGCAGCAACAGCCCCGCGCAAGGCCGTCAAGGTCTCAAGTGCCGCGCGCCAACCGGGGTCGCCAGCAGGGGTGGGCGGGGGCTTGCGCACCAAACCCGGGTTGCTCATCGCATGGGGGCAGAGCCGGTTTCAGAGCGGGGTGCAGAGGCCGCCACGCCGAGCATTTCACGCGCCTGAACCAGCACCTGATCGGCGATGGCTTCGGCGTTGACCGAAAACGAACCGTTTTGGATTGCGCTGCGCATGGCCTGCACCTTTTCGGCGTTGAAAACGTCGGCGCCGGAGCGCGCCACGTTATTGGTCATGGTCTGGGTCACGGCCGAAAGCCGCACCTCGACACTGGCCGCGGTTGCGGACCCGGTGCTGCCAACCGCCTGAGCGGGCACGGCTGCCCGATCCAACATTCGCGTGGACGGACTAACTGCAGCAGGCTTGTCGGTGAGGTGATTGACGTTCATGACGCGCTCCAAACCCCCAGATAAGAGGGGCACTTGAGAGCCTTATCGGCCGAATGAAGCCCGACTTTAACCTTTTTTTGCGGTTCTGGCTATGGCGCTGGTGTCACAGGCGTACAGCGACTGTGTCGGCGTTGATGACCACCCCGTTGACGATTTGCCGATTCGGTAGCCGCACCCGCACCGCTTGGCCGAGCACCCCGTGGCTGAGCGCGGTACCACTGGCGCTTAGTGTAAAGCCCGCGCCATCGAGTTGCAATTTTACTTGGCTGCCCGAGGCAAACATTTGCGGTGCGCGCACCATGCCGTTGCGCAGCACTTGCCCAGGTTGCAGCGCGCTGACCGCCGCCAGGCCCAGCCATTGCTCGGAGCGGGTCAGCGGTGGCGAGGGGTGCGCGGCCCAGTCGATCTCGGTGAGCTCTAAGTCGGACTGGGTCAAGGTGGTACCGGCTCGCACTGGCTGGCGGATGACCCAAGCCGGGCCCCAGGCGCGCACCTCGATGGGCAAAAACACCGTCCAAGCCACCGGGCCTTGCACGCAGCGCAGCCCGATGCGGGTGCGGCCCCAGAGCCGCGTGTTGTTGGGCATAAAGGGTTCGACACGGGCGCATGGGGCCAATTGCAGACGGCTGTCGAAGCGCCCAACCACCACCTCGGGGCGCAAGGGCAAGTCGGAGCTGGCTTGGGCGATCAGCTGTTCGTTGATCCAGCGCTCGGTCTGTTGCGACCAGGCCTGGTGTGCCGGGCTGGGCTGGGTGGAGGCGGCGGCACCGCTCAAGCCCATTGCGAGCGCCAATACCCACCCCAGCAGCAGGGCGGCACGCCGCACGTGGCTGCGCTGCGGTCTTTGGCAGGAGCAGAGTGGGTTCGGGCGCATGGGGGCAGGTATGGGCATGAACTGTGTTGCAGCACTGTAGCCCGGTCGTGGGCGTGAGTTGAGCGGAAATAACCGGCTTACAGGCCGCTTATTCAGGGCTTAACCAGGGCTCAAGTTTTCCACAATCGCGGCATCGGGGCCGGATTCGCTGCAAGCGCCCCCCAACCGCAAGCCGCAGGAGCGCAAGATGTTTGAGCCACTGACCCGGCGTCTCGAGTTCTTCTCGGACGCGCTGCAGTTGCGGGCCCACCGCCAGCAGGTGTTGGCCAGCAACATCGCCAACGCCGACACGCCCGGCTTTGTGGCGCGCGACTTCGATTTTCGCCAAGCAATGGACAGCGTGCGCTCGCGCGGCCCCGAGCTGCGCGCCGGGGCCATGCCAGTGCTCACCGGCGGCAACGCCCAGCATCTGCGCACAGCATCGGCCCTGGCCGACGTACCCGACCGCAACCGCGTGCAGTACAGCGTCCAGACCCAGCCCAGCCTCGACGGCAACACCGTGGACCTAGACCAACAGCGCGCCAACTTCATCCACAACGCGGTGCAGTACGAGTCCACGCTGCGCTTCATCAACGGCCACGTGCGCACCATGCTCAGTGCCATCCAAGGCCAGTAAAGGAGCACCATCATGTCGATGTTCACCATTTTCAGCGTCTCGGGCAGCGCCATCAGCGCCCAAGCGCAGCGCCTCAACACCGTGGCCAGCAATTTGGCCAACGCCGACGCCGTGGCCGGTCCCGATGGCCAGGCCTTCCGCGCGCGTCAGGTGGTTTTTCAGACCGTGCCTATGGGCAACAACCCGGCTTCGCAAGGGGTGCGGGTGCAAGACGTGATCGAAAGCCAAGTGCCCAACCGGCGCGTGTTTAACCCGCAGCACCCCAACGCCGACGGCGAGGGCTACGTGACGCACTCCAACGTGAATCCGGTCGAAGAAATGGTCAACATGATCTCGGCCTCGCGCTCGTACCAGAACAACGTCGAAGTCATGAACACCGCCAAACACCTGCTGCTGCGCACGCTGCAGATGGGCCAATAAGCGCACACCGGAGCCTCGCCATGTTTATGTCTGCCCTGAGCCGCACCGAGATCGATGCCTACAACGCCAAAGGCGGCGCGCAAGGCCAGGCCACCGATCCGCAAGCGGCGCAAGACCGCTTCCTCAAGCTCTTTGTGGCCCAGTTGAGCAACCAAGACCCGCTCAATCCCATGGACAACGCGCAGATGACGAGCCAGATGGCGCAGATCAACACCGTCACCGGCATCCAGCAGCTCAACCAGACCGTCAAGTCGTTGGCCGAGCAGTTTGGCCAGACGCAGGCGGCACAAGCCGCGAGCTTGGTCGGGCGCCAAGTAGTGTCCCAAGGCAACGCGCTGAGTGTGCACAACGGCGTGGTGCAGGGCAGCTTCAGCCTGCCCCAAGCCAGCGACAGCGTGCGCGTCGATGTGCTCGGCCATGCGGGCGAGTTGCTGGGCAGCACCAGTCTGGGCCCGCGCGGTGCCGGCTTGCAGCACTTTGACTGGGTGCCCGAAGGTGTGGATGCGGCGCGCGTGGCCTCGATGCAGGTGCACGCCATGGCCAATGGCCAGGCGCTCACGGCCATGCCGCTGGCGCGCCAGCGTGTCGAATCGGTCGGCATCATCGAAGGCCAAGTGCACCTGCGCGCCGCCGACGGCAGTACCCTCAAGCAGCAAGACGTGCTGGCCTTTTTTTGAACCCAATTTCCAGCATTGATTGGAGCACGACATGAGTTTTCAAACCGGTTTGTCAGGCCTGAACGCGGCTGCACGCAACCTCCAGGTGATCGGGCACAACATCGCCAACGCCAACACCACCGGCATGAAAGCCAGCCGGGCCGAGTTCGCCGAGGTTTATGCCGCCGCTTTGGGCGCGACTGGCGGAGCCAGCGCCGGCATGGGGGTGCAAGTGGCCGCGATAGCGCAACTGTTTACGCAGGGCAACCTAAAAATAACCGGCAATCAGCTCGATCTGGCCATCAACGGGGCCGGGTTTTTCCAAGTCAATGCCCCCGATGGCAGCCCACTGTTTACCCGAAACGGTGAGTTCAAACTCGATAAAGACGGTTTTATCGTCACCAACACCGGCGCGCGCCTGCAAGGTTTTGACACCGACGCGTTGGGTCAGCGCACCAGTGCCGTGACCAGAGACCTGACGCTGCCTACCGGTCAGCCGATTCCGCCACGAGCCTCTGGCATCACTGCGGCCAACCCCTTGAGTCGAGGCATAGAGATCACGGCCAACCTCGACGCGGGTGCGGCGATTGAGTCGCCTCCGACGGCCCCCCTGACGGAGGCCCAAAAGCGCTTTGGTACCGCGCTCAATGCGTTTGATGAGCAAGGCAGCCCGGTTGCCGTGCAGCTTTATTTCGTCAAGACGGCTGCCAACACCTGGCAAATTGCAGCCAGCTTGGACAATGGCAACAGCTTGTTGGCAGGCGGCGGCGCCCTGACTTTTGGTGCCAATGGCCAGTTGGTTTCTTCAGCCATCTCGAACATCACGATTCCGGCTGCGGTCGCTCCCGCCACCGTACCGAGTTCAGCGCTGACCATTCCCCTCACTCTGGCAGACCCTGCCGGCACCCCCACCCTGACCCAGTTTGGCTCCCGTTTTGGCGTTTTTGCCCTGACCCAAGATGGTTATGCCGCCGGCGATCTGACATCGATCGATATCGCTGAAAACGGCGTGGTCATGGCGCGCTACTCCAACGGCATTTCGCGTGCCGAAGGCCAGGTCGCTTTGGCCAACTTTCGCAACTTGCAGGGCTTGCAGCCGATCAATGGCGGCTTCTGGGCGCAGACCTTTGCGTCGGGACCTCCCACATTGGGCGGTCCGCAAGAAGGTGGAGTGGGTTTGGTGCGCCAAAATGCGTTGGAGGAATCCAACGTCGAACTGACCCAAGAGCTGGTCAACATGATGGTCGCGCAGCGTTCGTACCAGGCCAACGCGCAGACCATCCGCACGCAGGACCAGGTGTTGCAGACCCTGGTCAATATGCGCTGATGCCACAAGCTGCGCACTAAACGCCAAGGAGCCCGAGCATGGACCGCATGATCTATCTAGCCCTGTCGGGGGCCAACGCGGCCATGCACCGCAAGCAGGTGCTCACGCACAACCTGGCCAACGTGAGCACCAACGGCTTTCGCGCCGAAATGTCCACCTTCCGCTCGGTGCCGCTGCGCGGCGAGGGGGCGAGCACGCGTGCCTTTGCGCTCGAAGCCACCGCTGGCCACCTCGACACCCCTGGGGCCATCAACCAGACCGGACGCAACCTCGATGTGGCCGCAGCCGGACGCGCCTTTTTTGCCGTGCAGGCGCTCGACGGCACCGAGGCCTACACCCGCGCCGGTGCCTTGCAGGTGTCGGCCCAAGGGCAGCTGGTGGGCGTCAATGGCTTGCCGATGCTCGACGACGGCGCGGCACCGATCGCGGTGCCGGCCAACGCCCAGGTGATGATCGCCAGCGACGGCACGGTGAGCGCGCGCGTGGGCGAGGAGCCGCCGCAGGCGCTCGGGCGCCTCAAGCTGGTCACGCCCGACGACGCAGCGCAGCGCCTGGTGCGTGGCAACGATGGCCTGTTTCGCAGCGCCGACGGCGGCCCGCTGCCGGCAGACGCCACCGCCACGCTGATCGACGGCGCCCTCGAGGGCTCGAACGTGAACCCGGTCGAGGCCATGGTGGGCATGATCAGCGTGGCGCGCCAGTTCGAACTGCAACTGCGCATGCTGCAAAACGCCGAGCGCAACGACCAAACCGCCGCCCGCCTGTTGAATCTGCAGGGCTAAACCCGGCCCTTTGCACCCTAGGAGCACACCATGATTAACTCACTGCAGATCGCCAGCACCGGCATGCGCGCGATGCAAACCCAGCTCGACGTGATTTCGCACAATCTGGCCAACGTCTCGACCACGGGTTTTAAGCGCAGCAGCGCCATGTTCGAAGACTTGATCTACCAAAATCTGCGTCAGGTCGGGGCCCCCAACTCCGAGCAGGCCGAGCTGCCCACCGGTTTGCAGCTCGGGCTGGGGGTGCGCACCGTGGCCACCGCGCGCACCTTCACCCAAGGCAGCTTGCAAAAAACCGAAAACCAGCTTGACGTGGCGATCAACGGCGACGGTTTTTTCCAGATCGAAATGCCCGACGGCAGCACCGCCTTCACGCGCGACGGCAGCTTCAAGATCACCGCCGAGGGCCGCTTGGTGAACAACAGCGGCATGCCAGTGATCGGCGCGGTGACCATTCCGCGCGATGCGCGCAGCGTCACCATCGGCGCAGACGGTCAGGTGACGGTGCTGGTGGGCACCAACCCGGCGCCACAGCCGGCGGGCACGATCACGCTCGCCACCTTCATCAACCCGGCGGGGCTGGAGCCGCGCGGTCAAAACCTATTCACCGAAACCGCGGCCTCAGGTGAGGCGGCTGTGGGTGCACCCGGCAGCGAAGGGCGCGGCCCGGTGCTGCAGGGCTTTTTGGAAAGTTCCAACGTGAATGTGGTGCAAGAGCTGGTGGCCATGATCCAGACCCAGCGCGCCTACGAACTCAACTCGCGCGCCGTCCAGACCTCGGACCAGATGCTGGCGCGGCTGGCGCAGATTTGAAGCGGGTTGAAGCGATTCCGCAACCGCGCCCTTAAACCCAGCCGACCTTCCGGATTACGCATCATGAATCCCTTACTGCCGCGCAGGCCCATGGCTGTGCATTTTGTACGACCCGTACGCAGCGGCCCACGTGGGTCGGTGCTGCTGGTGACCCTGCTGGGCGCGCTGGTCTTGAGCGGCTGCGAAACCCTGTCGCAAGTGCCCCAAGTCGATCTGGTGCCGGCGCCGCGCACCCTCGACTTCCCGCAGGCGCAGGCCGCACCGGCGGCACCGCTCAACGGCAGCCTGTTTGCCGCCGCCACCTTTCGTCCGGGCTTTGAAGACCATCGCGCGCGCTTGGTGGGCGATGCGCTCACTATCCAGATCAGCGAACGCGTCAGCGCCACGCAAGAGAGCGCGACCACGGTCAACCGCAATTCGGAGCTCAGCGCTGGAGTGACCGCTTTTCCGCTGGCGCGTGCACGCGAGCTCGGGCGCTTGCGCACTGCGGCCGAGACCGAAAACAGCTTCAACGCCGACGGCTCGACCGAAGCCACCCACACCTTTGCCGGCAGCATCACGGCGGTGGTGACGCAGGTGCTGCCCAACGGGCACCTGGTGGTGGTGGGCGAAAAACAGATCGGTGTGAACCAGAACGTGGATGTGCTGCAGTTTTCGGGCACGGTCGATCCGCGCACCATCCGACCCGGCAACACGGTTCAGTCGACCCAAGTGGCCAACGTGCGCGTGCTCTCGCGCGGCCGCGGCGCGCAGGCCGATGCGCACACATTTGGCTGGTTGGCACGCTTCTTTTTAACGCTTATGCCGTTCTAAAGTTTTACACAATGGGCTCATCGGCTGCTGTTTGCAGCCGCATGCGCCGCACCGGAGTTTGTACGATGAATCGCCTACCCACCCCACGAGCCACCCGGCCCCGCGTTGCCGCAGGGCCTCTGGGTGCGGTGTGGGCGCTGGGGCCAGCGCGCCGCCGCCTAGGGTTGGCTGGGCTGTCGCTCTGGGCCGCGCTGGCTGTGTTGGCCATGGGGCTGCTGGCCGCCGCCCCCCTGCAGGCCAGCACGCGCATTCAAGACGTGGCCTCGGTGCAGGGCGTGCGCAGCAACCCGCTGACCGGCTATGGGCTGGTGGTGGGGCTCGATGGCACCGGCGACCAAGCGGCCCAAATGCCCTTTAGCGCGCAGTCGCTGCGCAACTACCTCGAGCAACACGGCCTGAGCCTGCCGCCGGGCGCCAACTTTCAGCCGCGCAACGTGGCGGCGGTGCTGGTCACGGCGCAGCTGCCGGCCTTTGCCCAGCCGGGGCAGGCCATCGATATCACGGTGTCGTCGATCGGCAATGCGCGCTCGCTGCGCGGCGGCACCCTCATCACCACGCCCTTGCGCGGGGTCGATGGCCAGATCTACGCCTTGGCACAGGGCAATTTGATCGTCGGCGGCGCCGGGGCCGCAGCCGCCGGCGCCCAGGTGGTGATCAACCACTTGAGTGTGGGTCGCATCCCCAACGGCGGCCAGGTGGAGCGCAGCGTGCCCACGCCTTTTTTGCTCGGCACCACCATCGACCTGAACCTGAACGCCGCCGACTTTCAAACCGCGCGCCGGGTGGCGCTGTCGATCAACCAAGCCAAGGGCGCGGGCACGGCGCAAGCGCTCGACGGCCGCGTGGTGCGCCTGCGCGCCCCGACCGACCCCAACGAGCGCGTCGCCTTTTTGGCCGATATCGAGCAGTTGCCGCTGCAGCTGGCGCCGCCCACGGCGCGCGTGGTGGTGAATTCGCGCACCGGCTCGGTGGTCATGAACCAGAGCGTGACCCTGGCCCCGGCGGCGGTGGCGCACGGCAACCTCACGGTCACCATCCGCGTTACGCCGCAAGTGGCCATGCCACCGCCGTTTGCCCCGCCCGGCACGCCACCGGTGGTGGTCGAACAGGCCGAGGTGCAGATCGGCCAAGAGGGCGGGGCGCTGATCCAACTGCCCGCCAGCACCCAACTCAGCGAGGTGGTGCGCGCCCTCAACGCCATGGGGGCCACGCCGATGGATCTGGTCTCGATTCTGCAAGCCTTGCGCGCGGCCGGCTCGCTGCGCGCCGAACTCGAGGTGATCTGAGCATGAACACCCAGCCTGCCGCTGCCTCGGGCGCTGCGCTGGTGCTGGCGCAGCAGCGCGGGCTGGCCGCCGACAGCAACTCGCTCAACCAACTCAACCAGCTGGCCGGGCGCGACAGCCGCGCCGCCATCCGCGAGACCGCGCGCCAGTTCGAGGCCCTTTTTATGCGCGAACTGCTCAAGAGCATGCGCGAAGCGACGATGAGTACCGGACTGATGGGCGACGAAGCCGGTGGCTTGGGCAGCCAGTTGCTCGACGAGCAATGGGCGGTCAAGCTCACCGGCCTGCCTAGGGGCTTGGGTGAAATGATCGAACGCCAACTGATGCAACAAACCCAGGGCGCGCAGGAGCCTGCCAGTGCCGGCCCGGCAGCGGCCCATGCGCCCGCTGCAGCCGTTGCCGCGCGGCCGCCGTTTGCCACCCCGAGCCAAGCCCAAGCCAGCTTCGTGGCCCAGCACCGCCAGGCGGCGCAGCAGGTCGAGCGCGAGAGCGGCATCCCGGCCAGTTTCATGATCGGCAAGGCCGCGCACGAGACCGGCTGGGGCCGCAGCCCGATCCGCAACGCCGACGGCTCCGACAGCTTCAACCTCTTTGGCATCAAGGCCACACCGGGCTGGCGCGGGCGCGTGGCCGAGATCACCACCACCGAGTACGTCAACGGCGCGCCGCAGCGCATGGTGCAGCGCTTTCGCGCCTACGACAATGCCGTCGATGCCTTTCGCGACTACGCGCGCCTGATCGGGCGCAGCCCGCGCTACGCCGAAGTGATGCAAAACCTGCACTCGCCCCACGCCTTTGCCCGTGAGGTGCAAGAGGCCGGCTACGCCACCGATCCGCGCTACGCCGCCAAGCTCGAGCGCATGATCAACGCCACCCTCAACGTCAAGCGAGCCCTGGGCTAAGCGGAGGCTGTCATGAGTTTCAACATCGGCGTCACCAGCTTATTGAGCAACCAGGCCGCGTTGCAGGTGGTTGGGCACAACATCGCCAACGCCAACACGCCCGGCTTTTCCCGCCAAACCGTGAGCTTGCAGCAAGTGCCAGGGCAGCAGTTTGGTATCGGCTATTTCGGTCGAGGGGTGCAGGTGGCTGGGGTGGAGCGTGCCTTCAACCAGTTCCTCACGCGCGAGGCCAACATCACGGCGGCGGCTTCCGAGGCATCCAAACTGCGCTATCAACGCTTGCAAGCGCTCGAAGCCCTGTTCCCCATGGGTGCCGCTGGCCTAGGGCAGCAGCTCAATGGTTTTTTGAATTCGTGGGCAGATGCCCTGGCCTCGCCCACCAACCAAACGGCACGCGCCGTGGTGCTCACGGGCGCCGACGACCTTGCACGGCGCCTCAATGGCAGCGCCGAACAGCTCGAGCAGTTGCGCACCACCACCCGCGCCCAGCTAGATGCCAGCCTTGCCCAAATCAACCAGCTCAGCGCCGGGGTTGCGCAGATGAATCAGCGCATCGTCGATGGTTTTGCTGCCGGTGTTCCGCCCAACGACTTGCTCGACCAGCGCGACCGGTTGCTGGCAGACCTGAATCGCATCATCCAAGTGCATACTTTGGAGGCCGACGACCGTTCGATGACGGTGTTTGTCGGAGGAAGCATGCCGCTGGTGCTGGGTTCACGCGCCACGGCGCTGGTGGGCTCCGAGAGCATCAGCCCCGATGGCCGTTACACCGTGGGCTTTGGCAACGCTGCCACCGTGCTCAACGACGATTTGATCGGTGGCGGCACGCTGCGCGGGGCCCTGACTTTTTTCAATGACGATGTGGCTGGCGTGAGCAACCAACTCGGGCGCTTGGCCCTGGCCACACTCGAGCTGACGAATCGCCAGCACCGTCAAGGTCTGGATTTGAATGGTCAGGAGGGGCAGGATTTTTTCCGGCCCCTTGCGGCCAGCTACTGGACCCAGGCCGTGGTGCCAGTGGTCAACACCGTGACGCCTCCTACGGCATTGAACGTGAGCGTGGGCATGGACCCTGCCGCTGACACACCGACGCAGTTTCGGGCATCGGACTACCGGGTCACTTTCACGGGTGCTGGTGCTGGCAACCTGACCCGCATCAGCGATGGCTTCAGCGTCTCCTTTGCCGCGCCGACCACCGATTTGACCTTGGACGGACTGCGCTTTGGCGGTCTGGCCAGTGGTGCTGCAGGAACCGAGGTGCTGCTGCGTCCGTTTCGGGGCGTGGCTGCTGCCATGGCGGTGAATCTGTCTGCGCCTTCGCAGCTGGCGCTGTCCAGCCCGGTGGTGGTTGCGGCGGCGGCGGGCAATTCTGGCAATGCACAAGTGGAGGCCCTGTATCGGCCCACCGGGCAAATGCCACCGTTTGCTGATGTACCGGCCACGATCACCTTTGTTGCCGGCGGCTACACCATCAACGGCGGACCTACGCAAGCTTTTGTTTCGGGCCAAGCAATAGTGGGCAGCGGTTTCAGCCTCACCCTGCGCGGCGCGCCAGCCGTCGGCGACACCTTTAACGTGCGTGAGCCGCTGCCCACAGAAAACTTGCGCCAGAATGCCGGCAACGGCCAAGCGCTGCTGGCGCTGCGCGACCTAGCGACCATCGACGGTTTTATGCTGTCGGATGGGTACATCCCGGTCTTTAGCGCCGTGGCGGCTGGTTTGCAGCGGGCGCAAACCGATTCCGAATTTCACACCCGCTTGGCGCTCAATGCCGAGAGTGCGCGCGCCAATCAGGCTGGCGTCAACCTTGACGAAGAGGCGGCGCGGTTGCTGCAGTTCCAGCAGGCTTACCAAGCCAGTGCGCGCTATCTGCAAAGCATGCAGTCGATTTTTGATACCTTGCTGGCCAGCTTTGGTCGTTAAAGGAGGGGAACCATGAGCATCACACGCGTCGCCACTGCCAATGCCTTTGATGCCAGCATCGCCCGCATTAGCCAGCGCAGCGCCGAATTCTCCGATTTGCAAGAAAAGCTCTCGGCCGGCAAGCGCGTGCTGCGCGCCAGCGACGACCCGGTGGCCGCCACCATGGCCGAGCGCGAGCACAACCGGATCTTGCGCACCGATGCCGATTTGCGCGCGCTCGAGCGCTCGCGCTCCAGTCTGCAATTGGCAGAAGGGTCCGTGGCTCAAATGGGCGAATTTTTGGCACGTTTTCAAGAACTGCTGGTGCAGGGCAGCAATTCGGTGCTGACCAGCAGCGACCGCAATTCCATCAGCCTCGAGATGCGCGGCCTGCGCGAACAGGTGCTGAACCTGGCCAATGTGCAAGACGCCGAGGGCAACGCTTTGCTCGGTGGTTTGGGCGTGACCAACGCCAGCGGTCGGCCGTTTGAGCAAGTCGGGCCGCCGACCGGCGTCACGACGCGCCTGCTCGCCGGGCAAGCGGCGGCGACCGAAGTCGGGCTGCCCAACCGCGTCGATGGCGATTTTGCCTTGAACAACTTGGCCTCAGCCGACCCTGGAGTGGTGGGCAACACCGACCTGTTTGCCATCATGCAGCGCGCCATTGACACGCTCGAAGACACGGGCTTGAGCGCAACCGCGCGCACGGCAGCGCTGGCGCATGTCAACGCCGATTTACAAACCGGCCAAGACCGTTTGCTGCTGGTGCGCGGCCGTTTGGGCGAATTGCTGCAACGTGCCGACAGCATCGACAGCATGTTGCAAGACCGCTCGCTGGCTGGGCAGCAGGCCCTGTCGCAACTCACCGACCTCGACATGGTGCGCGCGATCTCCGATTTCCAAACGCGGCAACTGGGGCTGCAAGCAGCGCTGCAGTCTTACGCTCAGGTGCAGCGTTTGTCGTTGTTTCAGTTCATCGCCTGAGTTTGCGGCGCGCACAAAAAAAGCCGGGAGGCTCTGCAGCTCCCCGGCTATTTTGGTTCGCCAGCCCCGAACCCAGAAGGCCCGTGCTGGCGACCAGTGGCTCACGCCAGCGACATCACATGTCCATGCCGCCCATGCCGCCCATACCACCCATGCCGCCGCCCGGCATGGCCGGTGCGTCGTCTTTGGGGGCTTCGGCCACCATGGCCTCGGTGGTCAGCATCAGCGCCGCCACCGACGCAGCGTTTTGCAGCGCCGTGCGCGTGACCTTGGTCGGGTCCAGAATGCCCATGTCGATCATGTCGCCATAGGTGTCGTTGGCGGCGTTGAAGCCGTAGTTGCCCTTGCCGGCCAGCACCGAGTTGACGACCACGCTGGGCTCGCCACCGGCGTTGGCGACGATGATGCGCAGTGGCTCTTCGACCGCGCGCAGCACCAGCTTGATGCCGGCTTCTTGGTCGGCGTTGTCGCCCTTGACCGCGCCGATGGCTTGGCGTGCACGCAGCAGCGCCACGCCGCCGCCGGCCACAATGCCTTCTTCCACGGCCGCGCGGGTGGCGTGCAGCGCGTCTTCAACGCGGGCTTTCTTCTCTTTCATCTCGACTTCGGTGGCGGCACCGACCTTGATCACCGCCACGCCGCCGGCCAGCTTGGCCACGCGCTCTTGCAGCTTCTCACGGTCGTAGTCGCTGGTGGCTTCTTCGATCTGGATGCGGATCTGCTTGACGCGCGCTTGGATGTCGTCTTCAGCGCCGGCACCGTCGATGATGGTGGTGTTTTCTTTGCCCACTTCGATGCGCTTGGCTTGGCCCAGATCGGCCAGCGTGACCTTCTCGAGCGTCAGGCCGACTTCTTCGGCGATCACTTTACCGCCGGTCAGGATGGCGATGTCTTCCAGCATCGCTTTGCGACGGTCGCCAAAGCCCGGGGCCTTGACCGCCACCACTTTCAGGATGCCGCGGATGGTGTTGACCACCAGCGTGGCCAGCGCCTCGCCTTCCACGTCTTCGGCAATGATCAGCAGCGGGCGGCCGGCCTTGGCCACGGCTTCGAGCGTGGGCAGCAGGTCGCGGATGTTGCTGATTTTCTTGTCGAACAGCAGCACGAAGGGGTTGTCCAGCAGCGCCGCTTGTTTTTCGGGGTTGTTGATGAAGTAGGGCGAGAGGTAGCCACGGTCGAACTGCATGCCTTCGACGATGTCGAGCTCGTTGTCCAGGCTCTTGCCGTCTTCAACCGTGATCACGCCTTCTTTGCCGACCTTGTCCATCGCCTTGGCGATGATGTCGCCGATGCTGGCGTCGGCGTTGGCCGAGATCGCGCCCACTTGAGCGATTTCTTTGCTGGTGGTGGTGGGCTTGGAGGCTTTCTTCAGCTCTTCGACCAGGGCGGTGACGGCCTTGTCGATGCCGCGCTTGAGGTCCATCGGGTTCATGCCGGCGGCCACGTACTTCATGCCTTCGCGCACGATGGCTTGGGCCAGCACCGTGGCGGTGGTGGTGCCGTCACCGGCGTTGTCGCTGGTCTTGGAAGCGACTTCCTTGACCATCTGCGCGCCCATGTTTTGCAGCTTGTCTTTGAGCTCGATTTCTTTGGCCACCGAAACACCGTCTTTGGTCACGGTGGGAGCGCCGAAGCTGCGCTCGAGCACCACGTTGCGGCCTTTGGGGCCCAGGGTCACCTTCACGGCGTTGGCCAGGATGTTCACACCCTCGACCATGCGGGCGCGGGCTTCACCGCCGAAAACTACATCTTTTGCTGCCATTTGTTGCTATCCTTGAAATTTGTGGGGGTGGATGGGGCGCGCTTCAGCGCACGACGACCGCGAACAGGTCGTCTTCTTTCATGACCAGCAGCTCGTCGCCATCGACCTTGACGGTCTGGCCGCTGTACTTGCCAAACAACACGCGGTCGCCGACCTGCACGCTCAGGGCTTTGGTTTCGCCTTTGTCGTTGGTCTTGCCCGGGCCGACGGCCAGCACTTCACCTTGGTCGGGTTTTTCGGCGGCGTTGTCGGGGATCACGATGCCCGAAGCGGTTTTGGTTTCCTGTTCCAAGCGCTTGACGATCACGCGATCGGCGAGGGGGCGAAGTTTCATGGGTTCTCCTGTCACAAAAAAGGCACACACAAAGGTGCGGTTGCTACGAAAGTCGTGGGGGCCGGCCGCGGCTGCCTTGGGCAGGCCGCCGACCGAGGCCGTTGTTAGCACCAACCACCAACGAGTGCTAATGATAAGGGCGCAGCGCCGCTTTTCAAGGGGGGGTGGCGAAAATCTACGCTTGGTCTTGCGGCCACAGCCCGGCCAAGCGTTCGCGCGGCCAGCCGGTCAGGCGCTGCAGCAGCGCCCAGTCGAAGCCCGGCCCGGGGTCGGCCTTGCGCCCAGGGGCGATGTGCTGGTGCCCGGCCACGTGCTCAATCGGGTAGCGCGCCGCGAGCTCGAGGCACAGCGCGGCCAGCGTTGGGTACTGGGCTGGCTCGAAGGGCTCGCCTTCCAGGCCTTCGAGCTCGATGCCGATGGAAAAATCGTTGCAGTTGGGCCGGTCCTGCCACTGCGAGGCCCCGGCATGCCAGGCGCGGCGCTCGCAGTCCACAAACTGCAGCAGCTCGCCGCAGCGGCGAATGAAGTAGTGCGCCGACACCTGCAGGCCCCGGATCGACTCAAAGTAGGGGTGCGCGCCCCAGTCCAGCGTGCCAGCAAACAGTTGCTCGACCTGCGGGCCGCCGTACTGCCCCGGCGGCAGGCTGATGGAGTGCAACACCAGCAGCGTGATGCGCGCCTGCGGCGGGCGCGCGCCGTGGTGCGGGCTGGGGCAGCGGCGGGGGGTGGGCATGGGCACGGCGGAAGGGCTTTAGGACAAAGGCGGGTTGGGGGCGGTGAGGTTCAGGATATTGAGTCTAGCTGGAGTGGGCGGCACATTTACCCGAGTCAGTCCAGATAAGGGTGTCAGCCCAGATGTCGATGTCCAGATGCCGAGCGCACTGGCTTACACTTGCCGCCATGCAAGCCGATGCCAGCCCCCCACCTGCCCCCAAGCCCGAGCCCGATTCGGGGGCCTGTGGAGCTGCCGCACCGCCCCCGCCCCCAAGCCTACCCCCGCCACGGCGCATCAAGGGCATCTACGTGCTGCCCAACCTGATCACACTGGCAGGGCTGTTCGGTGGGTTTTATGCCGTGGTCATGGCCATGAACGGCCGTTTTGATCTGGCCACGCTGGGTATTTTTGCGGCCATGGTGCTCGACAGCCTCGACGGCCGGGTGGCGCGCCTGACGCGCACGCAAAGCGCCTTTGGCGAGCAGATGGACTCGCTGGCCGATATGGTCTCGTTTGGCGCCGCGCCGGCGCTGGTGGCTTACGAGTGGGCGCTGTACGACCTGGGGCGCTGGGGCTGGATTGCGGCTTTTGTCTATTGCGCCTGCGCGGCGCTGCGGTTGGCGCGCTTTAATGTGAACACCGCCGTGGTCGATCGGCGCTACTTCCAGGGCCTGCCCTCGCCGGCGGCGGCGGCGCTGGTGGCGGGCTTCATCTGGCTGGCGACCGAGTTCGAGGTCAGCCCCCCCGATCTGGTCTGGCCGATGTTCGCCCTCATGCTTTACGCTGGGCTGACCATGGTCTCCAACATCCCCTTTTACAGCTTCAAAGACCTCAACCTCAAGCGCAGCGTGCCGTTCGTGGTGATCGTGCTGGTGGCGTTGGGGATCGCGGTGATCAACATCCATCCGCCGCTGGTGCTGTTTGGCCTGATCGCCGGCTATGCCGCCTCGGGCTACGTGGTGTATGGCTGGCGCAAGCTGCGCGGCGAGCCCACCAGCGTGGTGAGCACCAGCACCCACGACCCAGACGAAAAAGACCTTCACCGCTGAAGGTGATAGGCAGGGGCAATCATCCGCCCGGCTGGGCATGTTATATTGACTACATGCAAAACCTGCGCGCGCTATCGCTACTACCCTTGTTCCACCACGGGTCGGCGAGCTAGCGCACGCCTTTTTTGCACAACGGCCCGTTTGCACCCGCAGCGGGCCGTTGGTGTTTTAGGGGCTGCGGGCAACACCAGGTTGCGGTCACACCGCTTGGAGCACTCACATGAGCGACAAACTGATCATTTTTGATACCACCTTGCGCGACGGCGAGCAGTCGCCCGGCGCTTCCATGACCAAGGACGAGAAGCTGCGCATCGCGCGCCAGCTCGAGCGCCTGAAGGTGGACGTGATCGAGGCTGGCTTTGCCGCCGCCTCCAACGGCGACTTCGAAGCCGTCAAGGCCATCGCCGACGCCATCAAAGACAGCACCGTCTGTTCGCTGGCGCGCGCCAACGAACGCGACATCAGCCGCTCGGCCGAGGCGCTGGCCGGCGCGCGCAGCGCCCGCATCCACACCTTCATCGCCACCAGCGCGCTGCACATGGAAAAAAAGCTGCGCATGACGCCCGAGCAGGTGTTTGAGCAGGCGCAGCAGGCGGTGCGGCTGGCGCGCCAGCTCTGCCCCGACGTCGAGTTCAGCCCCGAAGACGGCTACCGCAGCGACCCCGACTTTTTGTGCCGCGTCATCGAGGCGGTGATCAGCGCCGGCGCGCGCACCATCAACATCCCCGACACCGTGGGCTACGGCGTGCCCGAACTCTACGGCCACTTCATCCGCGACCTGCGCGAGCGCGTGCCCAACTCCGACCTCGCGGTCTGGAGCGTGCACTGCCACAACGATCTGGGCATGGCGGTGGCCAACTCGCTCGCCGGCGTCAAGATCGGCGGCGCGCGCCAGGTCGAGTGCACCATCAACGGCTTGGGTGAGCGCGCCGGCAACTGCGCGCTCGAAGAAATCGTCATGGCCATCAAAACGCGGCGCGATTACTACGGCCTTGAAGTCGGCATCGACACCACGCAGATCGTGCCCGCCAGCCGCATGGTCAGCCAGACCACCGGCTTTGTGGTGCAGCCCAACAAGGCCGTGGTCGGGGCCAACGCCTTTGCCCACGCCAGCGGCATCCACCAAGACGGCGTGCTCAAGGCGCGCGCCACCTACGAGATCATGCGCGCCGAAGACGTGGGCTGGAGCGCCAACAAGATCGTGCTCGGCAAGCTCAGCGGCCGCAACGCCTTCAAGCAGCGCCTCGACGAGATCGGGATCGCGCTGCACAGCGAAGTCGAGCTCAACGCCGCCTTTGCCAAGTTCAAAGAGCTGGCCGACCGCAAGTCGGAAATCTTTGACGAAGACATTCTGGCGCTGGTCAGCGACGAGAGCGTGACCCCCGATCAGGAGCATTACGCGCTGGTGGCGCTGGCCCAGCACAGCGAGACCGGCGAGCGCCCGCAGGCGCGGGTGGTGTTCACCATCGGCGGCAAAGAGTACTGCGGACAAGCCGAGGGCAACGGCCCGGTGGATGCGTCGCTCAAAGCCATCGAGACCCACGTGCACAGCGGCGCCGAGTTGCAGCTGTATTCGGTCAACGCCATCACCAGCGGTTCGACCGAGAGCCAGGGCGAAGTCACGGTGCGGCTGCAGCACGCAGGCCGGGTGGTCAACGGCGTGGGCTCCGACCCCGACATCGTGGTCGCGTCGGCCAAAGCCTACCTGAGTGCCCTCACCAAACTGCACAGCAAGGCCGAGCGGGTGCAGGCGCAGGGCTGGCCGGTCTGAAGCGCAAGCCGCCCGGGCTGCGCTGCGTGGGCCTTGAGCGGCCTAGGGAAAACCCTTAAACGGCCGCAAAAATCTTGTGATGAGGGCTTAAAAACCCCTCACAAGCGCCTGAATCTGGATTGGTTTTTGATTTTTCTCTCTATACTGGCAGGCCCAGCGCCTGTTTCTAGAGGGTAGAAAAACATGAACCGATACCAATTTGTGCTGCGCCCAGGCTGGTCGGCGGCCCTGCTGCTCGGGTGCACGGGTTTGCTGCTGCCCGTGCACGCCCAAACGCCTTTTCCTGCCAAGCAGCGCGTGGCGGCGCCCGAGGTGCGCATCGAGGGGGCTCGGGCCGCGCCTGTTCAGGTGAACAGCCCCCGGGCCGAGCGCGATCGCGCCACAGCGCCGCAGGCCAGCCGCCCCAGTGTCGCCCCAGCCAGTGCGGCTAGGCCCGAGTCTGCAGGGCAGCGCTTCGCCGCCAAAGAACAAATCGCAACCGACGCGCAGATCGAGCGTGCGCGCCATGCGGCGGCACAGTCGCAGCGGGTGTCGGTGGTGGTTGCGACGGCACCGACCCAGCCGCTGCCTGCAACTGCGCTTGCCGCCCCCGCTGCGCCTGCTGCGGCCAGCGAGCGCGCCAGCCCGATGCAGGCCGAGCGCTTGGGCTTGCGTGTGGCCGACGACCCGCTCGAGCTCGATTCGGGCGTGGCGCTGCTGGTGGATGCCAACACGGGCGAAATTTTGCTCGGCAAAAACGACACCGTGGTGCTGCCCATCGCCTCCATCACCAAGCTCATGACCGCGATCATCGTGGTCGATGCCCGGCAGGATTTGAACGAAGTCCTGACCATCTCCCAGGCCGACGTCGATCGGCTGCGCGGCAGCGGCTCGCGCTTGCCGGTGGGGGCCGAGCTCACGCGCGGCCAAGCCCTGCATCTGGCGCTGATGTCGAGCGAAAACCGCGCCGCCCACGCGCTGGCGCGCCATTTCCCCGGTGGGGTGCAGCAGTTCGTGCGGCAAATGAACCGCAAGGCGGTGGAGCTGGGCATGCACGACACCCACTTCGCCGACCCCACCGGTTTGTCGGGCGGCAACCGCTCCAGCGCCCGCGACTTGGCCATGCTCACGGCGGCCAGCTCGCACCGCCCCTTGGTGCGCGAGTTGTCGGTCTCGCCGCAGTACCAACTGGCGCTTGGGCCGCGCACGATCACCTACCGCAACAGCAACATGCTGGTGCGCAACGGCGACTGGGAAATCAACCTGCAAAAAACCGGCTTCATCCGCGAGGCCGGGCGCACGCTGGTGATGCAAGCCGATGTGTCGGGGCGTTCGCTCATCTTGGTGCTGCTGGGCGCCAGCGGCAGCCAGGCGCGCGCCACCGACGCCGAGCGGCTGCGCCGCTGGGTGTTGCGCAGCCTGTTTTCGAGCGGCCCGCTGCCGGCCGATGCGGTGTCGGCCAGTGAGCGCGAGCGCTCGGGGCTGCGGCAACCGAGCTAAACGCCAGACGCGGCACGCTTGATCGGGGGTCTGCCCTGCAGTGGGGCACCCAATCAGGCCATGGCACCAAGCATGCGCATCAGGGCAGGTTCGGTTCGGCTTGCCAGCCCAGCGCGGCGCTGATCTGCCCCGCAGTGGCGCGCAGCTTGGGCAGCCAGCTTTCTTCGAGCCGATCGGCCGGGGCCGAGATCGACAAGCCCGCCACCAGCCGGCCTTGGTCGTCGTATATGCCGGCGGCCATGCAACGCACCCCCAGCTCCAGCTCCTCGTTGTCGCGCGCCACGCCGTGGCGGCGGCACAGCGCCAGTTCGCGCTCCAGCAAGGGCAGCTGGGTGATGCTGTTGCGCGTTTGGCCCATCAGGCCGGTGCGGCTGGCGTAGGCGCGCAGGCGCTGCGGATCGTCGGCGGCCAAGAACAGCTTGCCGACCGAAGTCAGGTGCAGCGGCGCCCGGCCCCCGATGGCGCGCACCACCTGCATGCCCGAGCGCTCGCTGTAGGCGCGTTCCACGTAAATGATTTCGTCGCCTTGGCGCACGCTCAGGTTGACCGGTTGCTGGATTTGTTTGTGCAGCTCGCGCATGGGCAGCAGCGCCGCGTCGCGCACGCTCAGGCGGCCCTTGACCAAGTTGCCGAGCTCGAGCAGGCGCATGCCCAGCCGGTAGGCCCCGGGTTCGGGCCGCTCGACCAAGCGCCCCAAAGCGAGGTCGTTCAGGATGCGGTGCGCCGTGGAAGGGTGCAAGCCGGTGCGCTCGCTGATCAGCTTGAGTGGCACCGGCTCTTCGTGCGCGGCCAGCACCTCGAGCAGCTGAATGATGCGTTCGATCACCTGCACGCTGGGCTTGGGCGGCGAGATGGGCAGGGGAGCGCTGTGCGGAATGCGGTTCATGGTGCGTAGCCCTTGGCAGAAAGCATGGCAGCGCATTTTACTTGGTGAAAAGCCATCCCGCGCTAGCCATTCCACGCTAGGTATGGCGCGCTTGTGTCGGTGTGCACGCGGTGGCGCGCGATGGGTGGTGTGCATGCGCCGGTACACCCAAGCCACGCACCAGGCTGGTACACCGCCAGCGCAAGCTAACTGGCAGGCGGCGTTTGCCAGCGCCCACCGAGCAGCAACTGGTGCGGCTGAAAGCGGCTTTTGTAGCTCATCTTGGGGCTGGCCTCGATCCAGTAGCCCAGATAGAGGTAACGCAGCCCCAGCTGACGCACCTGTTCGAGTTGCCACAGCACGCTGTAGCTGCCGTAGGCGGCGCTGGGGTCGGCGGGGTCGTAGAAGGTGTACACGGCGGACAGGCCGTCTTCGAGCACATCGAGGATCGAGACCATGCGCAAGGCCTCGGCGCCGCCATCGGGCGCCGGCTCGTTGAACTCGACCAGCCGCGTGTCGGCGCGGCTTTGCAACAGAAACTGGCGGTACTGTTCGAGGTCGTCGTGGTCCATGCCGCCACCGGGGTGGCGCTGGCGTTGGTAGCGCAAGTACAGATCGTAGTGCGCCGGCCGCAGGCCCAGCGTGAGCACGCGCGCTTGCAGGTGGGCGTGGCGCTTCCAAGCGCGGCGCTGGCTGCGGCTGGGCGCAAAGGCTTGCGCGTCCACGCGCAGCGGCACGCAGGCTTGGCAGCCGTCGCAGTGCGGCCGGTAGGTGTAGAGCCCGCTGCGCCTAAACCCTTGGGCCACCAGTTGCGCGTAGGTGTCGCCCCGGATCAGGTGACTGGGCGAGGCCACGAGGGAGCGCGCCGTGCGCTCGTTCAAGTAGCTGCACGGGTAGGCGGCGGTGGCGTAAAACTGCACGGCTTGCAGCGGGAGTTCCTGCGGGTGCGTCACGGCGGTGGGGGTTGGGTGCTGGGGTTGGGAGCCAACAGGGTTTGCCAGTGTACGGTTTCGAAGCGCCAAAGCGGGCTGGGCGCAGCCATGGCCTGTTGGGCGCTGCGCAAAAATTCGCTGCGCGACAGGGTGCGGGCACCGAGTGAGGCCAGGTGCGCGGTGTCTTGCTGGCAGTCGATCAACGGCACCTGCCAGGCGCGGGCGCACGCCACCAGCGCCGCCAGCGCGATTTTGGAGGCGTTGGGGCGGCGGCTGTACATCGATTCGCCAAACACCATGCGCCCCAAGTTGACGCAGTACAGGCCGCCGACGAGTTCGCCCCGGTGCCAGGTCTCGACGCTGTGCACGCTGCCGGCCTGGTGCCAGGCCAGATAGGCGTCGATCATCGGCGGCACGATCCAGGTGCCGCGCTGGCCGTGGCGCGGGCTGTGGGCGCAGGCGCGCAGCACGTGCTCGAAGGCGCTGTCGATGCGGATCTCGAGCTCACCCGAGCGCAAGCCGCGCCGGATCTCTTTGCGCAACGAGGGGTGGAGCCTAAAGTCGGCCGGGCGCAGCGCCATGCGCGGGTCGGGGCTCCACCACAGGATGGGTTGCTCGCCGCTGAACCAGGGAAAGATGCCGCTGGCATAGGCGCGCGTCAAGGTGGCGCAGTCGAGCGCGCCACCGGCGGCCAGCAGACCCGGAATCGGGTCGCCCTCTGCCCAAGCCTGCTCGACCGGCGGAAAAGCCTGCCCCGGCTCCAACCAAGGCAGGGCGAGGCGTGGGCCGGGCGGGTGGCTCATGGGCGTGGTGGGGCTGAGGCCGCCGCATTTGGTGGCGCCGAGTCGCACCATGCTACCACGTGGCACTGGCCGCACAGGGGCGCGCGCGCCCGGCAGACGTAGCGCCCGTGCAGGATCAGCCAGTTGTGGGCGTGGCGCAGATACGCCGGCGGGATGCGCGCCAGCAAGCCGTGCTCCACCTCGAGGGGCGTGCGCCCCGGCGCCAAGCCGCTGCGGTTGGCGAGCCTAAACACGTGCGTGTCCACCGCCAGCGTGGGCTCGCCAAAAGCCACGTTGAGCACCACATTGGCGGTCTTGCGCCCGACGCCGGGCAGGGCCTCGAGCGCGGCGCGGCTGCGCGGCACCTGGCCGCCGTGGCGCTCGATCAGCAGCTGGCAGGTTTGCAGCAAATGGCGCGCCTTGCTGCGGTACAGCCCGATGGACTGGATGTGCGCCTGCACCCCCTCGAGCCCGAGGGCCAGCATCTGCGCCGGCGTGGAGGCGGCGGCAAACAGGGTGCGGGTGGCGCGGTTCACGCTCACGTCGGTGGCTTGGGCGCTGAGCAGCACCGCGCACAGCAGCTCAAAGTCGCTCTTATACTCCAGCTCGGTTTCGGGCTCGGGGTTGGCTGCCGCCAAGGCGGCAAAGAACGGCTCGATGTGTACTGGTTCCATGGCGAGGATTTTCACCCATGAGCGCACCCCATGCGACACCCAATGCGATCCGTTTTGCTGATCGCCTATCGCAGGTCGAGACATCGGCCATCCGCGAGCTGTTCAAGCTGCTGGGCCAGCCCGGCATCATCAGCTTGGCGGGCGGCTTCCCCGACGCGGCGCTGTTTGACGTCGAGGGCATTCGCGCCGCCAGCGAGCGCGCCCTGAGCACCGACCCAGCCGCCGCCTTGCAGTACGGCGCCACCGAAGGCTACCAGCCGCTGCGCGAGCAGCTGGCGGCGCTCATGGCCGGCAAGGGGGTGCAGGGGCTGGCGCCCGAGCAGCTCATCGTCACCACCGGCAGCCAGCAGGCGCTGGACCTGATCGGCAAGACGCTGATCTCGCCCGGCGACAAGGTGATCGTCGAGGGGCCGACCTTTTTGGCCACGATCCAGTGCTTTCGCCTCTACGGCGCGCAGTTGATCACGGCCCCGATCGACGCCGACGGCGTCGATGTGCAGCGGCTCGAGGCGCTGATCGCCGAGCACCGGCCCAAGTTCGTCTATCTGGTGCCCAGCTTTGGCAACCCCAGCGGCGCGCTTTTGAGCCTGGAGCGGCGCCGGCGCGTGCTCGAACTGGCGCTGCGCACCCAAACCCCGATCGTCGAGGACGACCCCTACGGCGACCTGTATTTTGGCGCCGCGCCGCCGCCAAGCCTGCTGGCCCTGAGCGCCGAAGTGGCGGGCAGCCGCGACTGGCTGCTGCACTGCGGTTCGCTGAGCAAGGTGCTCAGCCCCGGGCTGCGCATCGGCTGGCTGGTGGCGCCGCCCGAGCTGCTGGCCAAGGCGGTGATGTGCAAGCAGTTCAGCGACGCCCATACCAGCACCTTTGCCCAAGCCACGGCGGCGCAGTACCTGCAAGGCGGCCGCTTGGCGGCTGCGCTGGCGCGGGTGCGCGTGGTCTATGCCGAACGCGCCCAAGCCTTGGGTGCCGCGCTGCGCAGCGAGCTCGGGGCGGCGATCGACTTTGTGCAACCACAGGGCGGTTTGTTCATCTGGGCGCGCCTCACCGGGGCCGGCGGGGCCTGCGCCGACGGCCAAGCGCTGGCGCAGCGCGCCGTGCAGCAAGGCGTGGCCTTCGTGCCGGGGCGGCCCTTTTATGCCTGCGACCCCGACTTGGCCACGCTGCGCCTGAGCTTTGCCACCGTGGATGCAGAGCGCATCCGCGAAGGGGTGGCGCGGCTGGCGCGGGCGCTCAAAGCGGGCTGGGAGGCTGGGAGAAAGTAGGCTGAGAGGCCGCGGCGCCCCTAGAACCAGTGCGCCAGCCACAGCCGCAGCCGCATCCCGGCCCCGGTGGTGAAGCCCACGGTGGCAAAGCGCAAGCGGCCATCGGTGTCGATCACCGCAAAGGCCGGCACCGAGCGGTAGCCCAGCGCCTGCGCCAGCGTGCCGCGCGCGTCGATCACGCTCAACCACGGCAGCCCGCGCTGCTGCTGATAGCGCAGCACCTGCGCCGCCGGGCCCGATTGCATGGCCACCGTGAGCAGCGGCCAGTCCTGCCCCAGCCGCGTCACGCTGCCCTCCATGCCGCGGCAGATGGGGCACCACTCGGCCCAGAGGTAGAGCGCCACCGGCCGCGTGCCGGCGTCGGGGTGCACTAGGCGGGCAGCGGCCAAGGCCTGCGCCAAGCTGCCGCTGTGGCTGCTGCCATCGCGGCCCAGCCACTGCACCGGCTGGTTGAGGTCGAGCACGGCCGGCACCGCGCGCGTCTGCCAGGCTTGCACGCCCAAAAACACCGCCAGCACCAGCGCCACGGTGAGCAGACGCGAGCGCCAGCGTTGCCAGCGCGAGGGTGGGGTGGCGGGGGTATTCATGTGTGCCCGATTGTCGCCGCTCTGGCCCCGGTGTGCTGGCGTGCTGGCCAGTAGGCTCCAACGGCGTGCTACATTGGCGCTGTGCAGCAGCAGAGCTGTGCCCACTGGTGTCTGCGCGCTCGCCCCTACTGCCATTGCCACCAAGGAGATCGCATCTTGACCCAAACCACCAAGTACCTGCTCGACGAAAGCCAGCTGCCGCGCAGCTGGTACAACATCGCCGCCGATTTGCCGCAGCCCGCGCCGCCTGTGCTGCATCCGGGCACCTTGCAGCCCATAGGCCCCGACGACTTGGCGCCGCTGTTCCCGCTCGAGCTGATCAAACAAGAGGTGAGCACCGAGCGCGAGATCGAAATCCCCGAGCCGGTGCGCGACATCTACCGCCTCTGGCGTCCGGCGCCGCTGTACCGCGCGCACCGGCTGGAAAAACTGCTGGGCACGCCGGCCAAAATTTTTTACAAATACGAGGGCGTGAGCCCAGCCGGCAGCCACAAGCCCAACACCGCCATCCCGCAGGCTTTTTACAACCAGCAAGCCGGCGTCAAGCGCCTGACCACCGAGACCGGGGCCGGCCAGTGGGGCACCTCGCTCGCCTTTGCCGGCTCGCTCTTCGACCTCGAGGTGCTGGTGTTCCAGGTGCGCGTGAGCTACGACCAAAAGCCCTACCGCCGTGCCGTCATGGAAACCTACGGCGCGCGCTGCGTGGCTTCGCCCTCCACCGAGACCGTTTATGGCCGCAGCGTGCTGGCGCAGCGCCCCGAGCACCCGGGTAGCCTCGGGATTGCGATCTCTGAAGCCGTGGAGCTGGCGGTGCAGCGCGAGGACACCAAGTACGCACTCGGCTCGGTGCTCAACCACGTGCTGTTGCACCAGACCGTGATCGGGCTGGAAGCGATGCAGCAATTGCAGATGGCCGACGCCTGGCCCGACGTGGTGGTGGGCTGCACCGGGGGCGGCTCGAACTTTGCTGGCTTGGCCTTTCCGTTCATGGGCGACGCGCTGCGCGGCGGCCGCAAGGCGCGCATCGTGGCGGTGGAACCGGCGGCTTGCCCGTCGCTCACGCGCGGGCGCTACGCCTACGACTTTGGCGACACCGGCCACCTGACGCCCCTGACCAAGATGCACACCTTGGGCAGCACCTTCACGCCGCCGGGTTTTCATGCCGGGGGCTTGCGCTACCACGGCATGGCGCCGCTGGTGAGCCACTGCAAAGAGCTGGGTTTGCTCGAAGCCGTGGCCTACACCCAAGGCGAGTGCTTTGCCGCCGGGGTGGCGTTTGCGCGCGCCGAAGGCATCGTGCCCGCACCCGAGGCCAACCACGCCGTCAAGGGCGCGATCGAAGAGGCGCTGCGCTGCAAGCGCGAGGGCCGCAGCGAGACGATTCTGTTTGGCCTGTGCGGCCACGGCCACTTCGACATGGCCTCGTACCAGAAGTACTTTGCCGGCGAGCTCAAGGACGAAGCCTACGACGAGCAAGAGCTCGCCATGGCGCTGGCCGGGCTGCCCAGCGTGCCGGGGGGTGGGGTTTAAGGCCGCACGACTTCGAGCAGGCGCTCGAGCCCGCCTTGGTTGATCGCCACGTGCGCCTGCGCGCGCACCACCGGCTTGGCCTGAAAAGCCACCGATAGCCCGGCGGCGGCCATCATGGGCAGGTCGTTGGCGCCGTCGCCCACGGCGATGCACTGCGCCGGCTCCAGGCCCAGCAAGCTGGCGACCTCGAGCAGGGTGCGGCGCTTTTCGGCGCCGTCGCAGATGTCGCCCCAGCACTGGGGCAGCAAGCGGCCAGTGAGGGCGCCGCAATTGGGGCCGCTGCGCAGTTCGAGCACGTTGGCGCGCACGAAGTCGATGCCCAACTCCGCGCGCACGCGCTCGGCAAAAAAAGTGAAGCCGCCCGAGACCAGCAGCGTTTTGAGCCCGGCAGCGCGGCAGGCGGCCGCGAGCGCGGCGGCGCCGGGGTTGAGGCGCAGCCGCTCGGCATAGACGCGCTCCATGTCGGCCACGGTCACGCCCTCGAGCAGCGCCACGCGCCGGCGCAGGCTGTCTTTGAAGTCGGTGATCTCGCCGCGCATGGCGGCCTCGGTGATGGCTGCCACCTCGGCCTTGCGGCCTACGGCGTCGGCGATCTCGTCCACGCACTCGATGTTGATCAGCGTCGAGTCCATGTCGAAGGCGATGAGCCCAAAGTCGCGCAGGCGCAGCGGTGGGTTGAAGCCCTGCACGGTCAGGCCGGGGGCGAATTCGGTGGCGGCGGTCATAAGGCGTGTGGGCTAAGCAGGGGGAGGGCGGCGCCGTCGTCGAACCAGTTGACGAGTTGCAAGCCCGGCACGCGCCCGAATTCGCGCGTGTTGCGCGTCACCAGGCACAGGCCGTGGGCCAGCGCGATGCCGGCGATGAGGGTGTCGATGGGGCCGATGGGGCTGCCTTGGGCCTCGAGCTGGGCGCGGATGCGGGCGGCTTTTTCGGCGGCGGGCGGGTCGAAATCGTGGATCCGCAAGCGCCCTTGCAGCGCCGCCAGCTTGAGCAGTTGGGTCTGCGGCTGGGCCGATTTGTAGGCGCCGCTGAGCAGTTCCCATAGCACCGGGGTGCACAGGCGGATGTCGGTGTCGCGCTGCTGCGCCATATGCTGGCGCACGGCCCCTTGGTTTTTGAAGAAGTAAATCAGGATATTGGTGTCGAGCAGGTAGGGCATGGGCTCACCAGCTTTCGCGCGGTAGGTCGGGCACCTGGCCCGCGCGCAGGGCCTCGAGGGTGGGGAAGTCGTCGTCACCGGGGTGGCCCAAGGCGTCGAGTTCGGCGTAAAAGGTGGCCCAGTCGCTCTGGTGGCGGCGCTTTTCGGCGGCCGCAAACTGGGCAAACCATTGGCTGAGCGAGAGCTGCTGGCGCGCCGCCGCTGCGCGCGCCGCTTGCAGGGCCTCGTCTTCGACGTAAATGGTCACTTGCGCCATGGCACGCTCCACAATCGATCAGGGATGCAGGCAATTATAGGTGCGAGCCACTTATATGTGTGCGCCTGTCAGCCCAAAGATATGTGTGCGCCTATGCGTGCGCGCCTCTTGTGCGTGCTTATCCCTGAACCCCCGCCGGCTCCGGCACGGCCCGCGGGGCCCCGAGCGCGCGCAGCACATCGCGCACCAGTAGCGCGCGGTCTTTGGCTTCGGGTAGGGCGCGCTCGATGCGCAGTTTGTCGTTGCCGGCGAGTTTGATGTGGCGGTTTTTTTGCACCAGGTCGATGATGCGCTGCGGATCTAGCGGCGGGTTGGGCTTGAAGCCGATCAGGATCAGGCCCGGCGTGGCATCGACCTTTTGCACGCCGTAGGGGGCGGCGAGCACGCGCAGGCGGTGCACGTCGATCAGCGTTTGCGCCTGCGGCGGCAGCTTGCCAAAGCGGTCCACGATTTCTTCGAGCAAGGCGTCGATCTGCGCGCTGGTCTTGGCGCTGGCGAGCTTTTTGTACAGGCTCAGGCGCAGGTGCACGTCGCCGCAGTAGTCGCTGGGCAGCAGGGCCGGGGCGTGCAGGTTGATGTCGGTGGTCACGCCCAAGGGGCTGAGCAGATCGGGTTCGCGCCCGGCCTTGAGGGCATCGACTGCTTCGGCCAGCATCTCGTGGTAGAGCTGAAAGCCGACTTCGAGCATGTTGCCGCTCTGGTTTTCGCCCAGCACCTCGCCCGCGCCCCGGATTTCGAGGTCGTGCATAGCGAGGTAAAAACCGCTGCCCAAGGCCTCCATCTGCCCGATGGCTTCGAGCCGCTGCTGCGCCGTTTTGCTCAGGCTGTCGATCTCGGGCACCATCAGGTAGGCGTAGGCTTGGTGGTGGCTGCGCCCGACGCGGCCGCGCAACTGGTGCAGCTGCGCCAGCCCAAACTTGTCGGCGCGGCTGATGAGGATGGTGTTGGCGCTGGGCACGTCGATGCCGGTTTCGATGATGGTCGAGCACAGCAGCAGGTTGTGGCGCTGGGCCACGAAGTCGCGCATCACGCGCTCGAGCTCGCGCTCGGGCAACTGGCCGTGGGCGACGGCGATGCGCGCCTCGGGCAGCAGCTGTTCCAGCTTTTGCTTGCGGTTTTCGATCGTTTCGACTTCGTTGTGCAGAAAATACACCTGCCCGCCGCGCTTGAGCTCGCGCAGCACGGCCTCGCGGATCACGCCATTGCCTTCGTTGCGCACGAAGGTTTTGATGGACAAGCGGCGCTGCGGCGCGGTGGCGATCACGCTCAGGTCGCGCAGCCCTTCGAGCGCCAGCCCGAGGGTGCGCGGGATCGGGGTGGCGGTGAGGGTGAGCACATCGACTTCGGCGCGCAGCGCCTTCATGGCCTCTTTGTGGCGCACGCCGAAGCGGTGCTCTTCGTCGATGATGAGCAGCCCGAGGTTTTTGAATTTCGTTTTTTCGCTCAGCAGCTTGTGGGTGCCGACGACGATATCCACGGTGCCGGCGGCGGTGCCTTGCAGGGCGGCGGTGATTTCGCGCGCACTGCGAAAGCGGCTCAGTTCGGCGATCTTCACCGGCCAGTTGGCAAAGCGGTCTTGCAGGGTCTGGTAGTGCTGCTCGGCCAGCAAGGTGGTGGGGGCCAGAAAGGCCACTTGCTTGCCGCCGCTCACCGCCACGAAGGCGGCGCGCAGCGCCACTTCGGTCTTGCCAAAGCCGACGTCGCCGCAGACCAGCCGGTCCATCGGGCGTGGGCTGATCAGGTCTTGGATCACGGCGTGGATGGCGGCTTTTTGGTCGGGCGTTTCTTCGAAGCCGAAGTCGTTGGCGAAGGCTTCGTAGTCTTTGGCCGGGAAGCGAAAGGCGTGGCCCTCGCGAGCGGCGCGGCGGGCGTAGAGGTTGAGCAGTTCGGCGGCGGCGTCGCGCACCTGTTCGGCGGCTTTGCGCCGCGCTTTATCCCACTGGCCCGAGCCCAGCCGGTGCAGCGGCGCTTCGTCGGCGCTCACGCCGGTGTAGCGGCTGATCTGGTGCAGTTGGCTCACCGGCACGTAGAGCACGGCGGCTTGGGCGTACTCGAGGTGCAAAAACTCTTGCAGCACGGGGCTGCCGTCGGGGTTTTTTTCGCCCAGATCGAGGTTGAGCAAGCCCCGGTAGCGGCCGATGCCGTGCTGGCTGTGTACCACCGGGTCGCCCAGTTGCAGCTCGCTCAGGTCTTTGATCAGCGCTTCGACGTCGCTGACCTGCTCTTGCTTTTTGCGCCGCCGGGTGCCGGGCTGGCTGGCAAAGAGCTCGGTTTCGGTGACGAAGTCGATGCCGCTGGGGGCGCTGCCTTGCTGCACCCACGCAAAGCCGCTGGCCAAGGCCGCCGTGGCTAGGCCAATGGGGGCCGGGCTGGCTTGGAAGTCGGCCAAGGACTCGAACAGCGGCGGGTTGAGGCCGCTGGCGCGCAAAAAATCGAGCAAGGTGGCGCGGCGGCCCTCGCTCTCGGCCAGCAGCAGCGCGCGCCGGGGGCTGCGCGCCAGGTGCGCTTTGAGGCGCTCGAGCGGGTCGTCGGCGGCGCGCTGGGCGGCCAGGTCGGGCAGCGGCTCGAAGGCGCTCGAGCCGGTGGGACTCGTGGCGGAGGCTTGGCTGGCGGCGGCTGGCGCTGGGTTGGTGCCGGGCCGGCCGCCTGGGTTGGACGGACTGGACGGTTCGGTTAGGCTGCTCGGGCTGGTCGGCTCTTTGGGTGGGCGCAGCGCCACTTGGGGCAGCGCTTTGGCGGCGAGGTAGAAGCCTTCGGCATCCAGAAACAGGGTCTCGGGCGGCAGCGGCGGGCGCTCGGGGTCGCCTTGGGCCAGGCGGTGGCGCTCGGCGGTGTCCAGCGCAAAGCGCTGGAAGGCCGGTTCGAGCTCGCCGTGCAGCACCAGCGTGGTGGCGCTGCCGAGGTAGTCGAACACGGTCGCGGTCTGGTCAAAAAACAGCGGCAGGTAGTACTCGATGCCGGCGCTGGCCACGCCCGCGCCCATGTCTTTGTACAGGCGGCTGCGGCTCGGGTCGCCTTCGAGCAGTTCGCGCCAGCGGGCGCGGAACTTGGCGCGGCCGGTTTCGTCGAGCGGAAACTCGCGCCCGGGCAGCAGCCGCACCTCGGGCACCGGGTACAGGCTGCGCTGGGTGTCGGGGTCGAAGGTGCGGATCGAGTCGATCTCGTCGTCGAACAGGTCGATGCGGTAGGGCACCGCAGAGCCCATGGGGTAGAGGTCGATCAGGCTGCCGCGCACCGCGTATTCGCCCGGGCCCACCACCTGGCTCACGTGCTGGTAGCCGGCGAGCGTGAGCTGGGCCTTGAGGCGGGACGCATCGAGCCGTTGCTGTTGCTTGAACTCGAAGCTGTAGGCGGCCAGAAAGGCCGGCGGCGCCAGCCGGTAGAGCGCGGTGGTGGCGGGCACCAGCACCAGATCGGCACCTTGGGCGCGGTCGCGCTGCACGATGCGCCAGAGCGTGGCCAAGCGCTCCGAGATCAGGTCTTGGTGCGGCGAAAAGCTGTCGTAGGGCAGGGTTTCCCAATCCGGGAACAGAGCGCAGCGCAGCGTGGGCGCAAAAAACGGGATTTCTTCCAGCAGGCGCTGGGCGTCGGCGGCGTCGGCGCAGACCACGGCGGTGAGCCGGCCGGTGCCGCGTTCGCGTTCGGCCAGCTGCGCCAGCCACAAGGCGTCGGCGCTGCTGGGGGGGCGGGGCACGTGCAAGCGCTTGCCGGGGCTGAGTGGGGGCAGGTTCATCGGGGGGTCTGGCGGGGTGCAGTGGCTAAGGCAAGGGCAGAGGCAGAGGGATGCGGGGCGAGGTTGTGGTTGCGGTTGCGGACGAGGACGAGGGCGAGGGCGAATTTGGCGGCGATAAAGGGCGCCTAGGGTGCAACAACGCAGCGGCTGATTTTAAAATCACGCACCGTGACCGATCCTACCGCGCCCGCCATACCCGCTTGCCCGCCACCCCCCGAAACCGGGGCATCTGACGGCCCGCCGCCCATGCCCCCAAGCGCCCCTGGGCCGGCGAGGGGGGCTGCCTCTGAGGACGGGGCCGTGTGGGAGGGGGCAACCGCTTGGCAGGTCGCCAGCACCGATGCCCCGCCGCGCTGCTACGCCCTGATCACCAGCGCCGGCAACGGCAGTCGGGCGGTGCGATCGGATCAACCCACCCCCAAGCAATACCAGCTGCTCGCCGGCCAGCGCGTGATCGACCACACGCTGGCGGCTTTTTTGGCGCTGCCGCACTGGGCCGGGGTGGCGGTGGTGGTGGCGCCCGGTGACGCCGCCTACCAGGCGCCGGATGCGCGGGTGCGCGTGTGGCCTGTGGGCGGCGCGGTGCGCGCCCAGACGGTGCTCAACGGCTTGCAGCAACTGGCAGCCGCTGGGGCGCGCGACGCCGACTGGGTGCTGGTGCATGACGCTGCGCGCTGTCTGATCGAGCCGGCGCAGATCGAGCGCCTGATCGCGGCCTGTTGGCTCGACCCGGTGGGCGGCCTGCTGGCGCTGCCGCTGCCCGATACGCTCAAGGCGGCGGTTCCAACCCCAGCCCAAGCAGCGGCGCTCGGAGCCCCCGAAGCCCCAGCCTCGACCCCAGTCCAAGCCCAAGCCCAAGCCCAAGCTGCCGAGCCCGCGCCCATGCCCCGGGTGGCGGCCACGCTTGAGCGCGCCGACAAGTGGCTGGCGCAAACGCCGCAGATGTTCAGGCTCGGCGCTTTGCGCGCGGCGCTGGAGGCGCACCAAGGCAGCGGCTTTGCCGGCATCACCGACGAGGCCAGCGCCATCGAGCGCAGCGGCGCCCAGCCGCTGCTGGTGCCGGGCAGCGCGAGCAACTTCAAAATCACCTACCCGGCTGATTTCGCCTTGGCCGAGGCGCTGCTGGCGCAGCGGCAGGCAGCTCCCGCCCCCTGTGCACCAGCCAATCCGCTTGTCCCAGCCGCTCCGTCCACACCCGAGGCCCCTGCCGCCATGAACCCAGTCAACCCTGCGCCAACCCCCTCTGCTCCCAGCCAATCATTAGGCCTAGGCCTGCGCATCGGCGAAGGCTGGGACATCCACGCGCTGGTGCCGGGGCGGCCGCTGATTTTGGGCGGCATCCACATTCCGCACCCCAGCGGCCTGCTCGGCCATTCCGACGCCGACGCGCTGCTGCACGCCATCACCGACGCGCTGCTGGGTGCGGCGGCGCTGGGCGACATCGGCACCCTGTTCCCCGACACCGACGCGCGCTTTGCCGGTGCCGATTCGGCTCAGTTGCTGGCGCACGCCATGCAGCGCGTGGCCGCTCAGGGCTATCTGGTGCTCAACCTCGACACCACCGTGATCGCCCAAGCCCCCAAGCTGGCCCCCTACAAGGCGGCCATGCAGGCGCGCATTGCGGCCGTGCTGGGGCTGCAACCCAGCCAAGTCAATGTCAAAGCCAAGACCGCCGAAAAAATGGGGCCGGTCGGGCAGGGCTTGGCGATCGAATGCCGGGCCGTGGCCTTGTTGCAGCGCGTGGGCTGAGGCGCTGGGTGCGTCCGAACATCCTCAAAGCCGCGCCGACTAATCAGCCGCCGGCAAACGCAGCCGCGCCAGCAGGCCACCGGCGACGCCGTTGCGCAGCTCCAGCGTGCCGCCCATGATTTGCAGCGTTTTGTCGGCGATCGCCAGCCCCAGGCCGCTGCCGTTGGCGGCGGTGCGGGCGCTGTCGGCGCGAAAAAAGGGCTCGGTCAGGCGCGCCAGCAGCTGCGGCGGCACGCCCGGGCCTTGGTCGGCCAGTTGCAGCGTCACCGTCTGGTCTGGCCCGGCGGCCGCGCTGATTTTCAGCCGCAGCAGGCCGTCGGGGCTGCGGCCGTAGCGCGAGGCGTTTTGCAGCAGGTTGTCGAGCACGCGGCGAAGTTCCACCGGCTCGGCCAGCACCCGCAAACCCGGGGGCAAATCGAGCGCCACCGCGCAGTCTGGCGCACCCTGATAGGGCAGCAAGGCGGTGGCGATCAGGTCGGCCAAGGCCACCGGCTGCAGCTGCGGCGTGTGCTCGACACGGGCGTAGTCGAGGAACTTGTCGATGATGGCGTTGGCCTGCTCGATGTCGGCCGCCATCAGCTGCCGGGTGGCCTCGTCGGGCACGCTCAGCTCGATTTCCAGCCGCAGCCGCGCCAGCGGGGTGCGCAGATCGTGCGAAATGCCCGCCAGCATCAGCGTGCGGTCGGCCTCGGCCTTGGCCAGTTGCTCGGCCATGCGGTTGAAGCCGATGTTGACGGCGCGGATCTCGTGCGTGGCCTCGGTTTCATCGAGCCGCGGCCCCGTGAAGTCGCCCGCGCGCACGCGTGCCGTGGCGGCGCTGAGCTGCAGCAGCGGCCGATTGATCAGGCGTGCAAACACCGCCGCTCCCAGCAAGGACAAGGCCGCCGCAATGCCGAGCCAGACCAGCCAGGTGGCGCCGCCCACTTGCCCCACCCGCGCTGGGTCGGCCAGCAGCCAAAAGTTGTCGCCCCCGATTTCAAAGCCGATCCACAGACCATCAAAACCATTCACCTGGCGCGCCACCAGCGTTTGCGGCCCCAGCATCTGGGCCAATTCGGCGCTGATGCGCCGGCTCAAGCGGTCTTGGTCGTAGGGCAAGTGGGTGTCGGCGCTTTCGCGCACCGCAATGCGCAGGTTTTCCTGCTGCAGCAAGGTGGTGACGAGCGAAATGCGAGCAATTGGGTCGGCGTGCGCGAGCGCGGCGCGCGTCAGGTTCACGAGCGAGGCCAGCTGCTGCGCGCTTTGCACCGCACGCGGTTCTTCTTCGAGGGTGCGCAGGGTTTGAAACCAGGCCAGCACCGAACCCAGCAACAAAACGCCGAGCAACAAAAAAGTGCGGCCAAACAGGCTCAGACCCACGCCGCCGGGTTTGCGGCCCGCCTCGGGTGCGGGCAGCGGCGGATTAGCTTTGGCCATCGGGGACGAATACGTAGCCCACTCCCCAAACCGTTTGCAGGTAGCGCGGTGCGCCGGGGTCGGTTTCGATGAGTTTGCGCAGGCGCGAGACTTGCACATCGAGGCTGCGGTCAAAGGGCTCGAACTCGCGCCCACGTGCCAGTTGCGCCAGCTTGTCGCGCGACAGCGGCTGGCGCGGATGCCGCACCAAGGCTTTGAGCATGGCAAATTCGCCGCTGGTCAGGCTGATGTCGGTGCCGTTTTTTTGCAGCGTGCGCTGCCCAAGGTCGAGCACGAAGGGGCCGAATTGCACCACTTCGTGCGCGCTCGATGGGGCGCTGGGCACTTCGGGCGGGGGGCGGCGGCGCAGCACGGCGTGAATGCGCGCCAGCAGTTCGCGCGGGTTGAAGGGTTTGCCCAGGTAATCGTCGGCCCCAATCTCAAGCCCCACGATGCGGTCCACGTCTTCGCCCTTGGCAGTGAGCATGATGATGGGGGTGCGCAGCCGGCCCGCGCGCAAGCGCCTGCAAATGCTCAACCCGTCTTCGCCGGGTAGCATGAGGTCGAGCACGATCAGGTCGAAGGTCTCGCGTTGCAGCAGTTTGTCGAGCGCGCGCGCATCGGCCGCCAGCAAGACCTCGAAGCCCTGCTGGCTCAGGTAGCGGTTGAGCAGCTCGCGGATGCGGGCATCGTCATCCACCACCACGATGCGGTCGGGGCGAGAGGGTGGCGGTTCTGGGGTGGCGTATGGCATGGCAGGCTTTGGTGCGTGGGCTGGGGCGGCGAAAGCAATTGTGACACCGGGCGGCCCGGGCCGGGTGCTTGATCGGCATGGGGGATACGCGCCGTTACAGTTGTTGCGCTTGTGTGCTGCCCGATCGGGGGCGGCAGAGGGCGCTTGGTGGCACACTGGGGGCGCACCGGGGCGGGCAGATGAGCCTGTGTAGGGTTTGCCTCGGAATTTTTTAGGAGCGCACCGATGATTTTGAACAAGCTTTTACCACCTGGCCGCTACAAGCACGCCATGGCGGCTGCGGCATTGGGGCTGGGCCTAGGCTTGGGTTTGCTGGGCGCGGGTACCGCCTTGGCGCAAGCCCAGCCCAGCCCGGCTTGGATGCAGCCGCTGCCCCACAACGTGGTGCAACTGAGCGCCACGGCGCGCCAGCAAGCGCGCCAAGACTGGCTCACCCTGACGCTGACCCAGCGCGTGCAGGGCACCGACCCGGCGGCCTTGCAGCGCCAGCTCAGCCGCAGCGTGGAGGCGGCGTTGCAACAGCTGCGGCCCCAGGTGCGCAGCGGCGAATTCGAGCTCAGCTCGGGCGGCTTCAGCTTGCTGCCGCGCCACAACGCCGAGGGCCAGATCGTGGGCTGGCATGGCTCAGCCGAGGTGCTGGTGCAGGGGCGCGATCTGGCGGCGTTGGCGGCGGTGCCGGCCCAAGTGCGCGGCCTGAGCGTGTCGCAAATGCAGTTCACGCTCAGCCCACAAGCGCGCCAGCAGCTCGAGGCCGGGGTGCGCAGCGCCGCCATCGAGCGCTTTCGCGCCAGCGCCCAACTGGTGGCGCGCGACTTCGGCTTTGGCGGCTACAGCTTGCGCGAAGTCACGATCAGCGCGGCGGAGCCCGAGTTTGCCGGGCGTCCGCGCCTGATGATGGCGGCGCAGGCCCGCTTGGATGCGGCCGAGGTGGCGCTGCCCGCCGAACCTGGATCGGAATGGGTGCACATCACGGTGTCCGGGGCGGTGCAGTTGCAATAGCCACCGGCGACCCCGGCAACGACAGGTTCAGGGCTGCGGGCGACAGATTGGCGGTCTTACTGCGCTGCCCAGCCGCCGTCCATGTTCCAGGCCGCGCCGCGCACATTGGCGGCCGCCGGCGAGCAGAAAAACACCGCCAGCGCACCCAGCTCTTCGGGCGTGGTGAACTGCAGCGAGGGCTCCTTCTCGCACAGCAAATGCTTGGTGGCTTCGGCGTTGCTCAAGCCCAGCGCAGCGGCGCGTTCATCCACTTGCTTTTGCACCAGCGGCGTGAGCACCCAGCCGGGGCAGATGGCGTTGCAGGTCACGCCCGTGGTGGCGGTTTCGAGCGCCACCACCTTGGTCAGGCCCACCAGCCCGTGCTTGGCCGCCACATAGGCCGACTTGTAGGCCGAGGCCACCAGCCCGTGCACCGAGGCCACGTTGATGATGCGGCCCCAGTTGGCGGCCTTCATGGCCGGCAGCGCCAGCCGCGTGGTGTGAAAGGCGCTGCTCAAGTTGATCGCCAGCACCGCGTCCCAGCGCTCGGGCGCAAAGTCCTCGATCGGGGCCACGTGCTGGATGCCGGCGTTGTTGACCAGAATGTCGACGCGCCCAAACTCGGCCGCCGCGGCGCGCAGCATGGCTTCGATCTGCTGCGGCTGGCTCATGTCGGCGCCTTGGTAGCTCACCCGGGCCCCCGGTGCGGCCACGGCCGCCACTTCGGCGCAGGCCGCTTGCGCGTCGCCAAAGCCATTGAGCACCAGGTGCGCGCCTTGCTGCGCCAGCGCCTTGGCGATCCCGAGGCCAATGCCACTGGTGGAACCCGTGACCAAAGCCGTCTTGTTTGCGAGCATGAACCGTCTCCATTTGATTTACGATAGGTGGCATTATCCAATGGAGCTGGGCGGCCACCGGTGCCCTGCGCCACCTGCATAGGGAGACAAGGCTACGACATGGAACCTGTATTGCATCATCTGGCCGTACCCGGCCCGCTGGCCACGCACGGCGAACCGCGCCGCATCGCTTGGTGGGAGTGGGGCAGCGAGGCCGCCGCACCCA
Source organism: Serpentinimonas maccroryi (assembly GCF_000828915.1). NCBI lineage: Bacteria > Pseudomonadati > Pseudomonadota > Betaproteobacteria > Burkholderiales > Comamonadaceae > Serpentinimonas > Serpentinimonas maccroryi. The sequence continues at coordinate 465,774 of NZ_AP014569.1, forward strand.
AAGGCCCGGCGCAGGTGGTGCTGTGTGTGCACGGCCTGACGCGCCAGGCGCGCGACTTCGACGTGCTGGCGCAAGCCCTGCTGGCACAGGCGCAGCGGCCGCTGCGGGTGCTGTGCGTCGATGTGGCCGGGCGCGGCCACAGCGACTGGCTGGCCGACCCGGCCGCCTACGGCGTGCCCACCTACGCCGCCGATCTGGCGCTGCTGCTGGCGCACCTGCGCGCCAACCACGCCGCGGCCACTGGCAGCGCCGAGCCCGCCGAACTGGCCATCGACTGGGTGGGCACCAGCATGGGCGGCCTGATCGGCATGGCGCTGGCGGCCCAGCCCGGGTTGGGCTTGCGCCGGCTGGTGCTCAACGACGTCGGGCCGGTGATCGAGGCCGCCGCGCTGCGCCGCATCGCCACCTATGTGGGCACGCAAGGGGCCTACGCCAGCGAGCAAGACGCGGTGCAGGCGCTGGCGCAGTTGCACCGGGGCTTTGGCCCGCACAGCCCCGAGCAGTGGCTGGCCCTGTCGCGCCCCATGCTGCGGCCGGTGCAAGGCGGCTGGGCGCTGCACTACGACCCAGCGATCGCGCAACCGCTGCGCGCTCTGGTGGCGGCGGGCGAGGCCGTGGGCAGCGCTCCAGACCCCAGCGCGGGCGCCGCCATCCACGCCGGCGAGGCGCTGCTGTGGCAGATGTATGAGGCCATCACGGCCCCGGTGCTGCTGTTGCGCGGGGCCGAATCCGACTTGCTCAGCCACGCCACGGCGCTGGCCATGACGCAGCGCGGCCCGCGTGCGCGCCTGCTCGAGTTTGCGGGCGTGGGCCACGCGCCCACGCTGGTGGCGCCCGAGCAGGTGGCGCCGGTGTGCGAATTTCTGTTGGCGCCATGAGATCGGCTCCCCCAGCGCCCGATCCGTCGGTTGCTCCGGACGCCCCGGCAGACGGAGCAGCCGTTGCGCAGTGGCAGGCCCGCGTCGCCGACGAGCAGGCCGCGGTGCTGCGCGCGCGCGCCTTTGCCGAGCCACTGTTGGCCAGCGAAACCCTCGATACCGGCGAGAACACGCTGGCCCATGCCGACGGCGTGGCCGCCGTGCTCGACCTCATCGGTGGCGGTGCCGAGCTCAAAGTCAGCACCTATCTGGTCTATGCCTGCGAGCACCTGAACCGCCCGCGCGAGCTCATCACCAAAGCCTTTGGCAGCGATCTGGCTGCGGTGGCTCTGGAAACCACCAAGCTGGTGCAACTGCAGCGCCAGACGCGAATCAAGGCGGCCCAGGTGCGCCAAGAGCGCGCCAGCGCGGCCGAACCCGGCAGCACCCAGCGCGCCGCCCCCAGCGAGCTCGAAGCCAGCCAGCACGAAAATATTCGCAAGATGCTGCTGGCGTTTTCGCGCGATCTGCGCGTGGTGCTGCTGCGCCTGGCCTCGCGTCTGCAAACGCTGCGCTACATCGCAGCCGCCAAGCTCTCCCCCGACCCCGCCCTGGCCAGCGAATCGCTGCACGTGTTTGCACCCTTGGCCAACCGCTTAGGCATCTGGCCGATCAAGTGGGAGATCGAAGACCTGGCCTTTCGCTTCCTCGAGCCACAGACCTACAAAGAGATCGCGCGCCTGATCGACGAAAAACGCATCGAGCGCGAGAGCCACGTCGAACAGGTGCGCCAGCGCCTGCAGCAGGCGCTGCGTGCCCAAGGTATCGACGCCGAGGTGCAGGGGCGGCCCAAGCACATTTACAGCATCGTCAAAAAAATGCGCGGCAAGGCGCTCGATTTCGAACAGGTGTTCGACCTGCGTGCGCTGCGCGTGGTGGTGCCGCAGATCGAGGACTGCTACCGCGTGCTGGCCTACGCGCACGCCCACTACAGCCCGGTGCCCGAGGAGTTTGACGACTACATCGGCAAGCCCAAACCCAACGGCTACCAGTCGCTGCACACCGTGATCCGCGACGCGCAGGGCCGCGCCTTCGAGCTGCAGATCCGCACCCAGGCCATGCACGACCACGCCGAGAACGGGGTGGCGGCGCACTGGGCCTACAAAGAGGCCGGCAGCAAAGGCTACGAGGGTGTGCACGCCGATTCCGACTACGACGCCAAAATCGCCGTGCTGCGCCAGCTGCTGGCTTGGCAGAGCGACGTTGAGAGCGAGCGCCGCAAGCAGGCCACGCAGCCGCTGTTTGACGACGCCATTTACGTGCTCACGCCGCACGCGGCCATCGTTGAACTGCCCAAGGGGGCCACGGCGCTCGATTTTGCTTACACCGTGCACACCGACCTCGGGCACCGCTGCCGTGGCGCGCGCGTCGATGGCGCCATGCTCGCCCTCAACACGCCGCTGCAAACGGGTCAGACGGTCGAGATCATCGCCAGCAAAGACGGCGGCCCCTCGCGCGACTGGCTCAACCCAGAGCAGGGCTATCTGGTTAGCCACCGCGCCAAAAGCAAGGTGCGGGCCTGGTTCAATGCCCAAGCGGTGCACAGCACCATCCAGCGCGGCCGCGAGCTGCTCGACAAATGGTTGCAGCGCGAGGGCAAAACCGCGCTCAACCTCGACGAGTTGGCCAACCGCATCGGCTACGACCACGCCGCCGGCCTGTGCGAGGCGCTGGGCAAAGAGGAAATCACGCTGCGCACGGTCGAGCAGCTGCTCAACCCCACCCCGGCGCTGCAAGCCCCGGACGAGGTGCAGCTGCGCAAGGCACGCCACAGCCCGGCCCGCGCCCCGCAGGGCAGCGTGCTGGTGGTGGGGCTGGACTCGGTGCTCACGCAACTGGCGCGCTGCTGCAAACCGGCGCCGCCCGACGACATCCGGGGCTACATCACGCGCGGCAAAGGGGTGGGCGTGCACCGGGCCGACTGCCCCGACTACGCCACGCTGGCGCAGCGCCACCCGGGCCGGGTGATCGAAGTGCAGTGGAACGGCGTGGCCGCCAAAGGCGATGTCGCCACCCACTACGCCGTCGACGTGGCGATCGAGGCCCAAGACCGCCAAGGCCTACTGCGCGACATTTCCGACACCTTTGCCAGCCAGAAAATCAACGTCATCGGCGTGCAGACGCAAAGCGTGAAAGGGGTGGCCTGGATGACCTTCACAATCGAAGTCACCGACGCCAGCCGGGTGCAGCGCGTCATGGCGGCGCTGCAAGACGTGGCCGGGGTGCGCAGCGTGCGCCGACGCTAAAAAGCCGTGCTACAATCGCAAGCTTGCAACCGACCTCAGGCGCGTAGCTCAGCTGGTTAGAGCACCACCTTGACATGGTGGGGGTCGTTGGTTCGAGTCCAATCGCGCCTACCAAAACAATATCAGCAGATTGCGCAAATTCTCGCTCGATTTTGTTGGCCCGTGCGGAGTTCAATGCAGCTCTGCTACGGGTTTTTTCTCACGCACCGCCCCACATCGAAATTTTACGTGCCTTGCGCGTTTCGGGTGCGGAGCCGCTCGCCCCGAGCCTTGCGGTTGTCATGCCGTGGGGTGATTCTGCAGATTTCCCCAAGTGTGTAAAAACCTCAGTCTGGCCTCGAGTTACAGGGCCTTTTCTTGATCTGCACGACTGACATGGCCGCCCTCAGCACACCGGCGGCAGATGCAGGCGCGGTGCTGTTGCTCCAGTGCCACCTGCGCCAGCAGTTCAGGGCTGAAGCTGACGCCGGTGCACCAGCACGCGGTGTCAAAGCTGCCGCTGGCCGAGGCCGCGCACTCGTTGGCTTGGCCGCACAGCGGGCACAGTGGGGCGTGTAGCGGGGCTTTTAGAGCGGTGTTTGGGGTTGTGGGCGACACGGTGTTGGCTGCGCTGGTTGGTGCACAAGGAGCAAGCCTAGGCGCTGTGCACAGGCCAAGGTTGAACCCTACTGTAGCCGAGCTTGGGCAAGCCGCCAAGGCGCCAGCGGCACAGCAGCGCACGGCATGGTGTGCGCACAGAACACCTGGAGTGGCGATATTTTTGACTTTTGCGTCAAAAAAAGGCATAAAATACAGCTTTCTTGATTTAAAAATCAAATGCAAACCCTGCCAGAACTCGGTGCTGCCGTGGCCACACGCCGCAAGCTGTTGGGCCTGAAGCAAGGCGTCGTCGCGGCCCAAGCCGGGGTAACGCCAGAATCGCTGTCGCGCCTTGAGCGTGGGCGGGTGCTTGAGTTTGGCGCGCGCAAGCTGTTGGCCGTGCTGGCGGTGCTGGGTGCCGAGCTCGACATCGTCGCCCAAGGGCAGGGCGGCAACCTAGATCAACTGCGTCGCGAGCGGGCGCAGTCAGTCGACCGACCTTGAGAGCGTACTCACGCGCCAAAGAGGGCTTAAGCAATTGAGCTTATATTGTTCCGAGATCTCTGCCGGCTCACTCTCATGACCCAACTTTTTAAGGTCCAGCCTGCTGCGCTGGCCGAATACCAGGCGTGGCTAGGACGCATCAAGCAGAAAATTCATGCCGCGCGCATGCACGTGGCGCTGGCCGCCAACGGCGAGTTGATAGCCCTTTACTACGAGCTGGGCGCGCAAATCGTGGACCGGGAGACCAGTGCCCAGTGGGGCAGCGGTTTCATTGACGCCTTCAGCAAAGACCTGCGGCACACCTTTCCAGAGGTCGGCGGTTTTTCAGCCAAGAATCTGCGCTACTGCCGGGCTTTTTTCCGCTTTTACGGCGACGCGGCAATTTGGCAACAGGCTGTTGCCAAAATGGGCGCAGCGCCTTGGGGTGGCGCAGACGGCGAGCTGGCAGCCTTGCTGGCTCGGATTCCATGGGGCCACCACATCCAGATTTTCACCAAGTGCCAGCGCGTAGACGAAGCCCGCTTTTACCTCGCGCAAACGCTGGAACAGGGCTGGAGCCGCGACGTATTGGCTTTGCAACTCAAGTCCAACTTGTATGAGCGCACAGGCAAGGCCGTCACCAACTTTGCCCGTACCCTGCCGGTGCCGCAGTCCGACTTGGCCCAGCAAACGCTGAAAGACCCCTACACATTCGACTTCATGGCCATGACCGGGCCATTTAACGAGCGCGATGTGGAGCATCAGCTTACCCAGCACATTACGCAGTTTCTGCTGGAGCTGGGCAAGGGCTTTGCCTTCATTGGCCGCCAGTACCACCTCGAGGTGGCGGGTAACGACTATTACATCGACCTACTTTTCTATCACGTCACGCTGAAGTGCTACGTGGTGGTGGAGCTGAAAAACCGCAAGTTCATGCCCGAGTACGCGGGCAAGCTCAACTTTTACCTGTCGGCGGTGGACAGCCTGCTCAAGCGCAGCGACGACAACCCCACCATTGGCCTGCTGCTGTGCCGCGACAAGAACAACATCGAGGTTGAGTTTGCCCTGCGCGACATGAACAAACCCATGGGCGTGAGCGAGTACACACTGGTCGAAACCCTGCCCGACAACCTGAAGGGCGCCCTGCCCACGGTGGAAGAAATTGAAAACGACTGGCTGCAGTTGCAGCATTAGCCAGGTGGTCCCCCAAACCCCTCTAGAGCTCAGCCCGGCGGCGCCCCCAGCCGCTGGCCAGTGCCTGCGCTTCCCCGACTCGCCCTTCGAGCTCTTTCAGCCCTTTGAGCCGGCGGGGGATCAGCCGGCGGCGATCGAGCAGCTGGTGCAGGGCGTGCGCGCCGGCGAGGTCTATCAGACCCTGCTGGGCGTGACCGGATCCGGCAAGACCTACACCATGGCCCATGTGATTGCGCGGCTGGGCCGGCCGGCGATCGTTTTTGCGCCCAACAAAACGCTGGCGGCGCAGCTCTATAGCGAGTTTCGCGAGTTCTTTCCCCACAACGCGGTCGAGTACTTCGTCAGCTACTACGACTACTACCAGCCCGAAGCCTACGTGCCGCAGCGCGACTTGTTCATCGAAAAAGACAGCGCCATCAACGAGCACATTGAGCAGATGCGCCTGTCGTGCACCAAAAGCCTGCTCGAGCGCCGCGACGTGGTGATCGTGGCCAGCGTGTCGGCGATCTACGGCATCGGCCAGCCCGAGAGCTACCACCGCATGATCATGACGCTGCGCGTGGGCGACCGCTTGGGCCAGCGCGACGCCATCGCGCAGCTGGTGCGCATGCAGTATGAGCGTAACGAGCAGGATTTTGCTCGCGGCCTGTTTCGGGTGCGCGGCGACACCATCGACGTCTTTCCGGCCGAGCACTCGGAGCTGGCGCTGCGCATCGAGCTGTTTGACGACGAAGTCGAAGCGCTGCAACTGTTTGACCCGCTCACCGGGCGCATCCGCCAGCGCATCCCGCGCTTTACGGTTTACCCCAGCAGCCACTACGTGACGCCGCGCGAGCAGGTGTTGGCGGCGGTCGAGGCCATCAAGCTCGAGCTGGCGCAGCGCCTGCCCGAGCTGGTGGCGGCGGGCAAGCTGGTCGAGGCCCAGCGGCTGGAGCAGCGCACGCGCTTCGACCTCGAGATGCTGGTCGAGGTTGGCCACTGCAAGGGCATTGAAAACTACTCACGCCACCTCTCGGGCGCGGCGCCGGGCGAGCCGCCCGCGACCCTGATCGACTACCTGCCGCCCGATGCACTCATGTTCCTCGACGAGAGCCACGTGATGATCGGCCAGCTCGGCGGCATGTACCACGGCGACCGCTCGCGCAAGCAGACGCTGGTGGAGTACGGCTTCAGGCTGCCCAGCGCGCTCGACAACCGGCCGCTCAAGTTCGACGAGTTCCAGGCCCGCATGCGCCAGTGCGTGTTCGTTTCGGCCACCCCCGCTGATTTTGAGCGCCAGCACGCCAGCAGCGTGGTCGAGCAGGTGGTGCGCCCCACCGGCTTGGTGGACCCCGTGCTCGAGGTGCGCCCAGCCACGCATCAGGTCGATGACGTGCTGCAAGAAATCCGCCTGCGCGTGCAGCGCAGTGAGCGCGTGCTCATCACCGTGCTCACCAAGCGCATGGCCGAGCAGCTCACCGAATACCTGGGCGAAAACGGCGTGCGCGTGCGCTACCTGCACTCCGACATCGACACTGTGGAGCGGGTCGAGATCATCCGCGACTTGCGCTTGGGCACGTTCGACGTGCTGGTGGGCATCAACCTGCTGCGCGAGGGGCTGGACATCCCGGAAGTGAGCCTGGTGGCGATTTTGGACGCCGATAAAGAGGGCTTTTTGCGCTCCGAGCGCAGCCTGATCCAGACCATCGGCCGCGCCGCGCGCCACCTCAACGGCATGGCGATCCTGTACGCCGACCGCGTCACCGACTCGATGCGCCGCGCCCTCGACGAAACCGAACGCCGCCGCCACAAGCAGCTGGCTTTCAACGCCGTGCACGGCATCACGCCGGTGGGGGTGGTCAAGCGCATCAAAGATTTGATCGACGGTGTGCAGAGCGACAAAGCCAGCGAGCAGGCGCAGCGCACCGAGCTGGCGCGGGTGCAGCAGGCCGAGATCGAAGACATGAGCGCCAAAGACTTGGCGCGCGAGCTCAAGCGGCTGGAAAAGCTGATGCTCGAGCACGCGCGCAAGCTCGAGTTCGAGCAGGCGGCGCAAGCGCGCGACCGGCTGGCGCAGCTCAAAGACCGGGTGTTGGGCGCGCACGGCGTGCAGTAGCCACTCCCCTGTTTTGGGGAGTGGGGGGGGTCCGGCATGGCCCACAATCGCCGCATGCCCAGCAGCACGCGCATTTACCTGATCGAAGACGACCGCACCGTGTTGCAGTTCGTCCATCACGCCTTGGCGCTGCGGCCCGACTGGCGCTTGGTCGGGCATTCCGCCACCTACTCCCACGCTCGCATCATGGCCCCCAACAGCTTGGCCGATGTCTATCTGGTTGATCTGGGTCTGCCCGATGGCCGCGGCGAAGACATGCTGCGTCTGCTTTCACTCACCAAGCCCGAGGCCGAGCTGCTGGTGTTCACCGTGTTCGGGGACGAGTCGCGCCTCGTGCACGCCCTGCAATCGGGGGCCACCGGCTACGTGCTCAAGGGCTGCAACGACGCCGAACTGATCGAGGCCATCGAACAGATCTGCGCCGGCGGCGCCCCGATTTCGCCGCTGCTGGCACGCCTGTTGCTCAAGCAGTTGCGCAACAACGCGCCAGCCCAGGTGGCGGACAGCGTCGCTGCGGCCCCGGCGCTGTCGGAGCGCGAATCCGAGGTGCTCAAGCTGGTGGCCCAAGGCTACGTGAACAAGGAGATCGCCAGCCGGCTCGGCATCGGCACCGCCACCGTGAGCACGCACATCAAAAACCTGTACCGCAAGCTGGCGGTGCACACCCGCGTGCAAGTGGTGCGCGCGGCACAGGATCGGGGTTTGTTGTGAGGGCTTTGCCTCCTGCGCCGCCACCGCCCGGGCAGAGCGCCAAGCGGGTGCCGCATTACCTCTGGGTGGGGCTGCTGCTGCTCGGTTTGCTGTGGGCGCTGCACAGCGTGTCAATGCCGGCGGGGCTCGAAAACGCCGTGACCTTGCGCGAGGCGCAAGCGAGCCTGCCGCAGCACCCGCAGCAGCCGCCGCAGCAGGTGAGCCTGCCCCACATTCTGGACGATCAGCCTGCCGCTTGGTCGGGCTGGGTGGATTACCGGCTCGACTGGCCGGCAGCCCTGCACTACGACGACCCCGCCCAAACCCGGTTGGCGCTGCTGTTGCCGCGCGTCGGCACCCGCTTTCGGGTGCTGCTCAACGGCCACGAGATCTACCAGGTTGGCTGGTACGCTGCGCCCGAGCGCAACATCCTGAGCGCCTGGTTCCCCTACCTGGTGAGCCTGCCCCCGGGGCTGCTGCAGCCGCAGCCACAGCAAAACCAGATACACATCCAGGTGCAGGGCCAGTTGCTCGAGCGCAGCGGTTTGTGGCCGTTGCAGATCGGCTACCACGGCAGCCTGTTCGAGCGCCACCAGGTGCTCGAAGTCTGGCAGGTCAAAGGCACTTGGATGATGCTCATCAGCTCGCTGCTGATGGGCTTGCTCTCGCTGCACCTGTGGCGCACCTTGAACGAGCGCCTGTTCTTGCTCATGGCGGTGGCGGCGCTGGCGCATTCGGTGCGCTTGGCCCTGTCGGTTTCGCTCGAGCCGCCCTTGAGCTTTGGTTGGTACTTTTATCTGCACCGCCTGGCCTTCACGTGGTACGTGGGGTTTTTCTTGTTGTTCGTGGCCGAGCTGCTGGCTTTTCGGGACCGCCTGGTGCACGGGTTGGCCTGGTTTTTGATCGGCGTGGGTCCGTTCTGGCTGGCCTGGACGCTGCACACACAAGACTACGATTTGTATCGGATCTGGGCCGGTGCCATGGCCGTCTGCGGGGCGCTGTCGTTGCTGAGCCTGCTGTTCAGGTCGCTCCAACGCGGCGCGCTGGAATCCGATCAGATTTTGGTGCTGCTGGTGGCGTCTTTTACGCTGGCCACCGGCGTGCGCGATTTTTTGGTGGTGCAGCTCAACTTCCCCGGCGACGCCGACCTGCGCTGGACTTCGCTGGGCAGCCTGGCCTTGCTCTTTACCCTCAGCTGGGTGCTGGCGCAGCGCGCCACCGCGTCCACGCGCGAGGTGCATCGGCTGAATCAGTCTTTGGCCGGGATTTTGGCCAAGCGCGAAGCCGAGCTGCGCCAGGCTTTCGACCAGTTGCGCGCCTCCGAGCAGCAACGCGCCATCGAGGGTGAGCGCCGGCGCCTGATGCGCGACATGCACGATGGCCTAGGCAGCCAACTGGTGCAGACGCTCAACATGGTGCGCAGCCAGAAACACACGCTGGACGCGGGCTCGGTCGAATCCATGATCCACCACGCGCTCGAAGAGCTGCGGCTGATGCTCGATTCGCTCGAGCCCATGGAGGGCGACCTGGCCACCATTTTGGGCACCTTCCGCCAGCGCATCGAGCCGGCGCTGGTGGCCGCCGGGATCGAGCTCGATTGGCAGGTGCAGGACGTGCCGGCCCTGTCCAGCCTCGATGCGCAGGGCGTGATGCACCTGTTTCGCTGCATGCAAGAGATTTTTGCCAATGTGGTCAAACACGCCCAAGCGCGACGCGTGTGCGTGCGCACGCGCAGCGACGCAGCGCATGTGTACCTGACGGTGACCGACGACGGCTTGGGCATGCAGCGCCCTCACACCAAGCCCCAAGCCCAGCGGGGTTTGGGCAATCTGCGCGCCCGCGCGGGCAAGCTCGGGGCCCAAGTGCGTTTTTTCGATGCCCACCCAGGAACCGGGATCGAATTTGCCTTTCCAATCCATCGCACCTTCACGCCGGAGGCGGGCGACACCGTGCCCTCGGTCGAGTAACTAGCCCCAATCCCTTGCGCATCGCAAGACCAAGCAAAAGACTCGGATATTGGGTATACTTCGGGTTAACGATCGGTTGTCGATGCGGTTGTTGATGCTTTTGGGCACACCGGTTCTCACACTCCGCAAGGGGTGACGAACGCTGAACCTGCAGGTCTGATCGCCGGCCACGAGAGGGTGTACTCAACCAAACGCCAAGGAAAGCACCATGCGCCTCACCACCAAAGGGCGGTTCGCCGTCACCGCCATGATCGACTTGGCCCTGCGCCAAGCCGGTGGCCCCGTCACGCTGGCGGCCATCAGCCAGCGCCAGCAGATTTCGCTTTCGTACCTCGAGCAGTTGTTTGGCAAGCTGCGCCGGCACGATCTGGTCGAATCCACCCGCGGCCCTGGGGGCGGTTACACGCTCGGGCGCAAGGCCAGCGACATCACCGTGGCCGATATCATCGTCTCGGTCGATGAACCGATCGACGCCACCCAGTGCGCCGGCAAAGAAAACTGCCACGGCGAGGGCGAGCGCTGCATGACGCACGAGCTGTGGGCGGCGCTGAATGCGAAAATGGTGGACTTTCTGGATTCGGTTACCTTGCAAAAACTGGTCGATGAGCAGCTCGCCAAGGGCATGGTGATCGAGGCCACACCCTCGCTCAAGCGCGCCATTTCGAGCGCGCCGGTGCTCAAGCCCATCCGCGTCAACGCCCCCAACTCGGTTTTTGCACTGGGTACGGCAGCAGGAAAATAAACATGACCCCGCACTTCCCCATCTACCTCGACTACAGCGCCACCAACCCCTGCGACCCACGGGTGGTGGACCTGATGGTGCCGTGGCTCTACGAGCACTTTGGCAACCCGGCCTCACGCAGCCACGCCTGGGGCTGGGAGGCCGAACGCGCGGTGGAGCAGGCGCGCGAGCAGGTGGCGTCACTCATCGGCGCCGACCCGCGCGAAATCGTCTGGACCAGCGGCGCCACCGAATCCAACAACCTCGCGCTCAAGGGCGCGGCCCACTTTTACCGCGACAAGGGCCGGCACCTGGTCACCGTCAAGACCGAGCACAAGGCCGTGCTCGACACCTGCCGCCAGCTCGAGCGCGAAGGCTTTGAAGTCAGCTACCTCGACGTGCAGCCCGATGGCTTGCTCGACCTCGACGCCTTCGCCGCCGCGCTGCGCCCCGACACCGTGCTGGCCTCGGTGATGTACGTGAACAACGAGATCGGGGTGGTGCAAGACATCGCCGCCATCGGCGCCCTGTGCCGCGAGCGCGGCGTGCTGCTGCACGTGGATGCGGCGCAGGCCACCGGCCGGGTCGAGGTGAACCTGCAGCAGTTGCCGGTCGATCTGATGAGCCTGACGGCGCACAAAACCTACGGCCCCAAAGGCGTGGGCGCGCTCTATGTGCGGCGCAAGCCGCGCGTGCGCCTCGAGGCGCAGATGCACGGCGGCGGGCACGAGCGCGGCATGCGCTCGGGCACCTTGCCCACGCACCAGATCGTCGGCATGGGCGCGGCCTACGCCTTGGCGCAAGCCGAAATGGCAACCGAGCTGCCGCGCATCCGCGCCTTGCACCAGCGCCTGCTCAACGGCTTGTCGGGCATCGAGCAGGTGTTTATCAACGGCCACCCGACCCAGCGTGTGCCGCACAATCTGAACATGAGCTTCAACTACGTCGAGGGCGAATCGCTGATCATGGGCATCAAGGGGCTGGCGGTGTCCAGCGGCTCGGCCTGCACCTCGGCCAGCCTCGAGCCCAGCTACGTGCTGCGCGCCCTGGGCCGCTCCGACGAACTGGCCCACAGCAGCCTGCGCATGACCATCGGGCGCTGGACCACCGAGGCCGAGATCGACTACGCCGTGCAGACCATCCGCGAGAACGTGGCCAAGCTGCGCGAGCTCTCACCACTGTGGGAGATGTACCAGGACGGCGTCGATCTGTCCACCATCCAGTGGGCCGCGCACTAGCAGCATCCCGCGGCAAATCGTCTCATTTGACAGGAGTACACCATGGCATACAGCGACAAGGTCATCGACCACTACGAGCACCCGCGCAATGTGGGCGGCTTTGACAAGGGCGACGACACGGTCGGCACCGGCATGGTCGGGGCCCCGGCCTGCGGCGACGTGATGAAGCTGCAGATCAAGGTCAACCCGGCCACCGGCCTGATCGAGGACGCGCGCTTCAAAACCTACGGCTGCGGCTCGGCCATCGCCTCGAGCTCGCTCATCACCGAATGGGTCAAGGGCAAATCGCTCGATCAGGCGACACAGATCAAAAACAGCCAGATCGCCGAAGAGCTGGCGCTGCCGCCGGTGAAAATCCACTGCTCCATTCTGGCCGAAGACGCCATCAAGGCGGCGGTAGAAGATTACCGGCAAAAGCACGCCGCTGCAGCCCCGGCTGCCGCTGCGGCCCAGCCAGCGTCCTTGGCCCACTGACACCACCATTTTGAGGGTTTGAGTCCATGTCCGTCACGGTAACCGAAGCCGCTGCCAAGCACGTGCGCAAATACCTGGCCCGGCGCGGCAAGGGGGTGGGGGTACGGCTGGGCGTCAAGACCACCGGTTGCTCGGGCCTGGCCTACAAGCTCGAGTACGCCGATGCGCTGGCCCCCGACGACGTGGTGTTCGAGAGCGCCGGTGTGCAGGTGCTGATCGACCCCAAAAGCCTGCCCTACCTCGACGGCACTGTGCTCGATTTCGTGCGCGAGGGCCTCAACGAGGGCTTCAAGTTCAGCAACCCCAACGAACGCGACCGCTGCGGCTGTGGTGAATCGTTCCGGGTCTGAGGCCCAGGTGGGCGTGCTGCCGGAGGCCGGGGCGGTGCCAGCCGGAGCCGGCGAAGCCTCTGGCGCGGCAGCGCTGGGCGACGAGATCAGCCTGCGCGCCGACGACTACACCCTGTTTGCCTTGCCGCCGGGTTTTGCGCTCGACCGCGCCGCGCTCGAGCAGCGCTGGAAGCAGTTGCAGCGCCTAGCGCACCCAGATCGCCACGCCGCCCAAGGCGCGGCGGCGCAGCGGCTGGCCTTGCAGTGGTCGGTGCGCATCAACGAAGCCTACCAGCGCCTCAAAGACCCGCTCAAGCGTGGCGCCTACTGGTGCGAGTTGCAGGGGCAGAGCGTGGGTGCGCACGACAACACCGCCATGCCGGCCACTTTCTTGGTGCAGCAGATGCAATGGCGCGAGGCCTTGGCCGAAGCCGGCAGCGCCGCTGACCTGAGCCCGCTGCAAGCCGAACTCGAGGCCGAGCGGGCGCAGCGGCTGGCGGCCCTGCAAACCGCCATCGACGTGCAGCACGACGCCCGCGCCGCCGCGCAGCAGGTGCGCGCGCTGCTGTTCATCGAGCGCTTCGAGCAACAATTGCACGAGCGCCTAGACCGTTACTGAACCCCATTTATGGCTTTGTTGCAAATCTCCGAGCCCGGTCAAGCGCCGGACCCGCACCAGCGGCGCATCGCCGTGGGCATTGACCTAGGCACCACGCACTCGCTGGTGGCGGCGCTGCGCCATGGCCACAGCGTCTGCCTGCCCGATGCCCAAGGCCGGGTGTTTCTGCCCAGCGTGCTGCGCTTTCTGCCCGCCGCTGCGCCCCACCGGAGCCCGAGCCGCCAGATCGGCTGGGAGGCGCTGCAGGCGCAGACGCAAGACCCAGCCAACACCATCAGCTCGGTCAAGCGCCTGATGGGCCGCACCCGCGCCGACCTGCAAGCCAGCGGCGTGCTGGAGCGCCTGCCCTACACCGTGGTCGATGGCGCGGGCATGGCGGCGGTGCGCACCGTGGCCGGCGACATCAGCCCGGTCGAGGTGAGCGCCGAGATTTTGGCCACCTTGCGCCAGCGCGCCGAAGACAGCTTCGACGCCGAGCTCTACGGCGCCGTGATCACCGTACCGGCCTATTTTGACGACGCCCAGCGCCAAGCGACCAAAGACGCCGCGCAACTGGCCGGGCTCAAGGTGCTGCGGCTGCTCAACGAACCCACCGCTGCGGCGCTGGCTTACGGGCTCGACCAAGCGGCCGAGGGGCTGTACGCGGTGTTTGACCTCGGTGGCGGCACCTTCGATGTGTCGCTGCTGCGCCTGAGCCGTGGCGTGTTCGAGGTGTTGGCCACCGGCGGCGACTCGGCCCTGGGCGGCGACGACTACGACCGCGCCTTTGCCGACGCCTTGCTGCTGCGCTGCGGCCACCGCGGCCACGCCAGCGAGCTGCCGCTGGCCGAGCGCGCGGCGCTGCTGGCCGAGGCGCGGCGCCTCAAAGAAGCGCTGTGCAATCTGGACGATGCGGCCCAGACCTTGCCTTTTGCCGCCACCCTGCACGGGCAGGCGCTGCAGTGCCCGGTGAGCCGCGCCGAGTTCGACGCCGCCACCACCGCGCTCACCGAGCGCACCGTGGCCGCCTTGCGGCGCGTGCTGCGCGATGCGCGCGTCACGCCCGAGCAGGTGCAAGGCGTGGTGCTGGTGGGGGGGGCTACGCGCATGCCGGCGCTGCGCCAAGCCGTGGCCACGTATTTTGGCCGCGCCCCGCTCACCGATCTCAACCCCGACGAGGTTGTGGCCCTGGGCGCAGCCCTGCAAGCGCAGCAACTGGCTGGCAACCCGGACAGCGGCGAGGGCTGGCTGCTGCTCGACGTGACGCCGCTCTCGCTCGGCCTCGAGACCATGGGCGGGCTGGTCGAGCGCATCGTGCCGCGCAACACGCCGCTGCCGGCGGCGCTGGCGCAAGACTTCACCACCTACCAAGACGGCCAGACCGCGCTGGCGCTGCACGTGCTGCAAGGCGAACGCGACCTGGTGCAAGACTGCCGCAGCCTGGCGCGCTTCGAGCTGCGCGGCATCCCGCCCATGGTGGCCGGGGCGGCGCGCATCCGCGTCACCTTCCACCTCGACGCCGACGGGCTGCTGAGCGTGAGCGCGCGCGAGCAAAGCAGCGGCGTCGAGGCGCACATCGAGGTCAAACCCTCGTATGGCCTGAGCGACGAACAAATCGCCGCCATGCTGCAAGAGGGCAACGCCAGCGCCGAGCAAGACATGCGCGCGCGCGCCTTGCGCCAGGCGCAGGTGGAGGCCGATCGCATGGCCGCCGCCACCCGCAGCGCGCTGGCCGCCGACGGCGCGCTGCTGCAGCCCGAGGAGCGCGCCGCCATCGAGGCCTTGTTGCAGGCGCAGGCCCGAATCCGGTTGCTAGACGATGCCGCCGCGCTTGACGACGCCACCGAGGCGCTGGCCCAAGGCTGCGAAGAATTTGCTGCCCGGCGCATGAACCGCAGCATCGCCACCGCGCTGGCCGGGCAAAATATCGACCAGTTCTGAACCTCGACCCGTTTTAAGGCCACCCCGCTCGCCATGCCGACCCTCACCGTTTTGCCACACCCCGAACTCTGCCCCGAAGGGCGCCAGATCGAGGGCCTGAGCGGCAGCACCCTGTGCGAAGCCTTGCTCGACCACGGCGTGGCTATAGAGCACGCCTGTGACATGAGCTGCGCCTGCACCACCTGCCACGTGATCGTGCGCCAGGGCTTTGCCACCCTCGAGCCCGCCAGCGAAGAAGAAGAAGACCTGCTCGACAAAGCCTGGGGGCTGCAACCGCAGTCGCGCCTGAGCTGCCAGGTGCGGCTCGGGCGCCAAGACTTGACGGTGGAAATCCCGCGCTACACCATCAACCACGCGCGCGAAAACCACTGAAGCCGCCATGCGCCAAATCGTCCTCGACACCGAGACCACTGGGCTGTCGCCCGCCAACGGCGACCGCATCATCGAAATCGGCTGCATCGAGCTGCTGGGGCGCAAGCCCAGCGGCAACAACCGCCACTACTACCTCAACCCCGAGTGCGAGATCCACGCCGAAGCGCAGCGCGTGCACGGCCTGACGCTTGATTTTTTGGCCGATAAACCCAAATTTGCCGAAGTGGCCGCCGATCTGCTCGACTACCTCGCCGGGGCCGAGCTGATCATCCACAACGCCCCCTTCGACCTTGGCTTTCTCGACGCCGAATGGCAGCGCCTAGGCCACGGCCCCACGCGCCAGCTGGCCGGCGGCGTGATCGACACCCTGCTCATGGCCAAGGAGATTTACCCCGGCAAGCGCAACGGGCTCGATGCCCTGTGCGAGCGGCTCGGGGTGGACAACTCGGGCCGCAAGCTGCACGGCGCGCTGCTCGACGCCGAGCTGCTGGCCGATGTGTACATCTGCCTCACGCGCGGCCAAGATTCGCTGCTGATGGAGCTCGACCTAGGCGCCGCGGGCAGCCCTATGGGCAGCCCTATGGGCAGCGCTGCGGCTGCGGGCGTGAACGGTGGCCAAAATGGCAGCCAGAAGGGCAGCGCGCACGGTAGCCAGAGCGGCCACCCGAACGGCAGCAGCCACGCGGCAGGCGCAGCTGCGTCCGGCGCACAGGCCGACGCCGCAGCGGCCCACGATTGGGCGGCCCATCTGGCGCTGCCATTGCTGCGCGCCAATAAGCTCGAACTGCAAGCCCACGAGGCCTTGCTGCTCGAGCTGGACCGGGCCAGCAAAGGCCAAACCGTGTGGCGCCGCAGCGTGGCGCCGCAGCAATGAGGGCGGTGGCGCAGGTGACCGCATAAAAAAACCCGCCCAGCGCATGCACCGGGCGGCGTTTTCCATCAAAGAATGGTCGGAGCGGCGGGATTCGAACTCGCGACCCTCTGCTCCCAAAGCAGATGCGCTACCAGGCTGCGCTACGCTCCGACTAAGCCTCGAATTGTAAGGCCCACCAGCGCCGTTGCAGGCAGGATGCACAAAAATATTTGCTTTGGCCAGCCTCGGGTGCTACAATGCAAGGCTTCACGACCGATTGGGCGGGTTTTTACCGGCCCTTTTTTTTTGGCTCGGTCGCAAGCCGCAAGGCAGCGCAACAAAGACCACCGCAACAAAGGCCTCCGAAGCTTTTACCGCAATTTTTTGGCAACCTCGCTATCCAGCCGCCTTGTGGCAGCTGGGGCACACCTGAAACGCATGAGCTGGCAGCACACCGTAGAGCAGACCGTCATTGGGATGGGTTTCGATCTGGTGGATCTGGAACGATCCGCCGGCGGGCTGTTGCGCGTCACCATCGACTGGCCGTGGGTTGCGGCCAGCAGCCCGGAGCGCGCGATCACGGTGGAAGACTGCGAGCGCGTGACGCGCCAGTTGCAGCTGCTGCTCGAAGTCGAGGCGGTGGACTACAAGCGGCTCGAAGTGGGTTCGCCCGGCATCGATCGGCCGCTGCGCCACGCCGCCGATTTTGAGCGCTTTGTGGGTTCGGTGATCGATGTCACGCTCAAGCAACCCATCGGCGCGGCGGTGGCTGCGGGTGGGGTGGCCGTGGCCGCCAACCGCAAGAAATTCCGTGGCACGCTCGAGCGCGCAACGGCTCCCGAGGCTGCGCCCGAATCCCCCCCCGAATCCGCCCCCGAGCCCGGCGCCGCCCCCGTCAGCCACTGGCAGATCGTCTGGCGCGATGAGCCGGTGCGCAAACCGGGCCAACGCCCGAGCAAAAAATCCCAGCCCCTGCCGTTGCAGGTGCTTGGTTTCGAGTTGTCCGAGCTGCGCGAGGCGCGGCTGGCACCGATCGTCAACTTCAAGGGCCGCAGCGCAACCGCGCCGGCCGCACCCACCGCCGAAGCAGGTGGCAGCCATACTGGAAAGGCAGACCCCAAATGAACCGCGAAATGTTGATGCTCATCGACGCCATTTCACGCGAAAAAAACGTCGAACGCAGCGTGGTCCTGAGCGCGGTCGAGTTCGCGCTGGCCTCGGCCACCAAAAAGTTCTACAAGGGTGAGGTGGACATCCGCGTCAGCGTCAACCCCGACACCGGCGCCTACGACACCTACCGCCGCTGGCTGGTGGTGCCCGACGAAGCCGGCCTGCAAAACCCAGACGCCGAAGAGATGCTCTCCGATGTGGCCGACGAACACCCCGGTATCCAAGTGGGCGAGTACATCGAGGTGCCGATCGAATCGGTGCCGATCGGGCGCATCGGCGCCATGGCCGCCAAGCAGGTGATCTTGCAGCGCATCCGCGACGCCGAGCGCGAGATGCTGCTCAACGACTTCATGAGCCGCGGCGACAAGATCTTTGTCGGCTCCGTCAAGCGGCTTGACAAAGGCGACCTGATCGTGGAGAGCGGGCGCGTCGAGGGGCGGCTCAAGCGCTCCGAAATGATCCCCAAAGAAAACCTGCGCAGCGCCGACCGCGTGCGCGCCATGATCATGGAAGTGGACTTGAGCCTGCGCGGCGCCCCGATCCTGCTGTCGCGCGCCGCCCCCGAGTTCATGATCGAGCTCTTTCGCCAAGAGGTGCCCGAGATCGAACAGGGCTTGCTCGAGATCAAATCCTGCGCCCGCGACCCCGGTTCGCGCGCCAAGATCGCCGTCAAATCCTACGACAAGCGCATCGACCCGATCGGCACCTGCGTCGGTATGCGCGGCTCGCGCGTCAACGCCGTGACCAACGAGCTGGCCGGTGAGCGCGTCGATATCGTGCTCTGGAGCGAAGACCCGGCGCAGTTTGTGATCGGCGCGCTGGCGCCGGCCAACGTGCAGTCGATCGTCGTCGATGAAGAGCGCCACGCCATGGACGTGGTGGTCGATGAGGAAAACCTGGCGATCGCCATCGGCCGCGGTGGCCAGAACGTGCGCTTGGCCGCCGACCTGACGGGCTGGAAGATCAACATCATGACCGCCGACGAATCGTCGGCCAAGCAGGCGCAAGAGACCGACGCCATCCGCACGCTGTTCATGAGCAAGCTCGACGTCGATCAAGAGATGGCCGACATCCTGATCGGCGAAGGCTTTACCAGCCTCGAAGAAGTGGCCTACGTGCCGCTGCAAGAGATGCTGGAGATCGAGGCCTTCGACGAAGACACCGTGACCGAACTCCGCGCCCGCGCCAAGGCGGCTTTGCTCACGCTGGCCATCGCCAAAGAAGAGAGCGTGGAAGACGCGGTGCGCGAACTGCGCGACCTCGAGGGCCTCAACGCCGAGTTGTTGGCCCAATTGGCCGCAGCCGGCGTCCACACCCTCGACGAACTGGCCGATCTGGCCAGCGACGAATTGATCGAAATCACCGGGCTCAGTGCCGACGAAGCGACCGCGCTGATCCTGCGCGCGCGCCAACACTGGTTTGCCGCCGATCAGGCCCCCGAGCAATCCTCGCAACCCTCGCAGTCCTGAACCGAGCGGCGACACGGAGAATCGTACACATGTCAAGCAACACCGTCGCAGAATTTGCCGCTGAATTGAACCGGCCCACCCACGTCGTGCTGGAGCAGTTGGCTGCGGCCGGGGTGCGCAAGCTGTCCGGCAGCGATGCGTTGGCAGAGTCCGACAAGCAACGGCTGCTGAGCTTTTTGCAGGCCAGCCACGGCACGGCCAGCACCGAGCGCAACAAAATCACCCTCACCAAAAAATCGACCAGCGAGATCAAGCAGGCCGATGCCTCCGGGCGCGCGCGCACGATCCAGGTCGAGGTGCGTAAAAAACGCACCTTCGTGCGCCGCGACGACGAGCCGCTCGCCGGCCCTGGCTCTGCCGAGGGCGCGGTCGCAGCCGCCGAGGCCGCCGCTGTTGCAGCCGCCGCCGAAGCCGAGGCCGCCGAAGCCCGCGCGCAGCAAGCGCAGCAGGCCGAGCTCGAGCGGCGCGAAGAGCAAGCGCGCCAGCAGGCCGAGCAGATTCGGCTCCAAGAAGAAGAGCTGGCGCAGCAGCGCCAAGCGCGGCAACAAAGCGAGGAGCGCGAGGCGCGCGAGACGCAAGAGCGCTCTGCCACCCTCGACCAAGAGCGCCAGCAGCAGTTGGTGCAGCAGCGCGCCCGCGCCGACATGGAGGTGCAGCAAAGCCGCCAGCGCTCGGTCAAGCTGTCCAAGCCCGTGCCGACCGAAGCGGCGGCTGTGTCTGCAGCCAACCAGCCCGGCGCGGCGGTGGCCGAGCAGGCCGCTGCAGCGCAGCAGGCCGCTGCGCAAGCTGTCCAGCAGGCAGCCGAGCAGGCCGCGCAACAAGCCGCCGAGTTGGCGCAGCGCCAGTCGGCGCAGCGGCTGGCCGACGATCAACGCGCGAGCGACCTCGATGAGCGCCGGCGCAAGGCGCTGGCCGAGGCGCAGGCGATCCGCGACATGATGGCCGCCCCCAAAAAGGTGCTGCTGGCCAAAAAACCCGAAGAGCCCAAGCCGGCCCCCGTGGCCGAGGCCAAGCCCGGAATCAAGGGCACCTTGCACAAACCGGCCGGCACACCAGCACCGGCCAAAGCCGGTGCCGCCAAACCGGCCGCGCCGGGTACTGCGGCTGCCGGGGCGGGCAAGAAAGAAGTCAAATCCGAAGCCTTGTCGTCCACTTGGAAAGACGAAGCGGCCAAGAAAAAAGAAGTCAAAGGCCGAGGTAGCAACACCAGCGCCGTGCGTTCCAGCGGCACCGCATGGCGCTCCAACGCCAAAGGGGGCCGTGGTGGCCGCGGTGGCCGCGACGAGCGCTCGCACGGTTACGAGCCGGCCCAGTCTGAAGCCAAGGTGCTCGAGGTGCACGTGCCCGAGACCATCACCGTGGCCGAGCTGGCGCACAAAATGGCGCTCAAATCGTCCGAGGTCATCAAGCAGTTGATGAAGCTGGGGCAGATGGTGACCATCAACCAGTCGCTGGACCAAGACACGGCGATGATCGTGGTCGAAGAACTCGGGCACCAAGCGGTGGCCGCAGCGCTCGACGACCCCGAGGCCTTCACCGAAGAAGAAACCGCGCTGCAAAGCGCCGAATTCCTGCCGCGCGCGCCGGTGGTCACGGTCATGGGCCACGTCGATCACGGCAAGACCTCGCTGCTCGACTACATCCGCCGCACCAAGGTCGCGGCGGGCGAGGCCGGCGGCATCACGCAGCACATCGGCGCCTACCACGTCGAGACGCCGCGCGGCATGGTCACCTTCCTCGACACCCCGGGCCACGAAGCCTTTACCGCCATGCGCGCCCGTGGCGCCCAAGCCACCGACGTGGTGATTCTGGTCTGCGCCGCCGACGACGGCGTGATGCCGCAGACCAAAGAAGCCATCAAGCACGCCAAGGCGGCCAATGTGCCGATCGTGGTCGCGCTGACCAAGGCCGACAAACCCGACGCCAACTTCGAGCGCGTGCGCGCCGAACTGATCGCCGAGCAGGTGGTGCCCGAAGAGTTCGGCGGCGAATCGCCGTTTGTGCCGGTGTCGTCCAAAACCGGTCTGGGCATCGACGCGCTGCTCGAGCAGGTGCTGCTGCAAGCCGAGGTGCTCGAGCTCAAGGCCCCGGTCGGAGCCAACGCCAAGGGGCTGGTGATCGAAGCCCGGCTCGACAAAGGCCGCGGTGCCGTGGCCACGGTGCTGGTGCAATCGGGCACGCTCAAGGTGGGCGACGTGGTGCTGGCGGGCCAGACTTCGGGCCGGGTGCGCGCCATGCTCGATGAAAACGGCCGCGCGGCCAAAGAGGCCGGACCGTCGATCCCGGTCGAAATCCAGGGCTTGTCCGAAGTGCCCCGGGCGGGCGACGAGTTCATGGTGCTGGCCGACGAGCGCCGGGCACGTGAAATCGCCACCTACCGCGCCGGCAAATTCCGCTCCACCAAGCTGGCCAAGCAGCAAGCCGCCAAGCTCGAAAACATGTTTGCCGACATGCAAGCCGGCGAAGTCCAGACCCTGCCGATCATCGTCAAGTCCGACGTGCAGGGCTCGCAAGAGGCGCTCACCACCTCGCTGCTCAAACTCTCGACCGACGAGATTCGGGTGCAGCTGGTCTA
This sequence comes from Serpentinimonas maccroryi, assembly GCF_000828915.1. Classification (NCBI taxonomy): domain Bacteria; kingdom Pseudomonadati; phylum Pseudomonadota; class Betaproteobacteria; order Burkholderiales; family Comamonadaceae; genus Serpentinimonas; species Serpentinimonas maccroryi. The sequence goes on from NZ_AP014569.1 coordinate 487,685, forward strand.
TGCGGGCGTGGGTGGCATCAGCGAGAGCGACGTCAACCTGGCGATCGCCTCCAAAGCGATCGTGATCGGCTTCAACGTGCGCGCCGACATCGGGGCGCGCAAGCTGGCCGAATCCAACGACGTCGATCTGCACTACTACAACATCATCTACGACGCGGTCGATGAGATCAAAGCGGCGATGTCGGGCATGCTGGCGCCCGAGAAGCGCGAAGAGGTGATCGGCGCGGCGCAGATTCGCACCGTGTTTGTGGCCTCCAAGATCGGCACCGTGGCCGGCTGTATGGTCACCGAAGGCCGCGTCACGCGCAACGCGCACTTCCGCTTGCTGCGCGACAACGTGGTGATCTACACCGGCGAGCTCGAATCGCTCAAGCGCATGAAAGACGACGTGCGCGAGGTCAAAGAAGGCTTCGAGTGCGGCATCAAGCTCAAAAACTACAATGACATCAAGGAAGGCGACCTCCTCGAGTTGTTTGAGATCAAGGAAGTGGCGCGTACACTTTGATCAGCGCAATCTGATCAGCGCGCCTGCCCACCATGCCGAGCAAAAAAGCCCCCTCCAACCGCAGCTTCAAGGTCGCCGATCAGATTCAGCGCGACCTGAGCGAGCTCATTGCGCGCGAGCTCAAAGACCCGCGCGTGGGGCTGGTGACGCTGCAAGCGATTGAGCTCACGCCCGACTACGCCCACGCCAAGGTCTATTTCAGCGTGCTCACGGGCGACCCCCAGCTCGCGTTTGAGGCGTTGAACCAAGCTGCCGGCTTTTTGCGCAGCGGCTTGTTCAAGCGCCTGCACATCCACACCGTGCCGACGCTGCATTTTGTCTTCGACCGCACCCCCGAGCGCGCCGCCGACATGAACGCCTTGATCGCGCAGGCCGTGGCTTCGCGTTCCAAAGAAAGCGACTAAATTGAGCGCCGTCGGGTTCACCTTGGGTGCCGACGCCGCCCAGGGGGGCGGTGCCGTGCCAGACCGCGCTGCGAGTGCAGCGGCACCACCGCGCCAGCGCCTTCAGCGCCGCCCGGTGCACGGCCTGCTGCTGCTCGACAAGGCGCTGGGCGTCAGCAGCAACCAGGCGCTGCAACGCGCCAAGTGGCTGCTGCGCGCCGACAAAGCCGGCCACACCGGCACCCTGGACCCGCTGGCCACCGGGCTGCTGCCGCTGTGCTTTGGTGCGGCGACCAAGTTCAGCCAACTGCAGCTCGACGCCGACAAGGTCTATGAGGCCACCTTGCGCCTGGGTGTGCGCACCCACGGCGGCGACGCCGAAGGCGAAGTGCTCGAGCGCCGCCCGGTGGCTTGCAGCCCCGAGCAGGTGCAGCAGGTGCTGGCGCGCTTTAGTGGCGCGATCGAGCAGTTGCCGCCCATGCACAGCGCGCTCAAGCACCAGGGCCGGGCCCTGTACGAATACGCACGCGCCGGGCTGGAGGTGGAGCGCGCGCCACGCCGGGTCAGCATCCACGTGCTGGAGCTGCTCGCACTAGCGCTCGAGGGCCCCGAGCCGGCGCTGCGCCTGCGCGTGCACTGCAGCAAGGGCACCTACATCCGCAGCCTGGCCGAGGACATCGGCGCCGCGCTGGGCTGTGGCGCCCACTTGAGCGCCTTGCGCCGCCTGCGCAGCGGCAGTCTGGGTCTGGAGCGCAGCCTCACGCTCGAGCAGCTCGAAGCACTGCCCGAGGTCGAACGCCTGCGCGCCCTGCTGCCGGTGGATGCGCTGCTGGCCGGTCACGAGCGCGTCACGCTCGACGACGACAATGCAGCCCGCTTCCTCACCGGCTTGCGGCGTCGCGGCACCTGGCCCGACAGCGAGCGCGTGGCCGTGTATGCAGCGTCTGCTGCTTCTACCGAGCCTGCAGCGTCTGCCGCAGCTGGCCCGCAACCCGGCGCCTTGCTGGGCAGCGCCCACATCGTGGGCGGCGAACTCATCCCCGGGCGGCTGTTGAGCCCGATCGAAATCCAACAAATCACCCTGCAAACCCAGTCATGAGCACTCCGATACGCAACATCGCCATCATCGCCCACGTCGACCACGGCAAAACCACCATGGTCGACCAACTGCTGCGCCAGAGCGGCACCTTTGCCGAGCACGAAAAAGTCGTGGACACGGTGATGGACAGCAACGCCATCGAGCGCGAGCGCGGCATCACCATCTTGGCCAAAAACTGCGCCGTGAGCTGGAAGGGCACCCACATCAACATCGTGGACACCCCCGGCCACGCCGACTTTGGCGGCGAAGTCGAGCGCGCGCTGTCGATGGTCGATGGCGTGCTGCTGCTCATCGACGCCCAAGAAGGCCCGATGCCCCAGACCCGCTTCGTCACCAAAAAAGCGCTGGCGCTGGGCCTGCGCCCGATCGTGGTGGTCAACAAAGTGGACAAACCCGGCGCCAACTGCGACAAGGTGGTCAACGCCGCCTTCGACCTGTTCGACAAGCTCGGTGCCAACGACGAGCAGCTCGACTTCCCCATCGTCTATGCCAGCGGCATCAACGGCTGGTCATCGCTCACCGAAGGCGAGCCGGGGCAGCAGTGGGGCCCCGATATGTCGGCGCTGTTCGACACCGTGCTGCAGCACGTGCCGGCGCACCAGGGCGACCCCGAGGCGCCGCTGCAGCTGCAGATTTCGGCGCTCGACTACTCCAGCTTCGTCGGGCGCATCGGCGTCGGGCGCATCAGCGCCGGCCGCATCCGCCCCGGCATGGACGTGCTGGTGTGCGAAGGCCCCGAGGGCAAGCCGGCCAAGGGCCGCGTCAACCAGGTGCTGACCTTTCAGGGGCTGGACCGGGTGCAAACCGCCGAAGCCGGGCCGGGCCACATCGTGCTCATCAACGGCCTAGAGAGCATCGGCATCGGCGTCACCGTGACCGACCCGGCCGACCCGCGCCCGCTGCCCATGCTCAAGGTCGATGAGCCCACGCTGACCATGAACTTTTGCGTCAACACCAGCCCGCTGGCCGGGCGCGAGGGCAAGTTCGTCACCAGCCGCCAGATTTGGGACCGGCTGCAAAAAGAGCTGCAGTCCAACGTCGCGCTGCGCGTGCGCGAAACCTCGGAAGACGGGATTTTTGAAGTCTCGGGCCGCGGCGAGCTGCACCTGACCATCCTGCTCGAGAACATGCGGCGCGAGGGCTACGAGCTGGCGGTGAGCAAGCCGCGCGTGGTGTTTCGCGAGGTGGGCGGCGAGCGCCACGAGCCGATCGAGCTGGTCACCGCCGACATCGAGGAGCAGCACCAGGGCGGCGTGATGCAGGCGCTGGGCGAGCGCAAGGGCGATCTGGTGAACATGGAGCCCGACGGCCGTGGGCGTGTGCGGCTCGAATACCGCATTCCGGCGCGCGGGTTGATCGGTTTTTCGAATGAGTTTTTGAACCTCACGCGCGGTTCGGGCCTGATCAGCAACATTTTCGACGGCTACGAGCCGCACAAGGGCGAGATCGCCAGCCGCAAAAACGGCGTGCTCATCAGCATGGACGATGGCGAGATTTTCACCTACGCGCTGGGCAAGCTCGACGACCGTGGGCGCATGTTCGTGCGCCCCAACGACCCGGTCTATGAGGGCATGATCGTGGGCATCCACAGCCGCGACAACGACCTGATCGTCAACGCCACGCGCACCAAGCAGCTCACCAACTTCCGCGTCAGCGGCAAGGAAGACGCGATCAAGATCACGCCGCCGATCGAGCTCACGCTCGAGTACGGGGTCGAGTTCATCGAAGACGACGAGCTGGTCGAGATCACGCCCAAGAGCATCCGGCTGCGCAAGCGCCACCTCAAAGAGCACGAGCGCAAGCGCGCCAGCCGCGAGGGTTGAGGCATGAGCCGCGCATCCCCATTCCCGGCCAGCGCCTTCAAGGCCTACGACATCCGTGGCGTGGTGCCCGAGGCGCTGAACCCGGCTTTTGCGCACGCGCTGGGGCGCGCTTTTGGGGCGCGGGCGCTGGCGCTGGGTGAGCGCACCGTGGCCGTGGGGCGCGATGGCCGCCTGAGCAGCCCGGCGCTGGCGGCGGCGCTGATCGAGGGCCTGCGCCAGGCCGGGGTGGCGGTGCTCGACATCGGCCTGTCCACCACGCCCATGCTTTACTACGCCGCGCACACGCGTTGCCACAGCGGCATCCAGGTCACGGGCAGCCACAACCCCAAGCAGCACAACGGCTTCAAGATGGTGCTGGCCGGGCGCGCGATCTACGGCGACGAGATTCAGGCGCTGCGCTTGGCGATGGCGGCACTCGCGCCGGAAGCGGCAGCGGAGCCCGAGGGCAAGCTCGAGCGCATCGACGTGCTGCCCGACTACGTGGCGCGCATCGTCGCCGACGTGCAGCTGGCGCGGCCACTCAAGATCGTCATCGACAGTGGCAACGGTGTGGCCGGGGCCAGCGCGCCGGGGTTGTTTCGCGCCCTAGGCTGCGAGGTGATCGAACTGTACAGCGAGGTCGATGGCGAGTTCCCGAACCACCACCCGGACCCGTCCAAGCCCGAGAACCTGCGCGACCTGATCGCGGCCGTGCAGCGCAGCGGCGCCGAACTGGGCTTGGCTTTCGACGGCGACGGGGATCGGCTCGGCATCGTCACCCCGAGCGGGCAAAACATCTACCCCGACCGGCAGATGCTGCTTTTTGCCCAAGACGTGCTCGCGCGCGTGCCCGGCGGCACCATCGTCTTCGACGTCAAATGCAGCCAGCGGCTGGCACCGGCCATCCGCGCCGCCGGCGGTGTGGCCCTGATGTACAAAACCGGGCACTCGCTCATCAAGGCCAAAATGCGCGAACTGGATGCGCCCCTTGGCGGCGAAATGAGCGGCCACATCTTTTTCAAAGAGCGCTGGTTCGGCTTTGACGACGGCAGCTACGCCGGCGCGCGCCTGCTCGAAATCCTGAGCCGCGCAGCCAACGCCGCCGCGGTGCTCGAGGCCCTGCCCAACAGCTTTGCCACGCCCGAGCTCAACGTGGCCTGCGCCGAAGGCGAGCCGCACCGGCTGGTGGCCGAGCTGCAGGCGCTGGCCGACTTTGCCGCCCCGGCCCAAGTCAACACCATCGACGGCCTGCGCGTCGATTGGCCCGACGGCTTTGGCCTCATCCGCGCCTCCAACACCACGCCGGTGCTGGTGCTGCGCTTCGAGGGCCAAACGGCGGCGGCGCTGGCACGCATCGAAGCCGAGCTGCTGGCGCTGCTGCGCCGCGTCAAACCCGAGGCCCACGTGGGCGCTGCCGCGCACTGAACATGGCCAGCCCCAGCCCCGACCCCGAGGTCATCGTCTTCAACCTCAAGCAGCGCTACACCGGCGTGTCGGCCACGGTGAACGCGCTGGTGCCGCTGCAGTTGCACCAGTGGCCGCTGGCCTATTGCGGCACGCCGCTGTCCAACGGTGTGCCGGGCCTGAGCCTCAAGCAGGCGATCGCGCTCTCGCGCCGGCCGGCGCCGGGGCGGCGCTTTCGCATCTGGCACGTGCGCCGCGACCCCGAGATGCTGGCCGGTCTGTGGGCGCGCGACGTGTTGCGGCTGCCGATCAAGCTCGTGTTCACCTCGGCGGCGCAGCACCGGCACGGCTGGTTTCCGCGCTGGCTCATCAGCCGCATGGACGCGGTGATTGCCACCACCCCCAAGGCCGCCAGCTTCGTGCCCAACACCAGCGCCGTGGTGGCGCACGGCATCGACCTGGCGCGCTTTGTGCCGCCGCCCGACAAGCTCAACGCTTGGGCCGACAGCGGCTTGCCCGGGCGCTACGGCGTGGGCGTGTTTGGCCGCGTGCGGCCCGACAAAGGCACCGACGTGTTTGTGCAAGCCATGATCGCCGCGCTGCCGCATCTGCCCGAGGTCACGGCGGTGATCGCCGGGCTGGCGCAGCCGCAGCACCAAGACTACCAGCGCGGCTTGCAGGCCCAGATCGCCGCCGCCGGGCTCGAGCAGCGCATCGTTTTTTTGGGCGAGGTGCCGGCCGGCGAGGTGCACCGCTGGTACCAGCGCTGCCTGCTGTGCGTGGCCTGCCCGCGCTACGAGCCCTTTGGCCTCACCCCCTTCGAAGCCGCGGCCACCGGCTGCGCGCTGGTGTGCTCGCGCACCGGCGCCTTCGAGGAGCTGGTGCAGCCGGGCGTCAACGGCTACCTGGTGGGCACCGACGACGCCGAAGGCCTGGCGCAGGCGGTGCGCCAGGTGCTGCAAGACCCGCAAGCGGCGCTGCGCTTGGGCGAGGCGGCGCGGGCGCGGGTGGCGTCGGCTTTTAGCCTCGAGCAAGAGGCGGCGGGCATAGGCCGTGTCTATCAGTCCCTGTTCGATGGTGCCTGAGGCCGCGCCCCAGCCTGCGCCCAAGCCCGCCCCGGCGCCGGCGATACCCCCGGCTGCGTCTGCGGCTGATGCGGCTGATGCGCCACCCCAAACCCTGAGCCGCTGGGAGCGCGTGGCGCTCGCGCTCTACGGCCTGCTGCAGCGGCTGCTGTGGCCTTTGGTGCGTCTCAAGCTGCGCTGGCGTGGCCGGGCCGAGCCGGGCTATCTGGAGCACGTCGAGCAGCGCCTGGGCCGCTACCCCGGTCTGGTGCCCTCGAGCGGCTGGCTCTGGGTGCACGCGGTGTCGCTGGGCGAAACGCACGCCGCGGCGCTGCTGCTGGCCGAGCTGCGCGCCCAGATGCCGGGGCTGCGCCTGCTGCTCACCCACGGCACCGCCACCGGGCGCGCCCAAGGGGCGCAGCTGCTGCGCCCCGGCGACCTGCAAGTCTGGCAGCCGTGGGACACGCCCACTGCGGTGGCGCGTTTTCTGGCGCATTTCAAGCCCGCCGTGGGGCTGCTGATCGAGACCGAAGTCTGGCCGCACTGGGTGCAAGGTTGCCGCGCTCAGGGCGTGCCGCTGCTGCTGGTCAATGCGCGCCTGAGCCCGCGCTCGGCCCGTGGTGCCCAGCGGCTGCGCGTGCTGCTGCGCCCCGCTTACGCGGGCTTGAGCGCGGTGCTGGCGCAATCCGAGGCCGACGCGCAGCGCCTGCGCCAGGCCGGGGCCGCTGCGGTGCAGGTCATGGGAAACCTCAAGTTCGACCTGCAAACCGACGCCGCGCTGATCGAGCGCGGGCGCCAATGGAAGCAGGCCCTGGGCGGGCGGCGCGTGCTCATGCTCGCCAGCAGCCGCGCCGGCGAAGAAGCGCTGTGGCTGCAGGCCCTGCGCGAGGCGCAGCGACAGGAGCTGGAGCCGGAGCAAGGCCCCCCAAATCTCCCCCCCGATGCGCTCTGGCTGCTGGTGCCGCGCCATCCGCAGCGTTTCGACGCCGTGGCCGCGCTGCTGCACGAAGCCGGCCTGCGCGTCTGGCGCCGCAGCCAGTGGCAGCAAGGCACCGATCTGCCGCCTGAGGCCCGCGCGGCCCAAGTCTGGCTCGGCGACAGCTTGGGCGAGATGCAGGCTTACTACACGCTGGCCGATCTGGCTTGGCTGGGGGGCAGTTTTTTGCCGCTGGGCGGGCAAAACCTGATCGAAGCTGCGGCCTGCGGCTGCCCCATCGTCATGGGGCCGCACACCTACAACTTTCATGATGCCGCCGCCCAGGCCGAGCAGCTCGGCGCCGCCCAGCGCGTGCCCGACATGGCCGCCGCCCTGCACGCCAGCGCCCAACTGCTGCACGACGCCAGTGCCCACCGCGCCGCACAAAGCGGCTGCGCCGCCTTGTGGCAGCAGGGCCAAGGCGCCGCCCAGCGCTGCGCCACCACCGTGCTGGGCGTTTGGGGGCGTTCAGGGACGCCCAGGGACACAAGCGGGCAACTCTAGCCAGAGGTTGTGGCCGTTCTCATGTGCAAATCTGCGATTGCACCGATGCCGACTGCCCGGCTGCCGCGCTGGCACTCGAGTTGCAGTAGGTGACAAAGGCAAAACGCAGCCCGCTGGTGCTGGTGTGCGGCTCGCGCGCGCATTCGCGCCACTGCGGGCCCAGTGGCGGGGCATGGGCGTCGCCCTCAAAGTCGGCGTCGATCTCGGTGGCCAACACACGCTGCGCCAGGGGCAGGGCCTGGGCATAGATCTGCGCGCCGCCGATCACCCACAGCTCGGGCGGCGCGGGCTCGAGGGCGGCGCAGTGGGCCAGCGCGTCCTCTAGGCTGGTGCAGGGCTGGGCGCCTTCGGCGCGCAAGGCGGCGGCGCGCAGCGCATCGCGCGTCAGCACCAGATTGAGCCGCCCAGGCAGGGGCCGAAAGCGCGGCGGCAGGCCATCCCAAGTGGCGCGGCCCATGAGCACCGGGCAGCCCAAGGTGTGGCGCTTGAAGTGCGCCAGGTCTTCGGGCAGGTGCCAGGGCAGGCGGTTGTGCAGGCCGATAACGCCATTGGCGGCGCGGGCGTAGATCAGGTTGATGCGCATGGGGGCAAGCATAGCCTAGAGGGGCAGGTTAGGGGTGGCTGTTGGGGCCGCCAGCGCCAGCTGAAAAATCAGCATCAGCCCGCGGTGGCGAATAAAATCTGTGGTTTAACCGAGCCCGACCATGACCTCCAGCACCCTCAACCTGCCCGTGGCCAGCGTGGCCGCGATCCGCCAGACCTTTTTGGACTACTTTGCCCAGCGCGGCCACAGCGTGGTGCCCTCGAGCCCGCTGGTGCCGGGCAACGACCCGACGCTGATGTTCACCAACTCGGGCATGGTGCAGTTCAAGGACGTGTTTTTGGGCACCGACCGCCGCCCCTACGTGCGCGCGGCCTCGGTGCAGGCCTGCCTGCGCGCCGGCGGCAAGCACAACGACCTCGAAAACGTGGGCTACACCGCGCGCCACCACACCTTTTTCGAGATGCTGGGCAACTGGAGCTTTGGCGACTACTTCAAGCGCGAATCGCTGCGCTGGGGCTGGGAACTGCTGACCGAGGTCTATGGCCTGCCGCCGGAGCGGCTGTGGGCCACGGTCTATATCGACGACGACGAAGCCTACGAGATCTGGACGCAAGAGATCGGCCTGCCACCTGAGCGCGTGGTGCGCATCGGCGACAACAAGGGCGCCAAATACCAGTCGGACAACTTCTGGATGATGGCCGACACCGGCCCCTGCGGCCCGTGTTCCGAGATCTTTTACGACCATGGCCCCGAAGTGGCAGGCGGCCCCCCCGGCAGCCCCGAGGCCGACGGCGACCGCTACATCGAAATCTGGAACCACGTGTTCATGCAGTTCGACATGCAGCCCGACGGCACGCTCAAGCCGCTGCCCGCGCCCTGCGTCGATACCGGCATGGGGCTGGAGCGGCTGGCGGCGGTGTTGCAACACGTGCACAGCAACTACGAGATCGATTTGTTTCAGGCCCTGATCGGCGCGGCGGCGCGCGTCACCGGCTGCGCCGACGCCAGCAGCCCCTCGCTGCGCGTGATTGCCGACCACCTGCGCGCCAGCGCCTTCCTGATCGCCGACGGCGTGCTGCCGGCCAACGAAGGCCGCGGCTACGTGCTGCGGCGCATCATCCGGCGCGCCATCCGCCACGGCTACAAGCTCGATTGCAAGCTGCCATTTTTGCACCGGCTGGTGGACGAACTGGTGGCGCAGATGGGGGGCGCCTATCCGCATCTGGCGGCCAGTGCGGCGCGCATCGCCGGGCTGTTGCAGATCGAGGAGGAGCGCTTTTACGAAACGCTGGAAAACGGCATGGAGATGCTGGAGCGCGCCTTCACCGAGCTGGCGGCTTCGGGGCAGGCGGTGCTGTCGGGCGAAGTCGCGTTCAAGCTGCACGACACCTACGGTTTCCCGCTCGACCTCACGTGCGATGTCTGCCGCGAGCGCGGTTTGCGGGTGGACGAAGCCGGCTTTCACGCCGCCATGGAGCGCCAGAAAACCCAGGCGCGCGCGGCCGGCAAGTTCAAAATGGAGCGCGGGCTCGACTACGCGGGCAGCGGCAACGAGTTCGTCGGCTACGGCGCCTTGCAGGCCAGCGCCAAGGTGCTGGCGCTGTACCGCGACGGGGTGCCGGTGGCCGAGCTCAAGCACGGGCAGGCCGGGGTGGTGGTGCTCGAGGCCACGCCGTTTTATGCCGAATCCGGCGGCCAAGTGGGCGACAGCGGTCGCCTGCACAGCGGTTCGGCCCACTTTGCCGTGGCCGATACGCAAAAAATCAAGGCCGACGTGTACGGCCACCACGGGCAACTGGAAGCGGGCACGCTGGCCGTGGGCGATCACGTGCTGGCCGAGGTGGACGGGGACCGACGCGCCGCGATCGCGCGCCACCACAGCGCCACCCACCTGCTGCACCTGGCGCTGCGCGAGGTGCTGGGGGCGCACGTGCAGCAAAAGGGCTCGCTGGTCACGCCCGAGCGCACGCGCTTCGACTTTGCCCACCACGCACCGCTCACGCCAGCCGAATGCGTGGCCATCGAAGCGCAGGTGAACGCGCAGATTCTGGCCAACCAGCCCACCGAGGCGCGGCTGATGGACCTCGAACGCGCCCAGCAGTCGGGCGCGCTGATGCTGTTTGGCGAAAAATACGGCGAAACCGTGCGCGTGCTCGACATCGGCAGCAGCCGCGAACTGTGCGGCGGCACCCACGTGCGCGCCACCGGCGACATCGGGCTGTTCAAGATCGTCGCGGAAGGCGGGGTGGCGGCCGGGGTGCGGCGCATCGAGGCCGTGACCGGCGCGCACGCGCTGGCCTATCTGCAACAGCTTGAGGCCCAAGCGGGCGCAGCGGCCGAGGCGCTCAAGGCCCCGGTGGCCGAGCTGCTGCCGCGTCTGCACACCGTGCTCGAGCAGGTGCGGGCGCTGGAAAAAGAGCTGGCCGCACTCAAGGGCAAGCTGGCGGCCGCGCAGGGCGACGAGCTGCTGGCGCAGGCCGTGCAGGTGGGCGCGGTCAAGGTGCTGGCGGCCAGCCTGCAAGGGGCCGACGCCAAAGCGCTGCGCGAGACGCTGGACCGGCTCAAGGCCCGCCTAGGCAGCGCCGTGATCGTGCTCGCCGCCGTCGAGGGCGGCAAGGTGCAGCTGGCCGCTGGCGTCACGCCCGACTGCATGGCGCGCCTCAAGGCCGGTGAACTGGTGAACTTCGTCGCGCAGCAGGTGGGCGGCAAAGGCGGCGGCAAGCCCGATCTGGCCATGGCCGGCGGCACCGACGCCGCCGCCGTGCCGCAGGCGCTGGCCAGCGTGGCGGGCTGGGTGCGCGAGCGGGTTTGAGGGGGGCTCAGTGCAGTGTGCAGGCGTTGCGGCGCTTGCCCCGCACGTCCCTCGCGATCCTCGCGCACCAGCTAGATCAGTCTGCCGGCCAATCGAGGTTGCGCTGGCTTTGGAATTGGCGCGGCTGGCCGCTTAAGGGGTCGGTGAAGGCCAGCGTGCGCGCCAGCAAGCGCAGCGGTTCGGCGTAGTCTTCGGCCTCGTCGGGCTGGCGCCGCACCTCGGGGTAGAACTGGTCACCGACGATCGGTAGGCCCAGCCCCAGCATGTGCACGCGCAACTGGTGGCGACGCCCGCTCAGCGGTTGCAAGCGGTAGCGCGCCCACGGCCCGCGCTGCTCGATCGGTTCGATGCGGGTTTCGCTGTTGGGCGGCAGGGCTTCGGCGGCGCTGGCTTCGCGCATTTTGTAAAAGGCATGCTCGCGCTCGAGGATGTGGCTGCGGCGCACGATCGGCCACGGCAACTGCGGCGCTGCCGGGGCGATGGCTTCATAGACCTTGTCCACTTGGCGCTGCCGAAACAGGCGCTGGTAGGCGTCGCGGTCGCTGGCGCGCACGGCAAACAGCACCAGCCCGGCGGTTTCGCGGTCGATCCGGTGCAGCGGGCTCAGGTCGGGCAGGCCCAGCGCCTGCTTGAGCCGCACCAGCAAGGTCTGCTGCACGTAGCGCCCGCCGGGCGTCACGGGCAAAAAATGCGGCTTGTCGGCCACCACCAGGTGCGCGCACTGGTGCAGCACGGTGGCCTCAAATGGAATCCCGCGTTCCTCGGGCAGGTCGCGCCAATAGTAGATGCGCGCTCCGCCCAGGTAGGGGCTGTCTGGCGCCAGTGGGCGGCCGTCTTCGGCGCACACCAGGCCGTCGGCCAAGCGCTGCTGCCACTGGGCGCGGCCGATGCGCGGCAAGCGCTGGCACAGGTGGTCGAGCAGCGTCAGCCAAGGCGGGCAGCGCATCTGCGGCAGCGCCAAGCAGCTGGGCGCCACGCCGGCGCGCAGCGCGATGGCGGGGTTTTTGGGGCGGTGGGCCATGGGGCTTGCGTGTGTTGAGCGCAGATTGTGCACAAGGCGTAGCCGCGCTGCGGTTGGGGGATGGATAGCCCAAACCGACGCGGTGCAGTAGCGCCTAGGCGGTTGGGGGCGGTGGCTGCGGCGCTGGAGCTTGTGGCGCCAGCACCTGGGCGCGGATGCGCAGGTCGGGCCCCAGCGGGCTGACCTCGGTGTAGGCCAGCGCCACGCCTTGGGTGAGCGCGCTCAGGGGGCCGATTTGGGCCAAGCCCGCGCCGCCTTGGCCCAGCAGCGTGGGCGCCAGATAGAGCAGCAATTCGTCGGCCAAGCCGGCTTGCAGCCAAGCGCCGTTGAGGCGCTGCCCGGCTTCTACGTGCAGCTCGTTGATCTCGCGCGCGGCGAGGTCGAGCAGCAGCGCCGCTAGGTCGATGCGCGGGCGAGTGCGGGGGGGGCGGTCGGGGGTGGCGGCGATTTCCTGCACGCGGGCCCCTGTGGCCTCGAGGGCAGCGCGGCGCGCGCGCAGGGCGGCGGCGTCTGCCGGCTGGGCCGGGGTGTGATAGACCCAGACTTGGCCCGGCGGTTGCAACACGCGCGCCGCTGCCGGCACGCGCAACTGCGAGTCGAGCAGCACGCGCACCGGTTGCACCTCGGTGGGCACCAGGCGCACGTCGAGGCGCGGGTCGTCGGCGAGCACGGTGCCGCTGCCGCTGAGCACGGCACCGGCGCGCTTGCGCCAGAGGTGGCCGTCGCGGCGCGCCGCCGTGCCGGTGATCCATTGGCTGGCGCCGTTGGCCAGCGCCGTGATGCCGTCGAGCGAGGCCGCGATCTTGAGCCGCACCCACGGCCGGCCGCGCTCCATGCGGCTCAAAAAACCCACGTTCAGGGCGCGCGTGGCGGCGGCCAGCGGGTGCTCGGGCGGCAGCAGCTCGACGGTGATGCCGGCCGCGCGCAGGCGCTCGATGCCGCGCCCGCTCACCAGCGGGTTGGGGTCGCGCAACGCCACCAGCACCCGCGCCAGCCCGACCTCGATGAGCGCGTCGCAGCACGGCGGGGTGCGGCCGTGGTGGCTGCAGGGCTCGAGCGTGACCACGGCGCTGCCGCCGCGCAGATCGGCCCCGGCCGCCGCCGCTGCGCGCAAGGCCACGATTTCGGCGTGCGGCCCGCCGGCGCGCTGGGTGTGGCCCTCAAAGGCGCGGCCGTCGGGGGCGATGATGCGGCAGGCCACGCGCGGATTGGGCTCCGACAGGCCGGTGGCTTGCTCGGCCAAGGTGTCGAGCCCGGCCAGCCAGCGGGGGTCAAAGGCGCTTTGGGGGGCGGTCATGGGGGCAGCCTCAGCGGCGCACAAACACCAAATCCCACACGCCGTGGCCCAGGCGCAGACCGCGCTGCTCGAACTTGGTCAGGGGGCGATAGTCGGGTTTGGGGGCGTAGCCGCCTTGGCCTAGACCCGAGCCCGAGCCGGATTTAGCGGTGGCGTTTGCAGTGACAGCGTCACCAGCAACAACAGCAGCATTTGCACCACCAGCACCACCAGCACCAGCGGCAGTGTTGACCAGCAGCGGCTCGGCCCCCAGCACCTGCAGCATCTGCTCGGCGTAGGGCTGCCAGTCGGTGGCGCAGTGCAGGTAGCCGCCGGGCTGCAGGCGTTGCGCCAGGCGCGCCACCAGTGGCGGCTGGATCAGGCGCCGTTTGTGGTGGCGCAGCTTGTGCCACGGGTCGGGGAAAAACACGTGCACGCCGGCCAGCGTCGCCGGCGCCAGCATGTGCTCGAGCACCTCGACGGCGTCGTGGCGCACGATGCGCACATTGCTCAAACCCAGCGCGTCGATGCGCTTGAGCAGCGCGCCCACGCCCGGTTCGTGCACCTCGCAGCAGAGAAAATCGTGCTGCGGGCGCAGGGCGGCGATGTGCGCCGTGGCCTCGCCCATGCCAAAACCGATCTCGAGCACCAGCGGCGCGCTGCGGCCAAACACGGCGCGGGCGTCGAGCGGCTGGCGTGCAAACGGCAGCAGCCAGCGCGGCCCCAGGGTGGCCAAGGCTTGGGCTTGGGCGGTGGTGGTGCGCCCGCCGCGTTTGACGAAGCTCTTGATGGTCTTGGGGTGCGGCACCCTCGCGGCGCCGGGCGCTGGGGCGGCGTCGCCGTCGGGGTTGGGGGCGGCGGGTGCGCTGTGCAGGCCCAATTCTGGGGGGGCGGGTGGGGCAGCCATCGTGTGTGGGTCTATGAGTGCAGCGCGCCGTGCGCTGCCGGTGGCCGATGATACGGCTTGTGTGCCTAGGCTTGGCCGCTGGCGCACCAGCGCTGGCGCCACTGCGCCACCCAAGCCGCGAGCGCCTCGGGCACGGGCCCGTTGCTGGGGTGCAGCTCGAGCACGGCGGCGGCTTGGTTGAGGGCGGCCAGGGGCGCGTGCAAGTCCAGCGCGGCGGCGCCGTTTTGCTTCGAGAGCTTGCTGCCGTCGGGGCCCAGCACCAGCGGCGTGTGCAGGTAGCGCGGCGTGGGCATGCCGAGTGCGGCTTGCAGCAGCAGCTGGCGCGCGGTGTTGTCGGCCAAGTCGGCGCCGCGCACCACGTGCGTGATGCCCTGTGCGGCGTCGTCAGCCACCACGGCCAGCTGGTAGGCCCACAGGCCGTCGGCGCGCTGGAGCACGAAGTCGCCCACCTCGAGCGCCACCAGTTGCTGCTGCGCGCCCAAGCGCCGGTCGTGCCAACGCGTAGGGCTAGGCAGCGCCAGCGCTTGCTGCACCGCGGCTACGTCGAGCCGCCAGGCTGGCGCGCCCACACCCACACCCACACCCGCCCCCGCCCCCGCCCCCGCCCTCGAGCCTGAGCCTGAGCCTGAGCCTGAGCCTGAGCCTGAGCCTGAGCCCGCCCCCAAACGCCCCGGCGGCCGGCACGTGCCGGGGTAGATGCGCTCGCCGTGGAGCGGGCGCAGCAGCCCTAGGGCGGCAATGGCGGCGTCGATGGCTTTGCGGCTGCAGCGGCACGGGTAGGCCCAGCCGTGGGCCTGCAGGCGCTGCAAGGCAGCGGCATAGCGCGCCTCATGGGCGCTCTGCCACGTGGGGGGCTGGTCGGGCAACAGGCTGCAGGTGGCAAGCTGCTGCACGATCAGGCGGTCGGCGCCGGGCACGCAGCGCGGGCGGTCCACGTCTTCGAGGCGCAGCAGCCAGGTGCCGCCGTGGGCGCGGGCGTCGAGCCAGCTGGCCAGCGCCGCCACCAGCGAACCGGCGTGCAGCGGCCCGCTGGGCGTCGGCGCAAAGCGGCCGCGGTAGCCGCCGCTTGGGGCCGCCGTCGTTGCGCCCGTGCCGATCAAGCCGCAGCCAGGGCCAGCTCCAGCCCCGAGACAAAGGCGTTTTCAACCCGGTACCCTAGGCACCAGTCGCCACACAGGCCCAAGCCAGCGGCGGCGTCGTACAAAAACGGTTGCCCCAGCGCGTGCTGCGTCTGCGCGTAGCGCCAGCGGTGCACCTGCGCCAGCGTGGGCTCGGCGCGGATGCCGGTGACTTCGGCAAAGCCCTTGAGCAGCTTGGCTTTCACGCGTTCGGCGTCGTCCTCTAGGTGCTCGGCGGACCACTGTGGGCTGGCCTGCACCGTCCAGCGCTCGATCGCCGCGCGCCCGGGCTTGCTGTTTTCGCGCGCCACCCAGCGGATGCGGTGGTGGTCGCTGCTGGCGGCGTGCCAGGGCGGGCCAAAGGGTTCGGCTCCGCCCGGGGCGGCTTGGGCAAAAGCCAGCATCAGCGTCCAGCAGGGCGCGGTTTGAACTGCGTCCAGCGCCGTGACCCAAGCAGGCGCCAGTGCGCTGGCGCGCAGCAGCGCCTGCGCCTGCGGGGCCGGCAGCGCCAGCAGCACGCGGTCCAGTCCGCCTATCACCTGTTGCGCGCCGGCGGCACCGGCGCAGCGCAGTTGCCACTGCTTGGGGTGCAGGGCGTCGCGCTCTATGCCCACCACTTGGGCGTGGTAGTGGCTGCTGGCGTTGAGCGAGCCATTTGCCAGCGGCAGCGCCCACTGGCGCAGCAACTCGTTCATGCCGCGCACCCCCACCCAGCGCGCTTTCTCGACCGGGCTGGCACTGGCCAGCGCCTGCCCCAGGGTGTCGAGCACGCGCACGGTGGGCACCCGCCACTGAGCAATCAGCTCGGGCTGCAGCGCCAGCGCGGCCTTGAAGCGCTCGTCGGTGACGGTGAAAAACTGGGCGCCGTGGTCGAAGCCACCAAACTCGGTCAGGCGCGTGGACATGCGGCCACCGGGGCTGTGGTGTTTGTCGAGCAGCAGCACCTCGTGGCCAGCTTGCGCCAGCGTGCGCGCTGCGGTGATGCCGGCCATGCCCGCCCCGACGACGGCGATGCGGCGCGCCCGTGGGGTGCCGTCGGTGGCAGAGGCGCGGGGGGTGCCGGCGTTGCGGCGAGGTTTGGTGCTCATGTCGGTCTCCTGTGGATGCGACAGTGTAGCGAAGCGCTCGACCTGTGCGGACGCATCAAGCCGGACCAGGCGTTGCAGATCAAGCAATCAGGACCAGACGATTTGGTCAGCAAGGGGCAATCGGCTTCAATTTCAAGTGCTTCAGGGCTGGGTCACGAACACCAGCCGCTCGATGCCGGCGCGCTGGGCGGCGGCCAGGGCCATTGCCACGCGCTCGTGGCGGGCGGCGGCGTCGCCTTGCAGGTGCAGCGGCGGTTGCGGCACCTGCTGCGCCAGCGCTTGCAGGCGCGGCATCAGTTCGGCGTCGGGCACGGCGGCATCGTTCCAATGAAAGCCGCCCTGCGCATCGACGCTCAGGCGCACGGCCTCGGGCGCGGGCGCGCTGGCTGTGGCAGCCGCGTGGGGCAGTTGCACCTGGATCGAATGCGTGATCACCGGCACCGTGACGATGAACACGATCAGCAGCACCAGCATCACGTCGATGAGCGGGATCATGTTGATCTCGCTGTGCAGTTCGCCTTGGTCGGGCTCGAGGTTGGATGGGGGGGCCATGGTGCGTGCGCCTTGGGTCAGTGCGGGCAGGCCGGTGCGGTTGCCGGAGCGGATGAAGGGGCGGATGAAGGGGCGGCCGCGCCGGGGCGGTTCGAGGCCACCCGGTGCCCGGTCACGAAGTAGGCGTGCAGGTCGTGGGCGAAGCGGTTGAGCCGGTGCAGGATGGCTTTGTTGCCGCGCAGTAAGGCGTTGTAGCCCAGCACGGCTGGGATCGCCACCACCAGCCCGAGCGCGGTCATGATGAGCGCGGCCCCGATCGGCCCGGCGACCTGGTCGATGGTGGCGCCGCCGCCCGCCCCGATGCCGACCAAGGCGTGGTAGATCTTCCACACCGTGCCAAACAGCCCGACGTAGGGCGCGGTCGAGCCGATCGAGGCCAAGATGGCCAAGCCGGATTGCAGGCGCGCGCTGCTGTCGTCGAGCGCGTTGCGCAGCGAGCGCGTGACCCAGTCGCTGACGTCGAGGTTGTCGTGCAGCTGGCGCGTGGGTGTGCCGTCGAGGTGCAGGATGTGGCTGGTGGCTTCGCGCCCCTGCAACGCCAGCAGGTAAAAGGGGTTGTGGCCGTCGGGCCCGAGTTTGTTCAGGCCTTCGGCAAAGTCTTTGCTGTGCCAGAAGCTCTCGAGCAATTGCGCGCGCGCGCGCAGCTGGCGCAGGTGCAGCGCCTTGAGCACGATCACCACCCAAGTGGCGATCGACATGCCCAGCAGCGCGAGCGCGGTGCCGCGTATCACCCAGTCGCCTTGGTGCCAGACGTAGGCCAGTCCAAAATGAGTTTCCATGCTTGCTTTTTACTCCAACACAAAATGAATCGGCACCAGGTGCCACATGGCTTGCGGTTCGCCGTTGCGCGTGCCGGGCACAAAGCGCCAGCGCAACACCGCCTGCTGCGCCGCTTGGTCTAGGCGCACAAAGCCGCTCGAGCCATAGACCTGTGCCGCCGAGGCGCTGCCGTCGGCTTCGATGCGCACGCGCAGCAGCACCCGCCCCTGTTCGCCCAAGCGGCGGCTCAAAACCGGGTAGGGCGGGGCCGGGTTGTGCAGATGGGCCGCGCTGCTCGACGGGGGCACGATCTGCGCTGGCGCTTGACCCTGCCCAGACGATGCTCGGCCGGCAACCGCATGGGCTGTTGTATCCAAGGCGCCAGTGCCGCTGCTGCGCTGATCTTGCGCTGCGCTGTGGGGTGCTGCGCTGCCTTGTGTGCTGTGGTGGAGGGCGCTGTGCGGGTTGGATTCTGCACCTGCTGGCGCTTGCGCCGTGGCGACTGGCTGGGTCGGGGCCAACGGCTGAACCGGCTCCGGCGCTGGGTTGGGGTTGGCGGGTGGCAGCAAAGCAGCTGGGCGCAACGGTTCGGAAGGGCGCAACGGCGCTGCAGGAGCGGGTGGTTCGGGGCGGGTGGCGCGCTCGGGCAAGGCGCGTGCAGCGGGCGCGGCGGGCGCGCTGGCCCGGGGGGGTGCGGATGTCACGGGGGCGGGTGCTGCAGGGCGCGCGCTGGGCGCCTGGGCGCGCAGTTCAACCACCACCTGCACCTGCGCCGGCGCACCGGAGGCGGGTGTTGCCCAGCCGCTGTGCAGCGCCCACAGCACCCCGGCGTGCGCCAACACCACGGCGGCGGTCACGCTGACGGGGCGTGCAAAGGTTCGCCAAGGCGGGCGGGGCAAGGGCATGGAGGCTGGGAGCAAGCAGGAAGCAAGAAAGTTGCCCGCTGGTGCGCAGGGCAAGCCGAGCAGCATAGCAAACTGTAGCTGGCAATGCTCAATTATAAATGAGAATCATGCGCAACTGGCCGCAGTTGCCAGTCCCGCAGTGCGGCATAAATGAGGCCATCGTTTTACCCGTTTTGTGCCTCCCCGGCCGGACAGTCGGCAAAATGGTGCAACAAAGCGCTGGCGCTGGCGGGGTTGGCCAGCCGCTGCAGCCACCATTGCAGCGCCGGGCCGGGGGCGCTGGCGGCGCTGCTGCGCCAGGCGTAGCCGATGCGGTGCACCCGGGCTGGCAGGGTGGTGCGTTTGCGCAGCAGGGCGCCGCTGTGCAGGTGCCCTTGCACCAGCGGCAGCGGCAGCGCGCCGCAGCCCAAGCCCCGCAACTGCGCCGCCAGCTTGTGCTGCATGGTCGGCACGGTGAACACCTCTTGCCCAGGCAGCAGGCCCACGCTCTGGCCGCGCCCCGCTGGCGCCGTGTCGGCCACCGCCACCACGCGGTGCGGCTGGATGACCGCCGGCGTGAGCGGCTCGGGGGCGCTGGCCAGCGCGTGCTGCTGCGCCACCACAAACACAAACTCCACCTCGCCCAAAAAAACGCTGTGCAAGCCCGGCAGCCCGCTGCCATCGAGCGCCACACCCAAGGCCAGATCGGCCTGCCCGCTCAGCAGCGCCTCCAGCGTGCCCGACAGCGTTTCGGTGCGCAGGCGCAGCCGCGTCGGGGCTTGCAGCGCGTAAAAATCGTGGCACAGATCAAACAGCGGCGCGCTGGCGATGACCGCGTCGGCGGCCAGCGTGAGCTCAGGCTCCCAGCCGGTGGCGATGCGGCGCACGCGCAAGGCCACCGCGTCGAGCTCGCGCAGCAGGTGCTCGCTGGCGCGCAGCAGCTCTTGGCCGGCGCGGGTCAGGGTGGCGCGGCGCGAACGGCGGTCAAACAGCAGCACGTCGAGCGCATCTTCCACCTGGCGCACGCGGTAGGTGAGCGCGCTGGGCACCATGCCCAGCTCGCGCGCCGCCGCCGCCAGGCTGCCGCAGCGCGCCACGGTGCCGATCAGGTGCAGGTTGTCGGGGGATAAGGCGTGGCGCGGATGGGGCATGGTGAGGCCTGTGTGTTCAAAAGTTTTGAATGATGCCAGCAAATCTCTGCGGCCACCAGTCCCGCTGCAGCGCCTACATTCACACCATCGCCCAAGCAGACAGCCAAGCAGCGGCCGGCCCCCTCTAGGCCGGGGTGCCACCGCGCTGCTGCCAAAGCCTACAAACCTTGACCAAGGAGCGCCCCATGCACATCCGCCGCAGCGCCGACCGTGGCCACGCCGATCATGGCTGGTTGCAAAGCCACCACTCGTTTTCTTTTGCCGACTACTACGACCCGGCGCACATGGGCTGGGGCAATCTGCGCGTGATCAACGAAGACTGGATCGCGCCCGGCACCGGCTTTGGCACCCACGGCCACCGCGACATGGAGATCGTCACCTACGTGCTGCAAGGTCGGCTGGCGCACCGCGACAGCATGGGCAACGTCGAAACCATCAGCCCCGGCGAGGTGCAGCGCATGAGCGCTGGCACCGGCGTGCGCCACAGCGAGTTCAACCACGAGCCCGGCGCGCAAACGCATTTGCTGCAAATCTGGATCGAGCCCAGCCTCAAGGGGGTTGAACCCGGTTACGAGCAAAAAACCTTTGACGGCGCCCTCAAGCGCGGCCGCCTGTGTCTGGTGGCCAGCAACGGCGGGGCCGATGGCTCGGTGCACATCAACGCCGACGCCGCGCTGTATGCTGGACTGTTCGACGGCGCCGAGAGCGCCGAGCTCAAGCTCGACCCCAAGCGCAAAGCCTACGTGCACGTAGTGCGCGGCGCCATCAGCGTCAACGGCAGCGCGCTGCAAGGCGGCGACGCGGCCCTGCTGGCGGCTGAGAGCACACTTAAACTCAGCCACGGGCACGATGCCGAGGTGCTGGTGTTCGACCTGGCGGCCTGATTCCATTTTTTCCCAACCCGCGCGCGGCCACAGGTCGGCGCATTTTTTGAAAGCCCTTCCATGAGCAAAATCGTCGTTGTTTACCATTCTGGCTACGGCCACACGCAACGCATGGCGCAAGCCGTGGCCGACGGGGCTGGCGCGCAGCTGCTGGCCATCGACGCCGACGGCAACCTGCCCGCAGGCGGCTGGGAGGCGCTCGACGCCGCCGACGCCATCGTCATGGGCAGCCCAACTTACATGGGCAGCGTGAGCTGGCAGTTCAAAAAGTTTGCCGACGCCTCTAGCAAAGCGTGGTTTGCGCAAACTTGGAAAGACAAGCTCTTTGCCGGCTTCACCAACAGCGCCACCATGAACGGCGACAAGCTCTCGACCCTGCACTACCTCTACACGCTGGCCATGCAGCACGGCGGCCTCTGGGTGGGTACCGGCCTCATGCCCAGCAACAGCAAAGCGGCGCAGCGCAACGACGTGAACTACGTCGGCTCCTCGAGCGGTGCCATGGCGCAAACGCCCTCAGATGCCGGCGCGCACGAAATGCTGCCCGGCGACCTCGAAACCGCGCGCCTGTTCGGCCAGCGCGTGGCCGCCACCGCGCAGCGCTGGGTCAAGGGGGCGTAAGAGCGCACTACTCCACGGGCCCACCGCCCGTTGCAGCATAGGCAAATCAGCCCTGAGCCACCATGGCCAAGGCTTTTTTGATTATTGCGTTTGTCGTTTGTTTCGGTTAGCATCTGCGGTCGGTCCAAGATGGCCGCCACCTAGGAGCGCACGATGACCACGACCCAACTGCCACAAGCGCTGCCCACAGCCGAAGAGGTGGCGCTGGCGCGCGAGAGCGGGCGCGCGCTGTCAGCCTACCTGCAGATGCGCGCACAAACGCAGCAGATCGAGATTTTTGACGACCAAGGCGCGGCGCATCCCGTGCGCGTCCCGATGTCGGCGCTGCGCCTGCTGGTGGATGTGCTGACCGAGATCGGTGAGGGCAACGCGGTCAGCATCATCCCGGTGCATGCCGAGCTGACCACCCAAGAGGCGGCGGATGTGCTCAACGTATCGCGCCCGCACCTAGTCAAACTGCTGGAAAGCCGGGCGATCCCGTTTCACAAAACCGGCACCCATCGGCGCGTGCGCTACCAAGACGTGGTCGCCTACAAAGAGCGCATCGATGCCCAGCGCCGCCAAGCCCTAGACGCGCTGGCCGAGCAAGCGCAGGAACTGGGCCTAGGTTACGAATGAGCTCGCACTTCACGGTCATTTACGACGCGTGCGTGCTCTACCCAGCGCCGCTGCGCGATCTGCTCATGCGGCTGGCGCTCACCGACCGCTTTCGTGCGCGCTGGTCCAATGTCATCCACGACGAGTGGATGCGCAACCTGCACAAGCAACGCCCCGAGCTCGACCCTGCCGCCCTAGAAAAAACACGCGCCCTGATGAACGCGAGCGTGCGCGACAGCCTAGTCGAAGGATTTGAGCACCTGATCCCGGCCATCGACTTGCCCGATCCCGATGACCGGCATGTGGTGGCAGCGGCCATCCACAGCGGCGCTGAAACCATCGTCACCTTCAACCTGAAGGACTTTCCGCTGGGGGTGCTGCAACGCCACAACCTAGACGCCCAGCACCCAGACGACTTCATCGTCGATCTGTTTGACCTTCACCCCGCATCGGTGTTGCAGGCCTTGGCCGAACAGCGCGCCGCCCTCAAAAAACCACCCAAGAGCGCCGACGAGTTGCTCGACATCCTGCTCAAGCAGGGGCTGACGCAAACCGTGTCGATTCTCAAGGGTTGGAAGGGAGCTTTTTGAAGCTTTAAAGCACTAGGCTGGGCTTCAGCGCGCCGGAGCAGCAGCCGGTGCTGCTGCTGCAGCCGGGGCCGCCGGTGCTGCGGCAGGGGCGGCTGCAGCCGGAGCCGGAGCCGGAGCCGGAGCCGGGGTAGCCGGCGCCGTGGCGGTGGGCGGGGTGGCGCAAGCGGCCAGGGTGACAACGGCCACAGCGGCCAAAAGCAGATGACGCATCGGAAAAACCTCCAGTGATTGACACAAACCAGGAACAAGGCAAGCCCCTGCATTCTTGCCCCCAGATGTTGCAGTTTTGTGGCAGTGGGTAGGCAATAGGGACGCAGGGGGGCTCGGGTCGGGCATCCCTACAATCGTGCCCATGTTCGTACACCTGCGCCTGCACACCGAGTTTTCCGTCGTCGATGGCACCACGCGCATCGACGCCGTCACCGCCGCCGCCGCCGCCGACGGCCAGCCCGCGCTGGCCATCACCGACCTCAACAACCTGTTTGGGGCCATCAAGTTCTACCAAGCGGCGCGCAGCGTCGGGGTGCAGCCCATCCTCGGGGCCGAGGTGCTGTTGCAGGGGCTGGGCGCCGCGCCCTCGGGTACCGCCGCGCAGGCTGGGCCTACCACCTGGCCGCGCCTGCTGCTGCTGGCGCAAAACCAGGCCGGCTACCTGAACCTGTGCGAGCTGCTGTCGCTGGCTTGGGGCAGCCCGGTGCAGCGCGACCAAGCCGTGCTGCGCTGGGACTGGTTGCGCCAGCACCACGAGGGCCTGATCGTGCTCAGCGGCGCCGCCGCCGGGCCGGTGGGGCAGGCGCTGCTGGCCGGTGATGAGGCCGCCGCCGCCGCGCTGGCGCAGCAGCTGGCCGGCACCTTTGCGCAGCGCTTCTACCTCGAGGTGCAGCGCGCCGGCCGTGCCGACGACGAACGCCACCTGCGCGCCACCGTGGCGCTGGCCAGCCAGCTGGAGCTGCCGCTGGTGGCCACGCACCCGGTGCAGTTTCTGGCGCCCGACGATTTTCAGGCCCACGAGGCGCGCGTGTGCATCGCCGAAGGCGAGATTCTGGGCAACCCCCGGCGGCCCCGGCGCTTCACGCGCGAGCAGCATTTTAAGACCAGCGCCGAAATGGCGGCCCTGTTTGCCGACCTGCCCACGGCGCTGGCGCAAACAGTCGAAATCGCGCGCCGCTGCCACTTGCAGCTCAGCCTCGGCAAGCCGCAGCTGCCGGCGTTCCCGATCCCGCCCGTGGACGGGCAGCAGCTGGGCACCGAAGACTACTTCCGCCACGCCTCGCAGCAGGGCTTGCAGCAGCGCCTGCAGCAGCTCTACCCCGACGCGGCCGAGCGCCTGCGCCAGCAGCCGCGCTACCAGGAGCGGCTCGAATTCGAGCTCGGCACCATCATCAAAATGGGCTTTCCGGGCTACTTTTTGATCGTCTCCGACTTCATCCAGTGGGCCAAGGCCCACGGCTGCCCGGTCGGGCCGGGGCGCGGTTCTGGGGCCGGTTCGCTGGTGGCCTACGCGCTGCAAATCACCGACCTCGACCCGCTGCGCTACCAGCTGCTGTTCGAGCGCTTCCTCAACCCCGAGCGGGTGTCGATGCCCGACTTCGACATCGACTTCTGCCAAGCCAACCGCGACCGCGTGATCGACTACGTCAAGGGCAAATACGGCCTCGCGGCGGTGAGCCAGATCGCCACCTTTGGCACCCTGGCGGCGCGCGCCGCGATCCGCGACGTCGGGCGCGTGCTCGATTTTCCCTACGGATTTTGCGACGGCATCAGCAAGCTCATCCCCAACAAACCCGGCCAGAGCGTGACGCTGCAGTACCCGCCGCGGCCCAAGCTCGCCAACGACAAAAACCAGTACGCGATCGAGATGGAGCCGCTGCTGGCCGAGCGCATCGAAAAAGAAGATGAGGTGCGGCTGCTGATCGAGCTGGCGCAAAAGCTCGAGGGCCTGACGCGCAACGTCGGCATGCACGCCGGCGGGGTGCTGATCGCGCCCGGCAAGCTCACCGATTTTTGCCCGCTCTACCAGCAGCCCGGCAGCGCGGCCGCCGTGAGCCAGTACGACAAAGACGACGTCGAGGCCATCGGTCTGGTCAAGTTCGACTTTCTGGGGCTGGCCACGCTCACCATCCTCGAGCAGGCCAAAGAGCTGATCGTGCAGCGCCACCCGGACCAAGCTGGCTTCAGCTACGAAACGCTGGCGCTCGACGACGCCGCCACCTACCGCCTGTTCCAAGACGGCAAAACCGAGGCCGTGTTCCAGTTTGAAAGCCGCGGCATGCAAGGCATGTTGCGCGACGCGCGGCCCAGTCGGCTCGAAGACTTGATCGCCCTCAACGCGCTCTACCGCCCCGGCCCCATGGACCTCATTCCCAGCTTCGTTGCGCGCAAGCACGGGCGCGAGGTGGTGCAGTACCCGCACCCGCTGCTCGAGCAGGTGCTGTCCGAGACCTACGGCATCATGGTCTATCAAGAGCAGGTGATGCAGACGGCGCAGATACTGGGCGGTTACAGCCTGGGCGGCGCCGACCTGCTGCGGCGCGCCATGGGCAAGAAAAAGCCCGAAGAAATGGCGCAGCAGCGGCTGGTGTTTCGCGCCGGCGCCGCCGCCCAGGGCCTGAGCCCGCAGCAGGCCGACGAGGTCTTTGACCTGATGGAAAAGTTTGCCGGCTATGGCTTTAACAAGTCGCACGCCGCCGCCTACTCGCTGCTGGCCTACCACACCGCCTGGGTCAAGGTTCACTACACGGCCGAATTCTTCTGCGCCAACCTGACGCTGGAGATGGACGACACCGACAAGCTCAAGCTGCTGGTCGAAGACGCGCAGCGCTTCGGCCTCGAGTTCGAGCCGCCCGACGTCAACCTAGGCGGCTACCGCTTCGAGCCGGTGAGCGATCGCTGCATCCGCTACGGCCTCGGGGCCGTCAAGGGCACCGGGCAGCAGGCCATCGAGGCCATCGTGGCCGCGCGCCAAGGCCAAGGCGCGGGGCCGCGTGCCGGCGTGGTGGGGCCGTTTAGCAGCCTGTTCGATTTTTGCGCCCGCATCGAACGTGGCCGCCTCAACAAGCGCACCGTCGAGGCGCTGGTCAAGGCCGGCGCTTTCGACCGCCTGCACCCCGACCGCGCCGCCGCGCTGGCCTCGGTCGAGCTGGCTTTTGATTTTGCCCAGGCCCAGCAGGCCAACGCCTTGCAGGGCGGCTTGTTCGACCTGCCCGGCCAAGCCGGCGGCCACGGCGCCAGCGACCAAGAGCCGGCGCTGGCCGAGGCGCCGCCGTGGAGCGTGCGCGAGCGCTTAACACACGAAAAAGCCGCGCTCGGCTTTTACTTTTCGGGCCACCTGTTCGACCAAGCCGCCGACGAAGTGCGCCGCATCGCCCGCACCCCCTTGGCCGACGTGGCCGAGAGCCGCGAACCGCAGCTGCTGGCCGGTATCGTGAGCGACTTGCGCGTGATCAACGGCCAGCGCGGCAAGGTGGCGATTTTTAAGCTCGACGACCGCAGCGCCGTGCTCGAAGCCAGCGCCGACGACGCGCTGCTGCAAGCGCACCGCCACCTGCTACAAGACGACGAATTGGTGCTGCTGCAAGTGCTGGCGCAGCCCGACCGCTTTTCGGGCGGGCTGCGCCTCAAGGTGCAGCAGGTGTGGGACTTACCCGCCGCGCGCTGCCGCTTTGGCAAATACCTGCGCGTGGCCGTGGGGCCCACCCAGCGCCCCGAAGTCGCCGCGCTGCTGCAAGCGCACCCGCCCCGGTGCCACCAGACAGAGCTGGGCGAGGTGCTGCGCGGCCTGCCGCTGCGCCTCGAATTGGAATTCGAGGCCGTGCGCGCCACGCTGCAGCTCGACCCCCAGCGCGCCCAGTGCTACCCCTGCGACGCCGCGCTGGCCGCCTGGCGCACCCAAGCGCACCAGCAGCGCGCCGAGGTGGTGTACGACTGATGCTCGAGTGCCATTGTGCCCAGCGGCTGGGGCAGGCTCACCAACAATCCACGCGGTCGGGGTTGGCGGGGGTAGGCGGGAGTGGGGTGCGCGCACCGGTTTGATCTACCGTCAACCTTGCGCAATCTGGGTCGCGGGTGGCTTGGCCGAGAATGGCCACAGCTTCAAGCGTGAAATCGTTTGCATCGGGCGTGCCGACGATCGCAAAGGTGTAGTGCGGCTGCAGATCCTCGCGACACTGGGACATGGGCAGCGCCAAACCGGCATAGCTCATGTTGTTGGTGTAGTAGCGCTCTGCAAACTGCGCCAGCTCCAGCAGGCAGGCGGTGGCTGCGCTGCGCCGTGTTTCGGTTATGTGGCGCTGGTAACTGGGCAGGGCGATCGCCGCCAAAATGGCGATGATAGCCACCACGATCATCAACTCGATCAGGGTAAAGCCTGCTGGCGATCGGCGAAGCGCCAGAGTCTTTGGGCGGACGGGTGCCGAAACCAACGCTGTGGCAATGGGGGTGGATGTGTACATGGCTGCAGCGGACGTTAGGGCGTGGGAGGTTTAGGTTGGGCGTGGGCCGCTAGCGGATGATTTCACGCCAAGAAATTCGGCCGCGTGGGTCATCTTCCGCGTTGACCCCCGGCCCGCCTGGTGGATCCACTGGATCTTCTCGGATCGCTACACCCACATCAGCAACGCGCGCCTCAGAGCCGCCCACCACCAGTCGGCTTCCCACCAGCACGGCCTCGCTCAAAAGCCCGATGCCGGGGTCGAACGAGGCAATGAACTGGGTGCCTAGCAAGTCGTCGCTAAAGCGGTTGTCGCGACTGACGTCAAGCAGGCCGGCGGTGATCGAGCCGCCACTAAAGGGGTTGAGCAGGTTCAAAAATCCGGTGCCTCCGGGCACGCAGGGGTCGTCAGTTACTGGGATGATCGAGCTCACCACCAGCGCCGGAACCGCTGCAGGGATGATGCGCGCCGCACTCACCACGCGCTCGCCTCGCGCCGAGCCCGGCGGTGGTTCGACCCAGTCGAGGAACCAGCCTTGTCGGTTTTCCATGTCACCGGCCGAGGCAACCGAAAAAGTGCGCACCGGGCGCCCAGCAAAAGTGCCCACCTGGTTGATGCTGCGCTGGCGCAAGGCCGTGCGCCCCGTGATTTGCACCCCTTCGTCGATCAGGGCGTAAATCGACTGCACCTGCCGGTCGGCCGGGTCGGTGGCGCGCATGTAGCTGCCGGTGCCAAAAAAGACGAAGCGCTTGCCCACGTGCGGGTCGTTGGGCGCGTTGTTGGTGGCCACCGTGATCGGGGCCGTGATCGGCTGACGCACCCCGGCGGCATTGGTGGCGACGAAGAATGGCGCTGGTGTGTCTGCGCTGCCAAAGGACGATCGCCACTGGTTCGGGTTTTGGTGCGCCAGGTCAAACTTCCAGACGTTGCCCTGAAGGTCGCCGGCATATACGTGCTGCACCACGCCATTGGCATCGAGCGCCAACCCTGGGCTGGCCAAGCCGTTGGGGCTGGTTGCGCTGCCCACCTCGGTGTCGATTTTGCTGATCAGGGCCCCGGTGCGCAGGTTTTTAACGTAGAGCACCGCACGGCCACTGGTGCTGTTGTAGCCGTTGCCAAAAATCACCACATCGATAGGCACGGTTCCGGGGCCTTGAACCTTGGCGATCATGGGTCGCCCGAGCAGGTAGCCCTTGTCGGGGTCGCTGGCGCCGTATGCCTCCCACAGCGCCCGGCTGGCGTTTCCATCGGCACCAAAGTTGGCTGCGTCGGTGACGTCGAGCGCAAACAGACCGCGCCCGCCGCGCCCCAAAAAGCCGATCAGAATATTGCGCCCGCCGGTGTTTGCGCGTTGCGACACCGCCAGCTCACCATCCACAAAGTAGCGGCGCACGTAGTTGGGGTCGCTCAAGCGCGGCATGTGCTCCAGCAGGCTGCTGGGGGCAAAGGCAAAGCGCTCGACGCCGGTGCGGGCATTGAAGGCGTGCAAAAAGCCGCTGTTGGAGCCCACGAACACGGTGTTGTTGTCGCCCACATACACCGGCGACGAATGGATGATGTCGCCCAGCACCGTGGTGGGGCGGTTGCGCAGCGTGCCGTGGGGGTTGCGCACCTCGTTGCTGGGGTCGCCGCGCAGGTGGTTGATGACCCGCTCTTGCGCATCTCTGTCAACTCCAAACAATGCGCGCTGGTCGGCAGAGAGCGCAGACCAAACAAAAGGAACCGTGGCCGGGCTGTTGGCGGCGTTGGTGGTAAACAGGCGCCGGCTGGCAAAACCCGGAAGGCGCTCGCTGGCGCGCCACAGCGGTACCTGACTCACTCCGTCGGCGGCGGTCACGGGGAAAGACTGCAAATCGCCCGACCAGTTGGCGCTGTTGAAGGTGGCTTGGAACACCGCGCTGTCGGTGGTGATGAAGGTGCTGTTGGCCGACACATTGCCGGCTGCTGCGTTGCGCTCGAGGATGGTGGTGAAGGCGCGTGCCAGCTGGTCGCGCAGCAGCGTCGGGTTTTGCACCAGGTGGTAGGTGTCGGGCACACCGTCCCGGTTCACGTCCCACTCGGCCTGCAGGTCGGGGCGCTGGTTGTTGTTCAGGTCGGTAAAGCCGCCCCACTTGGCCGCCAGCCACAGCGGGCTGGGCAGCACGCTGGCTGCTGGGGTTGTGCTGGCGGTGAAAAGGCGTATGGAGCGGTCGTTGCCTGCTCCGCCGCCGAGCCGGGGCAGGGTGCCACAGCCGGCAGGAAACGGCGTGGTTGCGCAAAAACCCGGCGACCGTCCCGGTGGTACGTTGAGGTGGTAGGGGCGATCCAACGCTTCGTCTTGCACCACCAGATACACCCCGTCGGCGGTGCTGCCCGAGAGCACGTAACCAAAGCTATGCTGAATACCGCCGGCTTGGAACTCTGGGATCAGCACGACGCGCAATTGGCCGTCGGCCTGCAGCGAAATTTCGTAGGTCACGATGGCGTCCATGTCGTGATCGGCGCCCTGCTCCACGTCTTCAAAATTGATGCGAAAACGCGCAAGATTTGGTCCGATGGTTTCTACATAAAAATCGACGATTTGGTTGGTGGGTTGGAACGCTCCCCTGGCGTTGCTAATGCCAGAGCCACCCACCGATTTGGCAAAAGGCACGAGCGAGAACGTGTGTCCACCGGGGGTTGTCATCGTAATCGTGGGCAGGGGAGAGCTGAGCGCCACCACGTGCGTGTCCACAGTTTGCTGGCCTTGCAGGGCCGGGCGCAAGTCGGTGGTGCGGCCAAATTTTGCCACCGAGGCCGAGTAAAAGCTGCCCTGCTGAGTCGGGCCCTCGGGCGACAGACCGCGGATGTTGCCCAGCGAGGTTACTTCTTTGGCCGTGGGCGCGCCGTCGAAGGTGGTTCCCACTTGGCCGATGAAGCGACTGCCCTTAATGCCCGGCTCGTGGTCGGCGATGGTCTGGCCGATGTTGGCTACATGCAAGCCGCTCAAATCGCCGCTAAGGCTGCCGAATGCGCTGCCCGGCAGTTGGTCCGAGTCGAATGAGGGGTTGACGCCCGAAATCACGAGCTGGTTTGGCCGCGCGCACCAGCGTGCCCGTGCGGCACCGGCCAGGGGGTTGAAGGGGTCGTCCCAAGTGGCCACCGGCAGCCCCAAGTGGCCATCGACCCCGCCGCTGGTGGCAAAGGCCGATGTGGCGCCACCCCGGCCAGCAAAGTAGCGCAAACCCTCGTACATCATCTCGGCCACCGGGTTGCCCCAATCGACGAACTCGCCTTGGGCCATGGGCCGGGTCGTGACCCAGCCGGTGCGGTAGGCGTTGTCGGTCCGGCCGTCGTTGAAGCCGCGGATGCGCAGCGCGTCGATGGTGTTGACTAGGGTGGCATTGGCCGTAAACGTGCCGTTGCTGGGGTTGACTTCGTTGGCAAACGACGACACCACTTTGCGCAAGACCCCGCCCGATAGGTTGCGGTCGTAGCTGCCCGTGAGCAGGCCAAAGAGCATGGAGCCGTTTTCGCCAAACTCGTGTAACAGACCTACAGGTTTGAGAGCGCCGCTGGGGTAGCGTTTGCAGCCGTCGTTGAAAGCCGCAGTGCAGACCTCGACCCGCACCGTGTGGTCGGTGCGCGCGCCACCAAACTGGTTGTTGCTCTCGTGCAGCACCGGGCGTTCGGTCGTGGCCCACTGCCAGACCCGGGCGTCTCGGGCGTTGGTGACGACGCGCAACAGCGGCGCGCGGTTGCTGCAGTCATTCAGGGTGGCGCAGTTGCGGCCGTGCACATCGGTCAGGTTGCCAAAGAAGTGGCGCCGGATGCCACTGCCACTGGGTTGAGAAAGCGGGGTAAAGGCACTGATGTCGTAGCCATCTACAGTCACGCTGGTGTATTCCTTGGCCCAAGAGTGTGCGTCTTGCGGAATGTAGGCGCGGCGCAATACCGTGCTTGTGGCGGTGTCGGTTTCGCGGTAGCCGCCGTAGAGCACCACACGCAGCGCGTCGATGCGGCTGGTGGTGGCCCAGTTGAGCCAGTTGCCCGACCAGTGGCTGGCGGTGGCACAGCTCAGGTTGGTGTTGGTGCCAGGGGCAGCGACCGCTCGGGCAGCAGGTCTGAAAATACCAGCATTGTCGTTGCGGCGTGCGTCAGCACCGGTCGTGCCGGGGGTGTAGGCATAACACAGGCGCGAATCGAACAAACCCAAGTAGATGATGTTTGGGTCAAAGCGGGTGTCGAGCCGGCCGTCGCCGTTGATGTCGGAGGCGTCGTTGTAGGCTTCGTAGAACAGGGTGTGGTCGCGTGCCATGGTGAGCATCACCAACGGCGGCGCGCCTTGGGCCACGGCCAGTGGCGGAGAGGTTTCGGGGTTGGCGCCCAGCGCTCCGGGGCTGTTTGCGGCGGCCATGGGGCCCAGCAGCAGGCTGGCGCCAGCGGCACCCAAGGCAAGCAGCAAAGCGCAGTAACGCAGCCAGCGCCGGGCCGCAGTGGGCCAATGCAGGGCAGATAAAGATCGGGCAAGGTGTGGCATGGCGCGGCTCCTCCTCATTGGGCGGCGTAGATCGACTGCAGAATTACCACGGCACGGCCCTCGGCCGGCTGGCTGCGCGCGGTGATGCGGTAGCGTTCGCAGTTCAGGTTGGCTGTAGGCTGTTGCGGATCACAAGGAAAAACCGAGCCCAAGTGCTCGACAAAAAACTGCGGTGCGCCCGTGGCAAGCAGCGAAACCTCTGTGGTGGCATTGCGCCAGCCTCCCCCGCCATTTTCGACCGCTGCCAGCGGCGGGACAGGCTGGCCGTTAAAGATGGGGTTGTCTTCCCAGCGCGCACCGTTGCAAGCTGCGGCCGGAGGAGAGCACAGACCGTTCGCACAGGCGCCGTTGTTGAGGTTGTTGCAATCCATGGCCACGGCTGGGAAACCGGCGTTCGGCGTAGGATCTCCTGTCAGAGGGTCAACCATCCGCGCTTGGGCCTCTGCCTGCGCTTCACCTTCGCGCAGCGCGGTTTCGGCGGCCTGAAAGGCCAGGTTGCGGTCAAAGGTGTTGGCTGCCATGCTTTCTTCGACCGTGAGCATGCGCACCGAGGTCACGCCCAGCAGCGTGACCAGCAGCAGCATGACGAGCGCCATCAGCAGCACCATGCCGCTTTGGGTGTGGGGGCGGTAGAGCAATGTGTTCATGGCAAACGGTTGCGCAGACCGACGACAAAGGGCAGGGTGCGGGTGATGGGCACGGCGGCATCTGTACCCACTGCTTCGGCGGTGGTGAACGTGAGCTCTAGGCGCACGGCTCGAACCAAGCTCCAGCCGTTTGCTGCGGGTACTTGAGCCAGCCCCCATTGATTCACGCGAGCGGCCCGGATGTAGCGATCATCGACCGCATCATCCCCGCTAGGGCGAACGAGGTATGACAGTTGCAGGTCGGTGACGTTTTCGATGATTTCTTCGGGTGCCCCTACTTGGGCGTTGCCGGCGTTGTTGACCATGGTCACGCGGTAGAGCGAGGTGCCGCCGCGGCCGTTGAAGCCTATGTACCAGGCGTGGAAAAGCAAGTTGCAGGCTGGCAGGCCACCGGCGGGGT
This sequence comes from Serpentinimonas maccroryi, assembly GCF_000828915.1. Taxonomy (NCBI): domain Bacteria; kingdom Pseudomonadati; phylum Pseudomonadota; class Betaproteobacteria; order Burkholderiales; family Comamonadaceae; genus Serpentinimonas; species Serpentinimonas maccroryi. The sequence goes on from NZ_AP014569.1 coordinate 520,201, forward strand.
CGTGTTGGCTCAGATTGACTACCACTGCATCGGTGGAAGGAACGCGGTCTAGAGGGGCTTGTCCAAAGCCACGGGCAGGCAGAGGGTCTGCCGGAATATTCGGGTCCTGCTCGTGGTAGCCACGCAGCCCTTGGTTCCATTGGTTCCACCAGGTTTCGGCGGGATCTGAGGCTGCATTGGCTGCTGGCAAATGTTGGCCGCATCTCATGCCGCCGGCTTCGCGCAGGTCGCGCCCGAGCAGCTCAAAGGCCAGGCGGGCGTTCTCGTTGATGCGCGCCATATTTTCCACTTGGCGGAAGGTTTGGTGGTTGGCCAGATACAGGCCGCCCACAGCCCCGATCAGCAGCAGTCCGAGCAGCAGCGCCACCATGACTTCGATCAGCGTCAGGCCGCGCTGGCGCAGCGCGCCAGCAGCGCCATGGCGCGGCCGCTGAACTGGGCGGCCCGGTGGTGCGCCGTACGCTGCCACCGGGGCCAGCAAGGGGCGCCGGGTGCGGGGGGGACGGGCGATGGGGGTGATCATGGTTTGTGGGCAGGCTATAGCTGGCTGACGATTTCGACCATCTGCGACTCCGCGCCCCCGGTGCCGCGGGTATCGTCCCAATAGACGCGCACGGTGCAAGTGGCAGTTATAGGATTCGCTATGCCCGGTGGAGGTGGCAGAGCCTCACAGACCACCAAGCCCTGGGTGAAGTCTGTGTCGCCCAGCGTGGCGCGCATGGCCAGCAGCCAGGTGCGCTGGTCGTGCGTGACCAAGCTGGTGTCGGCTGGAGGGGTGAAAACCGTCACGTCCGGCGTGGCCGGTGGCCCAGGCGTGCCCAGCGCTCCCAGGTTGTAGTCGCCATCAATGGCAGCTTGTCGGTTGGCGCGCATCGCGTCCATCTTAAAGTGCGCCAACATCGAGGCCTGGCTGCGCTGCAGCGCGCTGTGGTTGTTTTGCAGCGCGTTGATCTGCATCGCCGACATGCCCAGCAAGCCAAAAGTGAGCAGCAAAAACGCCACCAACACCTCGATCAGCGAGGCCCCGCGCTGGCGCTTGGCCGGTGCCGCACCGCGCAGCCGCGCCCCAAGCGGCGGGCCGCCGCCCAGCCGGCGTGCTTCGCCCAAGGGGGGGGAGGGGGTGCGGGCGGGGTTCATGGCGTGCAGGTGGTGAAATTGGCGCCGGCATCGTTCTCGGGGATGCGGTCGGCGTTGCTGTCGGTGGCCAAGCGTGGGCGGCTGAGCGTGACGATGATGGCGCGCGCCTGCTCCAGTTGGTTGTTGTTGCAGACGATCAGGTGGCCAGTGTCGCGCGCCTGGCCGCGTGCGTTGAAGCTCACCCGCTGCGCCACATCGGCGCTGCCGCGCAGCGTGAGCCTTGGCCCAAGTGCGCCCCAAGTGCGCAGCACCGCATCGGCTGCCACGGCGGGCGGGCCAGCCTGTGCGGGCGTGACCGATCCGTCGCCGTTGCGGTCGTGGAACACGATCCAGCCGCTTTCCCAGCCTGCGGGGCTGCCGCAGGCGGTGCCGTTGGCGCTGCGACACAGCGTGACCGTGCTGTTGAGCCGGATGGCTTCGGAGCGCGCCAGTTGCAGCCCCATCATCAGCTCGTTGGCGGCGCTGTTGATCTGGTTGCGCTCGATCATGGCGCGAAAGTTGGGCGCTGCCATCATGGCCAAAATGGCCACAATGCCCACCACCACCATGACCTCGATCAGGGTTACGCCACGTACGCGGCGACGAAGGCGGGCCAAAGTACTCATGCTCCTATCATAATGCTGCGCAGGCGCGTGTTCGGGCCACCTGCCGACGAGCGGCGCTTTTGGGCTGCCCAGCGGTGGGCTGCAAGGGCTTGCCTACCCGCAAAAGATGAAAATGCTTGCTGCCTGCACTGCTCTGGGATATACTGTGCAAGTATCTACTTTTGTTTCTACGAAAGGCCATCATGGCGCTGCAGTTTGTCAAAAAATGGGGCAACAGCCCGGCCGTGCGCTTGCCTGCAGCGGTGATGGAGGCGGCGCACCTTAGGCTGGATCAGGCGGTGGAGGTGCGTGCGCAAAACGGCCGCATCGTCATCGAGCCAGCCGCGCCGGCCTACGATCTGGAGGCGCTGCTAGCCGGCATCACGCCGCAAAACCGGCACACCGAGCAAGACTTTGGGCCAGCGCAAGGGCAGGAGCTGCTCTGATGGCGCTGAACGTCCCCGACGAAGGCGACATCGTTTGGCTCAACTTCACGCCCCAAAGCGGACACGAGCAGGCCGGGCGCCGACCGGCAGTCGTCATCAGCCCCAAGGCGTACAACCAGCGCTCGGGGCTGCTGCTGTGTGTGCCCATCACCAGTCAGATCAAAGGCTACCCGTTCGAGGTGCCGCTGTCTGGCGGCGGTGCCAGCGGCGCCGCCTTGGCCGACCAAGTCAAGAGCCTAGACTGGAAGTCGCGCCTAGCCCAGCGCAAGGGCCAAGCCACGAGCGCCGAGTTGGCCGAGATCAGGGCCAAGGTCAGGGCGCTGCTCAAGCTCGCTTGAGTGCATCTATGTTGATGGAGATGAAGAATATGGAAGCCATTCTTGCTGATGTCGCTGTGAGCATGTCCGAGTTCAAGAAAAACCCGGCCGCAGTGCTCAGGCAGGCCAATCACCGTCCGGTGGCGGTGCTCAACCACAACCGCGCCGCCTTCTACATGGTCGAGCCGCGCCTGTTCGAAGCCATGATGGAAGAGCTTGCCGACCAAGAGCTCTACCGCAAAGTGGCAAGCCGCCTTGCCGACAAGGCCCGAGCCATCGAGGTCGGCATCGACGATACCTGAGCAACTGCAGCGGTGCCGCCCAATCGCAATCAGATTGGCGTGCCCCCTACCAAATTTCAATGCCCCCGCCATGCGCGCACCCCTCCCCACAGACGCCCCGCCCACTGCCCAGCCCGAGCTCGACCCCCAAGCCGCCCAGCGCTGGCGTGGCCTTGCGCGCGCGCACAGCCCTTGGTTGCACGAAGAGGTGGGGCAGCGCATGGCACAGCGGCTCGACTGGCTGCTGCAGACACCCGCCACTTGGCTGAGCTGGCACCCCGCGCTGGGTGGCTGGCAGGCGCAGCAGGCGGTGGCGGCGCGCTGGCCGCAAGCGCGCCTGCACCTGCTCGACGAACAAGGCCGGCTGCAGCCGCCAGCCGCCAGCCCAGAGCCCACACCGGCTTCGCCCACGCCCACGGCTGCCCCTGCGCCCCCCACCATCGCCCCAGGCCAAGCCGATCTGCTCTGGGCCAACATGGCGCTGCACCTGTACGCCGAACCACAGCCGCTGCTGGCTTGCTGGCACCGCTGGCTGCGCCCCGATGGGCTGCTCTATTTTTCGAGCCTAGGCCCCGACACCCTGCGCGAGCTGCGCCCAATTTACGCCAAACGCGGCTGGCCGCCGCCGCACCAGCCCTTTGTCGATATGCACGATTGGGGCGACATGCTGGTCGAGAGCGGCTTTGCCGCCCCGGTGCTCGACACCGAGCGCATCGTGCTGTGCTACCCCAGCCCCGAGCGCTTGCTGGCCGACCTGCGCGCCTTTGGCCGCAACCTGCACCCGCTGCGCCCCGCCAGCCTGCGCGGCCGCGGCCACCGCCAGCGCCTGCTGGCCGCCATCGAGCACGAGCTGCCACGCACCCCAGAGGGCCAGTGGAGCCTCACCTTCGAGGTCATCTACGGCCACGCCGTGCGCGCCACCCCCCGCGTGCCCGTGGCCGCCAGCAGCAGCGTGCCGCTCGAGCAGATGCGCCAGTGGCTGCGCCAAGGGCGCGGCTAGGGGCTACCCCAAGCCCAAGCCGCCCCAAGCTTGGCCGCTGCACAGGCAAGCCGCAGCTAGCCACATCCGGCGGGTATCATCACCCGCACCATGCCGCAACCCAACCACGCCCACGACACCGGCTACAAACTGCTGTTCTCGCACCCCGAGATGGTGCGCGACCTGCTCACCGGCTACCTGGGTGGTGAGTGGCTGCAGCAGGCCGACTTCAACACCCTGGAGCGCGTCAACGCCAGCTATGTGAGCGAGACCGAACGCCAGCGCCACGACGACATGGTCTGGCGGCTGCGGGTGGGCCAGCAGTGGGTCTGGGTGTACCTGCTGCTCGAGTTCCAAAGCGAGCCCGACCCCTGGATGGCCTTGCGCATGATGGTCTATGTCGGGCTGCTGTCGCAACACTTGGTCAAAGAAGGCGAGCTGCAAGACGGCCAATTGCCCACCATCGTGCCCATCGTGCTGTACAACGGCGCCGCGCCCTGGAAATCCGCCACCGACGTCGCCGACAGCTACGGCCCCAGCCTGCCCGGGCTGGAACCCTACCGGCCGCGGCTGCTCTACCACCTAGTGGACGAAGTCCGGCTCAAGCTCCATCCCTTGGCAGACGTGCGCAACCTTGCCGAAGCGCTGTTTAAGCTCGAGCGCAGCCGCACGCCGGCCGATATCGCGCAGGTGCTGGGCGCTTTGGGCCAGCTGCTGCAAGGCGAAGCCATGCAACCCCTGCGGCGCACGATCAGCGTCTGGGTGCGCATGCTCTTGCGCCGCAAGGCGCCACGCGCTAACATCGACGAAATCGACACCATCAACGACTTACTAGAGGGTAGCGCCATGCTAGAGCAAACCATTGAACGCTGGTTCGACGAGGCCACCATGAAGGGCCTCAAGCAGGGGCTGCAGCAGGGGCTGCAGCAGGGGTTGGAGCAGGGGTTGGAGCAGGGTGTGCAGCGGGGCGTGCAGCAGGGCGTACACCAAGGTTACGCCAAGGCGTTGGCCTTGCAGTTGCGCCTGCGTTTCGGCGCCGTGCCGCAGTGGGTGGACACCCGCTTGGCGCAAGCCAGCGAAGAGCAGCTGATGGACTGGATGGCCCGCATCTTGTCGGCGTCGTCCCTTTCGGAGCTCTTTGGTGAAGCGGGCCAAGGCGATTTGACCTGAGGCTTTGCGCTGCGCTTTCTCACCCGCCTAGCTTGGCGCGGCGGCTTTCTTTCCGGACTACAAGAACAGCTCGGAGTGAGTCCCGCTGCGAACGAAAATAACCAAGCCATTCTTGCCCGAGTCGTCGAGCGTGTAGATCAGCAGGAAGTCGCCGCCGATGTGGCACTCACGATGGCCTGCCCAATCACCCGTCAGCGAGTGGTCGAGCCACTCGGGCGGCAGTGGCCCGTCGTTGGCTTTGCGAAGCGAGCACTGCGGCTCTTGATGATCTCGTTGGCCTCGGCGATGGCGATGCGGCTGGTGGCGTTGGGCGCCTTGAGCGCGAACGGCAGCTCCTTGTCGGCGACTACACGGGTCAGGAACACCCGGATCGCATCGGAGACGGTCAGGCCCATCGAGGCCAGCGTCTCTGTAGCCTGCGCCTTGACGTTTTCATCCACGCGAACGTGAATCATGGTGGTGGTAGCAGCCATGACGGCCTCCTATTCCGACTATTTGAGATACATTGGGTCGCAAACAGCTGGCGCGAGGGAGGGGGAGTCTTGTCTTGCGAAAACCGTGGTTTGTCCACGATAACCCTAACCCGGGTGTAGTCTGACCCCGATTTTCCCAACTCTCGTTGGAATCACGAGCCTGGCTCTAGGCTCATACCTCGTTGGACAAGACTAACCCTGTCCGCAACCCAGTCCGCAGCCCTAAATTTGGTGTATGATCATCACACGACTCACCCTTTGACCGCTTGGTTTGGCCAAGTGCTCTTGGGGCGACAGGCCGCCCTCGGGCGGCTTTGTCATTTCTGGAGGTGGATTTTTGCGCACTGTTGTCTACGTCGATGGCTACAACCTGTACTACGGGTTGCTCAGAAAAACCACGCTCAAGTGGCTGGATCTGTACGCCCTGTTTCGCGACCACGCACTTGATTCTGAGGTTGATCTGGTTGAAGTCCGCTACTACACGGCGCCGGTGTTGGGCCGGATGTGCGATGACCAGGAGTCGCCCCAACGCCAGCGACGCTATCTGCAGGCGCTGCGCAAGATGTACCCTGCGCAGAATCACCATTGTCGAAGGCAAGATCATCGCCACAACGCCTTTCCAGCGACTGGTCACCCCGATTGCCCAAGCGCCGGATCTGCAGAGGGTGCAGGTTTACGATTTCAACGAAAAGAAAACCGACGTCAACCTCGCGGCGGATTTGATCGCTGGTGCTTGGACTGGCGCCTACGAGCAGGCGGTTGTGTGCAGCAACGACTCTGACTTGGAAGCTGCGCTGGCAACGGTGCGGCGTCATCATGCCGAGCTTCGCTTGGGGCTGGTAGCCCCGATTCCTGGTGATGATCACCGCCGGATCTCGAGCGACCTGTCGCGGCATGTCCATTGGTCAAAACCGCTGAGCCCAGTACACCTGAGAAATGCCCAGTTGCCCGAGCGCATTCCTCATTCGGCGTTGAGCAAGCCGCCGTCTTGGTAACCAAAAACATGCGCCCACCCGCGCCAACGCCCACTTAGAAAAGCTTGCGCTGCGCTGCGCCACAGCCTTTGGGGCACAATTCCACGCATGAGTAGCAGACCGCAGCCGCCGCATTACCCCCGCCTTCGCCCCCACCCCCGCCGCGCCCTGCTGCGCGCGCTGCTGGCCGTGGGCGCGGGGGGGCTGCTGGCGGCTTGCGGGCCGCGCTCGCCCTTTGCCGGCATCGACATCACCGGCGCCAGCTACGCCCAGGGCTTTGACCTGACCGACCACAACGGCGTGCGCCGAACCCTGGCCGACTTTAGGGGGCAGGTGGTGGCCCTATTTTTTGGCTTCGTGCACTGCCCCGATGTGTGCCCCACCAGCATGGGCAACCTGGCCCATGCGCGGCGGCTGTTGGGCGCGCAGGCCGAGCGCCTGCAGGTGCTGTTTGTGAGCCTAGACCCGGCGCGCGACACGCCCGAGATCATGCGCGCCTACATGGCCGCCTTCGACCCCAGCTTTTTGGCCCTCTACGCCCCCGAGGCCGATCTGCCCGCGCTGGCGCGTGCGTTTCGGGTGTACTTCAGGCGCGTCGAGGGCAGCACCCCCGGCAGTTACACCATCGACCACTCGGCCGGCAAATTCTTGTTCGACCCCTCGGGCCGCGTGCGCGTGCACCACGCCTTTGGCAGCAGCGCGCAGGCCATTGCAGCCGACGTCAAGCTGCTGCTGGCCGAGCCCACGCGCAGCTGATGCGGGCAGCGGCTGCGCACAGCTGCTGCACATCAAAATTTAACGTGAAAATTTGATGCGGTTGCGGGCAAGGTGAAGCCCATTTTGCACCCGCCCCGTGTTGTGTAACCGCTTTGCGTCAACGCTTTGCTCCCCTGCAGCCGCCCTGCAGCCGCCCTGCTGCAGCCTACCCAGCCCCAGCGGCACAAAGACTAGCGCCCAGCTTGGCACGGATGCTGCTAGACTGTATGCAACCTCAAGCCCCTTGAGGTCGGTTTTAGGCTCAACTCGTGTTTTTCAACCACTCTTGGAGGGAACTTCCCATGAAACGTGTACAAAAAGGCTTCACCCTGATCGAACTGATGATCGTGGTGGCCATCATCGGCATTTTGGCGGCGATTGCCATTCCGGCGTATCAAAACTTCACGGCGCGCGCTAAGGCCGGGGCTGCCCTTTCTGAAATTACAGCCGGCAAAGTTGGTATTGATGAAATGATGGCAAATTTGCCAGCCCTGCAGGGTACTCAGACGTTCGAGCAATTGGCTGTTGCTAGGTCTGGTGTTAGTCAGACCGATACAGCCAACTGCGGTGCCGGTGCTGGCATTGTCGTTGCTGCCGCTGCTGACGGGACTGCGAGTTTGACTTGTACCATCATTGGTGGCCCTGCACCTGTTGCCGGTGAATTTATTCGCTTGAGTCGGGCTGCCACCGGTGTTTGGTCATGCCAGACCAATATTGGGACTGCTAATGATGCTTCTTTGCGGCCTGCGGGTTGCACTTTCTCAGCAACGTGATCCTTTAGGCTGCGGGTCTGGATTCAGGTTGGCTACCATTGCCAGCCCGTGCCCGCCATCTTAGGGTTGGCAGTTTGCAACCATCAGGGCCCTTCGGGGCCCTTTTTAGTTCCTCGTCCCCCCTACGCCGTGTCCGCAGAGCTCGTCGCGCCCGCCGCTCGCCGCGCCCAGCGCTGCCCCCTTCACCCCCCAGCCTATCCCGCTCCGAGGTAAACGCATCGGCATCAATCCAGCTTGTAGCCCGCAGTTTGAAGTGATTGGGCGACAAAATCTCCCTTCAAGATTGCTATCTTGCGCCCTTATGTGCCCTTGCCCGCGCTCCGGCCAAGCGGGCAGCTCTGCTAAGCCTACAAAACCCTCACGCCAACCAATAAAGCCGCATGGAACCCACATTCGAAGCGCTTGAAGCCCAAGTGTTGCAGCTCTCTGATGCCCAGCGGGCGCGTCTGCTCGACCGGGTGCTGGCCAGCCTAGATGTGGACCCGGCCAGCGTCGCGGTGTGGGACGCCGTTGCCCAAGCGCGCGAGCGCAGCGCCGCACAAGACCCATCGCTCATGCTTCCCCTCGATTCCGTGCTGGAGCGCTTGCGTGCCCAACTGACGTGAGCCGGTCTATACACCGGCTGGCCGCCCTCGATCTGCGGTAGGCAGCCCCGGCCCGTTGCCCCCTCAACCCCCCAACTTATCCCGCTCCGAGGTAAACGCATCGGCATAAAACCCGTGCTCGGGCAGGCCGGCGGTGGCAACGTCGCGCTGTGCGGCTCAGCCCATCAATCCACGTTTTGTGGCCATAGGGCCACATATAGTGGATTTTCCGAAAAAATACCTAAAATATGGAGCCATGGTCACAAAAGAGGCATCGTGAGCGCCGCCGACATCCTTTTTACCCCCAGCGTACAGCGCGTGCTGGCTGCCACCCTCGCGCACCCGGAGCGGGCCTACACCCTGAAAGAGTTACTGGCCGTGGCCGCATCGGGTAGGGGCAATACCCAGCAGCAAATCGAGCGGTTGTTGAGCGCCGGTGTGCTGGTGGAGGCGCCACGCCGCGGGCGCCAACGCAGCATCAAGGCGAATGTGGAGTATCTTCTATATCCTGAACTGTGCAGCATCTTGCGCAAGACGTTTGGGGTGGCTGACCCTCTCAGAAAGACATTGCAGCCGTTTGCAGGGCAGATTGAGGAGGCCTTCGTGTTTGGTTCGGTAGCCAACGGCACCGACACGCAGCGCAGCGATATCGACTTGGTGGTCGTGGGCACGGCAGAGTTGCTGGCGTTGTCGGAGGCACTGTACGCCACTGAACAGGCGCTGGGCCGTACCATACACGTGAGCTTTTATGAGCCCGGGGAGTGGCGCGAGTTGCTGGCCAACGACCCTGTGGTGCGTCAAATTGCCCAAGGCCCCAAACTTGCGTTGCTGCCCGATGGCCGGGGCTTGATTAAAGCCGCCCAGCCAACCGGAACCATTTCCGGCTTCGTTGGCTTGCTCGCCGGCCGGAGCAAGAAAGTTGCCACCCTTGAGGAAATCAACACGGCGGCCGCACAAGGCCAGTCGGCACGCCTTTTGTGAGCCGCTCCATACACCGGCTGGCCGCCCTTCCTTGATCTGTGGGAGGCCGCCTAGGCCCCCCGCTGCCCCCTCAAACCCCCAGCTTATCGCGCTCCGAGGTAAACGCATCGGCATAAAACCCGTGCTCGGGCAAAGCCGGCGGCGGCAAAGTCGCGCCGCGCTGCCTCCACCACCACCGGCGCGCCGCAGGCATAGACTTGGTGGCCGGATAGGTCGGTGCCCATGGCGCTATTGCTTTTGGGCTTGGGCTCTGCGGGACGCAAGCTGATCAAGGGGGGGCTATGCCATCACGACGGTGGTGTGAACCTCAACTTTGAGCGCGCGCTTGATGGCGGCGAAGATCGCCGAGAGGTTGTTCATGGTTGGATTGCCCGAGGCCGACAGCATCCGGTGCAGGCTCTTGGCTGGCTTGTGGATTTCCTCGGCCAGCGACTCGAACCCGACGGTTGCGTTCACCAGGTCACGCAAGATGAGTTTGGCGGTGTCGGGCTCGCCGTCGATGAACAGGGTGATCGCCTCGTCGAGCAAGGCCTGGGCAAAAGCCGGATCGGTCTGCACGCGGGCTACCACGGTTGCTTTGAAATCACGGGTCAGTGCCATGGGTTACGCTCCTTTGTTCGTTCGTGCCTTGCGGCGCTTGTAGTCTTCCCACAAGGCCTCAGGCCGTCTTTGGCTAGGTAGATGCGGTAGCCCTGCCGCCCCGGCACCCGCTGCCCCCCTCAACCCCCCAGCTTATCCCGCTCCGAAGTAAACGCATCGGCATAAAACTCGTGCTCTGGCAGGCCGGCGGCGGCGAAGTCGCGCCGCGCCGCTTCCACCACCACCGGCGCGCCGCAGGCATAGACCTGGTGGCCGGACAGGTCGGGAAAGTCGGCCAGCACGGCCAGGTGCACAAAGCCGCTGCGCCCGCTCCAGCCGTCTGCGGGCAGCGCGTCCGACACCACCGGAACGTAGCGCAGGTTGGGCATGTCGGCGCATTGGCTGGCGATCCAGTCGTTTAGGTACAGATCGGCCGGGCGCCGGCCACCCCAGTAGAGGGTGATGGGGCGCTCGCAGTTGAGCAGGCGCAGGTGCTCGATCAGCGCCTTGATGGGTGCCATGCCGGTGCCCGAGGCCAACAGGATGATGGGTTTGGCGCTGTCGGGGCGCAAATAAAAGCCGCCCAACGGGCCTTCGATGCGCAGAATGTCTTTCTCCTTCAGGCCGCCAAACACCTGGTCGGTGAACTTGCCGCCGGGCAGGTGCCGAATGTGCAGCTCCAGCCCCGGCGCCAGCGCCTGAAAATGCGGCGCGCTGGCCATCGAGTAGCTGCGCCGGCTGCCGTCGCGCAGCAGCACGTCGATGTACTGGCCGGCGTGGTAGTCGAATCGGTCGCTGGCGGGCAGTTGCAGGTGCACGATCATCACGTCGTCGGTGACGCGCTGCAGCGCTTTCACGCGCACGGGCAGCTTTTTCACCGGAAAGGCGTCGGCCGCGCCCACCTGCTTGGATTCGAGCACCACGTCGCTGAGCGGCTGGGCGCGGCAGGTGAGCACAAAGCCGGCCGCCTGCTCGGCTTCGGACAGCGCCTTGGGCTGAAACGCGCCGTGCTCGACCGTGCCACTGAGTTTTTTGCATTTGCACGAGCCGCAAGCCCCGTCTTGGCAGCCATAGGGCAGGGCCACGCCCTGGCGGATGGCGGCAAGCAGCACGGTTTCGCCGCTTTCGGCGCTAAACTGACGGGCACTGGGTTCGATGGTGATGGTGTAGCTCATGCGGGCGCGGTTCCTAGGGTGGGGCCGGTAGCAGCCAAAGCGGCTATTTTCTCAAATTGGATGGCGCTCATGACCCTGCTGGGGGCTTTGCCGGCGCGCTTTAGGCGCGAGCGGGTGTTGATCCGAGCGGGTGGCTTTAGACCATGGGCCTAGACTGGGGCGCCATTTTTGACTAGACTGAGCGACAACTGGCGTGTAAGCCAGCCCAAGGAACCCATGAACAGCGCCCCTTTGCCCCCGCCTTTGATGTCTGCCCTGGCCTTGCTGGGCGGCGAGGCCGTGTTGCACGCCCACCCTAGGGCCTCGATGGACTGGATCCCCTTGGTGCGCCAAGGCTTGCCGTCGGCATCGGTGGATGCGGCGGTGCGCCTGACGCAGATCACGCACGCGCAGTTGGCCCAAGCCCTAGCGATCGCCCCGCGCACTCTGGCGCGGCGCAAGCGCGCCGGGGCTTTGGCGCCCGAGGAATCGGCCAAGCTGCTGCGCTTTGCGCGCATCGTCGAGCGCGCCGAAGCGGTGTTTGAGGGCGCCGAGCCGGCCCTAAGCTGGCTGCAAAGCCCAAACGCGGCGCTGGGCGGCGTGACGCCGCTTTCATTGCTCGACACCGACATGGGCGCCGACAGCGTGCTCGACGCCCTGGGCCGCATCGAGCACGGCGTGTTTGCCTGATGCGCACGGTCTGGCGCATCACCACGGCGCGTTTTGCAGATTCGGCTTTTAGCGGCGAGGGCGCGCGGCGCTACGGCGGGCGCTGGAACCCGAAGGGCTGGGCCGTGGTCTATGCTGCCGCAACCCCCTCTTTGGCCTTGCTCGAACTGCTGGTGCAAGACGACCCTTTGCGCGCGCACTACGTGCTGATACCCGCCCATATCCCGCTCGACATACCCGAAACCTTGATCGAGTCAGCGCAGTTGCCACCCGATTGGCGCAGCATCGCCGCCCGCCCTGTGTTGCAAGAAATCGGCCAAGCGTGGCTGCACAGCGGCAGCACGGCGCTGCTGAGCGTGCCCAGCGCGGTGCTGCCGGCCGAGCGCAACTACCTGATCAACCCGCGCCACCCCGATTTTGGGCGCATCGTTTTGGGGCCGGCGCAGTCGTTGCAGACCGATACGCGCCTGCTGCGCAATCTAGGCGCTCCGACTTGAGCGGGGGCCGTTTGGGCTTGCGGCTTTGGCCTTGCGGCTTGGGCCGCACAATCCGGGTTTTGTTTGAGAGCAATTTTGCATGACCATGCTGCTGGGGGCTTTGCCGGCGCGCTTTAGGCGCGAGCGGGTGTTGATCGTGGGCTGCGGCGACGTGGGCTTGCGCTGCGCGGCGCTGCTGCGGCCGGGGCGGCGCGTGTTGGCGCTCACCTCGTCGCCCGAGCGCGTGGCGCTGCTGCGCGCCCAAGGCGTGGTGCCGCTGCTGGGCAACCTAGACGACCGCGCCAGCCTGCAGCGCTTGGCCGGGCTGGCCACTAGGGTGCTGTATCTGGCGCCGCCACCCAATGCGGGCACCACCACCACCGACCCGCGCAGCCGCGCTCTGGCGCAAGCGCTGGGGCGGCGCAGCCGGCCGCGCAAGCTGGTCTATGGCTCCACCAGCGGCGTCTATGGCGACTGCGCCGGCGCCTGGGTGAGCGAAACCCGCCCGCCGCAGCCCAGCACGGCGCGCGGGCAGCGCCGGCTGGCGGCCGAGCGCACCTGGCGCAATTGGGGCCGCTGGCGCGGGGTGGATGTGTCGCTGCTGCGCATCCCCGGCATTTATGGCGGTGGCCGTGCCGGTGGCGCGCGCGAGCGCCTGCTGCGCGGCACGCCGGTGCTGTGCTCGCCAGACGACGTGTACACCAACCACATCCATGCCGACGACCTGGCCCGCGCCTGCGTGCGCGCGCTCTGGTGGCACGCGCCGCAGCGCAGCGCCCACGTCTGCGACGACAGCACGCTGCGCATGGGCGACTACTTCGACCTGGCCGCCGACCTCTACGGCCTGCCGCGGCCGCCGCGCATCAGCCGCGCCGAAGCCACCGCGCAGCTGGGCCCGATGTTGCTGAGCTTCATGAGCGAATCGCGCCGGCTGCACAACCAGCGCCTCAAGCGCGAGCTGCGCCTGGTTTTGCGCTACCCCACGCCGCAGCAGGGTCTTTTGGCCTAGATTCGGGTTTAAGCGGCGACCTGCGCGCCCACGGTGGTGAGCAGCAGATAAACCGTGTAGCCCACAAAGCTCAACACCAGCAGCCCGCCGCTGACGCGCGATATGCGTCCGGACTGGCCGCCCCGGGTGCGCGCCAGCACAAACAGCGCCAGCGTGAGCGCGGCCATGACCAGCATGTCGCGGTAGAGCACGGCCGGTTCGGCCTGCAGCGGGTGAATGGCCCCGGCCAACCCGACCACGGCCAGCGTGTTGAACAGGTTCGAGCCCAGAATGTTGCCGATGGCCAGATCGTGCTCTTTCTTGCGCGCCGCCGCGATGCACGAGGCCAGTTCGGGCAGCGAGGTGCCCACCGCCACCACGGTCAGGCCAATCACCAGCTCGCTCACCCCCAGCGACTGGGCTAGCAGCACCGCGCCCCAGACCAGCAGCCGCGCGCTGGCGATGAGCAGCACCAGCCCGGCAGCCAGCCAGAACCAGGCCAGCCGGATCGAGCCCATGGTGTGCGCGTCCATTTCGGCGGCGGCGTCGTCGCCCAGCGTGTCTTTGCCGCCGCGCGTTCCCTGCCAGATCGCCCAGCCCATGACGCCAGCAAAAACCAGCAGCAGCACCGCGGCGTCGAGCCGGCTGATGTCCAAATCCCACAGCAGCGCCACCGACAGCAGCGTGACACCCACCAACAGCGGCAGCTCTTTGCGCAAAATGCCCGACTGCACCACGATCGGGCTGATCAGCGCCGTGATGCCCAAAATGAGCGCGATGTTGGCGATGTTGGAGCCGTAGGCGTTGCCCAGCGCGATGCCGGGGCTGCCCGCCAGCGCCGACAGCGCCGACACCGACAGCTCGGGCGCCGAGGTGCCAAAGCCGATGATCACCACGCCGATGAGCAGCGGCGGCAGGCTGTAGTGGCGCGCCACCGTGGCCGAGGCGTCGATGAACTTGTCGGCCGCCCAAACCAGTACGGCCAGACCCACGAAGACCGACAACAAAGGCAAGAGCAAAGACATGATCGGCTGACCCCCAAAGGCGCTGCAGACAAAAGAAAAGGCAACATCGGGTGGGATGCTGCCTCGGGTGGTGCCGGGGGCCGGACTCGAACCGGCACGGTGGGTTACACCGGCAGATTTTGAATCTGCTGCGTCTACCAATTTCGCCACTCCGGCACTGGAGTGAGGCTGGATTATGGCACATTAGAGGCCTTGAGCGGCCTGCGCTGCCCGGCGCACGGTTCGCATTTTGCTGATTGATCGTCTGATTTAGCCACCATGCCACGCGCCCAGCCTACACAGCCCTCCCAGCCTCACACGCCCGTTGCCCCTTCTGCTCAGTCTGCCAAAGCAGCAAAAGCGGCGAAAGGGGTCAAAGGGGCAGCGGCCACGGCCCAGTCACCGATCTACCCGAGCATCGAGTCCACGGTGGGCCAGACGCCGCTGGTGGCGCTGCAGCGCATCGGGGCCGAGGCCAACCGGGCCCGGGGCAATGTGCTGCTGGCCAAGCTCGAGGGCAACAACCCGGCCGGTTCGGTGAAAGACCGGCCGGCGCTGGCCATGATCCGGCGCGCCGAAGAGCGCGGCGAGATCGCCCCCGGCGATACCTTGATCGAGGCCACTTCGGGCAACACCGGCATCGCGCTGGCCATGGCGGCGGCGATTCGGGGTTTTCGCATGGTGTTGATCATGCCCGAAGACCTGTCGATCGAGCGCGCCCAGACCATGAAGGCCTTTGGCGCCGAGCTCATCCTCACGCCCAAGAGCGGCGGCATGGAGTACGCGCGCGATCTGGCCGAAAAAATGCAGCGCGAGGGCAAGGGCCGGGTGCTGGACCAGTTTGCCAACCCCGACAACCCGCGCATCCACTACGAGACCACTGGCCCCGAGCTGTGGCAGCAGACGGCTGGGCGCATCACGCATTTTGTGAGCGCCATGGGCACCACCGGCACCATCACCGGCGTGGGCCGCTACCTGAAGGAGCGCAACCCGGCGGTGCGCATCGTGGGCGCGCAGCCGAGCGAGGGCTCGCGCATACCGGGCATCCGCAAATGGCCGCCTGAGTATCTGCCCAAAATCTACGACCCGGCGCAGGTGGACGAGCTGGTGTATGTGAGCCAGGCCGACGCCGAGCAGATGTGCCGCCGGCTGGCCGCCGAGGAGGGGATTTTTGCTGGCATATCGGCTGCTGGGGCTTGCTGGGTGGCGCAGCAGATCGCGGCCACGGTGGAACACGCGACCATCGCCTTCGTGGTCTGCGACCGCGGCGACCGCTACCTGTCCACGGGGGTGTTTCCGGCTTGAGCCGCTGCCTGTCCCCGCGGCGACCAACGCATGCGCGGCGCTAAAATACCCGGCAAAGGTTACACCACACACCATGAATGCAGACCGAGAACTCGACGCCCGCGGCCTAAACTGCCCGCTGCCCATCCTGAAGGCCAAAAAAGCCTTGGCCGAAATGAGCAGCGGCCAGACGCTCAAGATCATCGCCACCGACTCCGGCTCGGTGCGCGACTTTCAAGCCTTTGCCAAACAGACCGGCAACGAGCTGATCGAGCAAGACACCGCCGGGCCCGAGTACGTGTCGGTGCTGCGGCGGCGCTAGGCCCTGCGATTCCCCTCTAGCCCAAGCGCTGCAGCTGCTGGCGCACTTGGGCCAGGGTGGCATCGAAGTCGGCCAGGCGTTTGCGCTCTTGCTCGAGCACGGCGGGCGGGGCTTTGGCCACGAAGGCCGGGTTGTTGAGCTTGGCTTGGGCCTTGGCGCTTTCGGCCTCGAGCCGCACCGCTTCTTTGCCTAGGCGCGTGCGTTCGGCGCCTACGTCCACCTCGACGTACAGGCACAGGCGCAGATCGCCCTGCATGGCCACAGGGGCGGCGGCGGCGGCGGCGCTCCAAGCGGTTTCGTCGGCAAAGGGGCGCACTTCGCTCAAGCGCGCCAGCGCCTGCAACTGCGGCGCCATGCGCGCCAGCCATTGGGCTTGGGCGCTGCTGTGGGCGTAGGCGTACAGCGGCAGGCGCTGCGCTGGCGACACGCCAAGCTCACCGCGCAGGTTGCGGCAGGCGTCGATCACGGCTTTGAGCTGCGCCACTTCGGCTTCGGCGGCCGGGTCGATGCGCTCGGGCTGCGCCAGTGGAAAGGGGGCGACGCTGATGCTGGCCTGGGGCAGCGGCTGGCCGTTGGCGTCTTGCGGCCAGCGCCCGGCCACGGGGGCCACGGTTTGCCACAGCGCTTCGGTGATGAAGGGGATGATGGGGTGCGCCAGCCGCAGCAGGGTTTCGAGGCTGCGGATGAGGGTGCGGCGGGTGGCGCGCTGCTGCGCCGGGCTGCCCTGTTGCAGCTGCACTTTGGCGAGCTCCAAGTACCAGTCGCAAAACTCGTTCCAGACCAGTTCGTACACGGTTTGCGCCACGAGGTCGAGCCGGTAGTCGGCATAGCCTTGGGCCACTTCGGCTTCGGCGCGTTGCAGGCGCGAGACGATCCAGCGGTCGGCGGCGCTGAAGTCGAGGTAGGCGCCATCGGTATGGGCGCAGCTGCTGGGGGGGTGGGCGTCTAGGCCGCAGTCGTGGCCTTCGCAGTGCATGAGCACGAAGCGGGTGGCGTTCCAGAGTTTGTTGCAGAAGTTGCGGTAGCCTTCGCAGCGTTTGCTGTCGAAGTTGATGCTGCGCCCTAGGCTGGCTAGGGCGGCGAAGGTCAGGCGCAGGGCGTCGGCGCCGTAGGCGGGGATGCCGTCGGGGAATTCGCGTTCGGTGGCTTTGCGCACGGCGGGCGCGGTTTCGGGTTTGCGCAGGCCGCTGCTGCGTTTGTCGAGCAGGGGCGCGAGTTCGATGCCGTCGATGAGGTCAACCGGGTCGAGCACGTTGCCTTCGCTTTTGCTCATTTTGCGGCCTTGGGCGTCGCGCACCAAGCCGTGGATATAGACGTGGCGAAAGGGCACCCGGCCGGTGAAGTGGGTGCTCATCATGATCATGCGCGCGACCCAGAAGAAGATGATGTCGTAGCCGGTGACGAGCACGCTGCTGGGCAGGTACAGGTCGTAGTCGGTGGGGGCGGCGCTGGCTTGGTTGGCGCTCGCGCCGGAGCCGTCGGGCCAGCCGGGGGCACTCTTGCTTAGGCGTCCTTCGGCCGCAATGGCGCTGCGAGCGCCCCCGGCTGGCCCGCCGTCTCCGGCACTTTTCCCCTCAGCCGCCTGCGGCCAGCCTAGGGTGGAAAACGGGATCAGCGCGCTGGAGTACCAGGTGTCGAGCACGTCGGGGTCGCGCACCAAGCCGGCGGCGAGCAGGGCGTCGCGCTGGCTGGGGTTGAGGCTGGCGCAGCGGGCTTCGAATTGGGCCTGGGCGGCGGCGGCGTCACGCGCCACATAGACTTGGCCCTCGAGGTCGTACCAAGCCGGGATCTGGTGCCCCCACCACAACTGGCGGCTGATGCACCAGTCTTGCAGGTTGCCCATCCACTGGTGGTAGGTGTTGACCCAGTTTTCGGGCACGAAGCGCACCGCGCCGCTGTTAACGGCGTCGATGGCTTTTTGCGCGATGCTGCGGCTGTCGGGGGTGGTGTAGTTGTTGGCGCCATCGGCTGCGTGCGCGCGCGGGGCTTGGTTGACGGCCACGAACCATTGGTCGGTGAGCATGGGCTCCACCACTTGGCCGGTGCGGGTGCAGCGCGGCACCATCAGGCGGTGTTTTTTGGTCTCGACCAGCAGCCCGGCGCTTTGCAGGTCGGCCACCACGCGCTGGCGCGCCTCGAAGCGGTCTAGGCCGCGGTAGGGCGCGGGGGCGTGGTCGTTGAGGGTGGCGTCGAGCGCGAGCACGCCGATGATGGGCAACTGGTGCCGCTGCCCGACGGCGTAGTCGTTGGCGTCGTGCGCCGGCGTGACCTTGACCACACCGGTACCGAAGGCGCGATCGACGTAGGCGTCGGCGATGACCGGGATTTCGCGTTCGCACAGGGGCAGGCGCACGTACTGGCCCACGAGGTGCGCGTAGCGTTCGTCTTCGGGGTGCACCATCACGGCCACGTCGCCCAGCAGGGTTTCGGGGCGCGTGGTGGCCACCACCAGCTGCCCAGCGCCGCTGACCAGCGGGTAGGCGATGTGCCAGAGCCAGCCGTCTTCTTCCTCGCTCTCGACTTCGAGGTCGGACACCGCGCTCTTGAGCACCGGGTCCCAGTTGACCAGCCGCTTGCCGCGGTAGATCAGGCCCTGCTCGTACAGGCGCACGAAGGTCTCGGTGACCACCGGCGACAGGCGCTCGTCCATGGTGAAGTACTCGCGGCTCCAGTCCACGCTGTCGCCCATGCGCCGCATCTGTTGCGTGATGGTCTGGCCGGATTGCTGTTTCCACTGCCACACGTGTTCGATGAAGCGCTGGCGCGACGCGGTTTCGGTGGCGCCGAGCTGGTGCCGGTTGCGCCCCTGGGCCTGCAACTGGCGCTCGACCACGATCTGGGTGGCGATGCCGGCGTGGTCGGTGCCCGGAACCCAGAGCGTGTTGTGGCCCAGCATGCGGTGGTAGCGCGTGAGGCTGTCCATCACGGTCTGGTTGAAGGCGTGCCCCATGTGCAAGGTGCCGGTGACGTTGGGCGGCGGCAACTGGATGGCAAAGGCGGGCACGCCGGCCTGCGCTTGGCCGGTGCCGCGCACGCCCGCGCGCCCCAAGCCGCGCCGCTCCCACTCTGGCCCCCAGCGCGCCTCGAGTTCGGCCGGTTGGAACGATTTGGGCAGGCTGTGCAGGCCCGGTTGGGCAGGGGTGTCAGGCATGGTGGGCAAGGTGCGGGCTGGGGAAGGGTTCGCGGGCGGCTGCACTGGGGCAGGGGGGTGGTCGATTTTATCGGGCTGGCGGGGGGTGGCGGGCGGGCTGGATGCGCTCAAGCTTGTGCGTCCTGCGGCCGCAACGGCGCACGGGCTGGAACTTCCTTTTGATATTGACCCTTGTGTGATATAACATAGCAAGGTGTTATACTGAATGCCCAACGCACGGAGGCCGCCATGCACTTCAACATCTATCTCGACGACAGCACCGGGCAGCAGCTCAACGCCATGGCACTGCAGGTGGGGCAGAGCCGCAATGCGCTGATCCGCGCTGCGGTGCGCGAGTGGCTGGCGCAGCAATCCCAGCCGCAATGGCCCCTGGCCGTGGCCAGCTTTCAGGGCCTGGCCGATGTGCCGCCCTTTGAAGCCAGCCGCGAGCGGCTCAAAGCGCCGGTGGATGATCCGCTGGCATGAAGTATCTGCTCGACACCTGCACGGTGTCCGATTTTGTCAAGGGCCAAGCGGGCGTGATGGCCCGCCTGAAGGCGACCTCACCGAAGCTGATCGTGGTCTCGGCGCTCACGCGCATGGAGATCGATTACGGGCTCGCGCTCAACAGCGAGCGCGCCCGCAAGCTGGCGCCGGTGCTCGATGCCTTGTTCTCGGTCGTCGGTACCGTGCCCTTCAACGAGGCCGACGCGCAGGCCACGGCGGCCATTCGCGCAGCGCTCAAGCTGCAGGGCCAGCCCATCGGCGCTTACGATGCGCTGATTGCCGGCACCGGCGTGGCACGCGGCCTGATCGTGGTGACCTCCAACGTGGGCGAGTTCAACCGCGTCAGCGGCTTGCAGGTCGAGAACTGGCGCTAGCGGCGGGCGGGCTGGGTGCGCTCGCAGCGCCATTGCGGCCGAAGGACGCCTAAGCAAGAGTGCACCCAGCCCGCCCGCCGCCTTGCGCTGCCCCGATAATCGCGCATTAAGCCGAGCCCCCGCCGCAGACCAGAGGACCCTCCAGCCATGTTGTTTTTGTTGTCGCCCGCCAAAGCGCTCGATTTCGAGACCCCTGCCCACAGCGCCAGCCACAGCCAGCCGCAGTTTGTGGCGCAGGCGGCCGAACTGGTGGCGCAGTTGCGCGCCCTGGCGCCGCACGAGCTGGCCGAGCTCATGGGCCTGAGCGACAAGCTGGCGGCGCTCAATGCGGCGCGCTTTCAGGCTTGGCAGCCGGTTTTTACGCCCGCCAACGCCAAGCAGGCGCTGTTGGCTTTCGACGGCGATGTGTACGATGGCTTGCAGGCGCGCACTTTGAGCGAAACCGATCTGCAATGGGCGCAACAGCATCTGTGCATCTTGAGCGGCCTGTACGGCGTGCTGCGTCCGCTCGATCTGATGCAGTCCTACCGGCTCGAAATGGGCACCCGGCTGGCCACCGCCCGGGGCAAAAACCTGGTGCAGTACTGGGGCCGCCAGATCAGCGACTACCTGAACCAGCGCGCCAGCACCGACCCGGTGCCGCTGGTCGTCAACTTGGCGAGCGAGGAATACTTCAAGGCGGTGAATGCATCGGCCCTGCAGCCGCGGGTGGTGCAGTGCGTGTTTGAGCAACTGCACGGCGGGCGCTACCGGGTCATGGGTTTTGCCGCCAAGCGCGCGCGCGGCCTGATGATGCGCCACGCCATCGACTGCCGCGCCATCAGCCTCGAGCAGCTCAAAGCTTTCAACGCCGAAGGCTACCGCTTTGTAGCCAGCGAATCGGGGCCGGATCGGCTGGTGTTCCGCTTGCCGGCCTGAACCGCCCACAGCCATGCCCGCCAACGGCCAGCCAGCCCCCGCGCCCGCAGCCCTGCCTCAGCCCGACTGGGGCGCGGCGCAGCGCTGCTTTGATTGCGGCGATCGGTCGGTGGAGCTGCGGCTGCGCTTGCAGCACCCGCCGCTGGCGCTGTTCGATGGGCTGCTCACGCCGGCCGAGTGCGCGCAGCTGATCGAGGCCGCGCGGCCGCGGCTCAAGCGCTCGCTCACCGTGCAGACGCGCAGCGGGGGCAGCGAAATCAACCCCGACCGCACCAGCAGCGGCATGTTTTTTGGGCGCGGCGAAACCGAGCTGGTGCGACGCCTAGAGGCGCGCATTGCCCGCTTGCTGCGCTGGCCGATTGAATACGGCGAGGGTTTGCAGGTGCTGCACTACCCCGAGGGCGGCGAGTACAAGCCGCATTACGACTACTTCGACCCAGGCGAGCCCGGCACCCCCGCCCTGACGCGGCGCGGCGGCCAGCGCTTGGCCACGGTGCTGATTTACCTCAATCAGGTGCCGCGCGGCGGCGCCACGACCTTCCCCGATCTGGGGCTCGAGGTGCTGCCGCAGTGCGGGCAGGCGCTGTATTTTGCTTATGAACGCCCACACCCCAGCACCCGCACCCTGCACGGCAGCGTGCCGGTGTGGGAGGGCGAAAAGTGGATCGCCACCAAGTGGTTGCGCGAGCACACCTTTGTCTGATGCCCCCCTCCAGTCACACGCATAGCCCCATCCAGCCGATGTCGTCCACCTGCCCACCGCCCGATCAGTCCCCGCAGCCCCTGCTGCTCGGCCAGCCCACCGCCTACCCCGAGCGCTACGACCCCACGCTGCTGTGCCCGCTGCCGCGTGCGCCCAAGCGCGCCGAGCTGGGCGTAGGGGCCACCTTGCCCTTTCTGGGGGCCGATCTGTGGACGGCTTACGAGCTCAGCTGGCTCAATGCGCGCGGCAAGCCGCAGCTGGCGATCGTGCATTTCACCGTGCCCTGCGAGACGCCGCAGCTGATCGAGAGCAAATCGTTCAAGCTCTACCTCAACAGCTACAACCAGAGCGTGTTCGACAGCGCCGAAGCGGTGCAGCAGCGCCTGCGCCAGGATTTGACCGAGGCGCTGTGGCGCGGCAGCGAGCGCAGCGGCGGCGTGGGCGTGCGCCTGCTGCGCCCGGCGCAGTTTGGTCAGGAGCGCTTGCAAGCGCTCGAGGGCCTGAGCCTGGACCGACTGGATGAGGAGTGCAGCGACTACGAGCCCGCCCCGCAGCACCTGCAGGCCGACACCAGCCAAGCCGTGGTGCAAGAGGTGCTGACCAGCGACCTGCTCAAAAGCAACTGCCCCGTGACCGGCCAGCCCGACTGGGCCAGCGTGCAGATCGCCTACAGTGGGGCACCGATCGACCAAGCAGGCCTGCTGCGCTACCTTGTGAGCTTCAGGCAGCACACCGGTTTTCACGAGCAATGCGTGGAGCGCATCTACCTCGACATCTGGCAGCGCTGCCGCCCGCTCAAGCTCAGCGTCTATGCGCGCTACACGCGCCGCGGCGGGCTCGACATCAACCCCTGGCGCTGCAGCCACCCGCAGCAGCCGCCCGAGCCGGTGCGCACGGCGCGCCAATAGGGTGGGGTGGCTGGGTCTTGACAAGGACCTGTGCGTTGGATTTAACAACATTTGTTAACAGTTAGGAGAATCTGCGATGCCGACCAGTGTGGCCCTCAGCCCCCATTTTGAAACCTTCATCCGCCAGCAGGTAGAGGCGGGCCGCTTCAACAACGCCAGCGAGGTGGTGCGCGCTGGGCTGCGCCTGCTCGAAGAGCGCGAAGCCGAACAAGCCGCCAAGCTGCAGGCCCTACGCGAGGCGATTGCCGTGGGCTTGGCCAGTGGGCCGTGCCTGTCAGAGGCGGAGGTTTTTGACCGCCTAGAGGCCAAGTTTCTCGCGCTGGCCGAAGCGGCCGAAAGAGTTTGATGCAATTGGTGTTTTTGCCCAAGGCCGAGCAGGATCTGGAGGCCATCGGTGACTACATCGCGCTAAACAACCCACGCCGTGCCGCCAGTTTTGTGCGCGAGTTGCAAGCGCAGTGCCGCAAGCAGGCCAAGTCGCCCAAAGCCTACAGGCCACGGCCAGAGCTCGGCAAAGGTCTGCGCTCATGCGCCCACGGCAACTACCTCATTCTCTACGCAGAGAGCGACCGACTGGTGCAGATCGTGCGCATCCTGCACGGCGCGATGGATATCGAGGCGCAGTTTGCAGAAAACTAAAAAATCAGGATCAGGCCACGAACTCCCGTGCAGCGGCATCGGCCCTAGCCCCGCAGCCCCCGTACAATTCGTGCCCATCAACTACACACAGGAGCGTGCATGAACAAGGTCTATCCCAGTGCGGCGGCGGCGCTGCAGGGCGTGGTGGCCGATGGGCAACTGATCGCGGTGGGCGGCTTTGGCCTGTGCGGCATCCCCGAGGCGCTGATTGACGCGCTGCGCGACAGCGGCGTGCGCGACCTGACGGTGATCTCCAACAACGCTGGGGTCGATGGCTTTGGCTTGGGCAAGCTGCTCGAGACGCGCCAGATTCGCAAGATGATTTCGTCTTATGTGGGCGAAAACAAAGAATTTGAGCGCCAGTATTTGGCCGGCGAGCTCGAGCTCGAGTTCACCCCGCAGGGCACCCTGGCCGAAAAACTGCGCGCTGGTGGCGCCGGCATCCCGGCGTTTTTCACCAAAACCGGCGTCGGCACCCTGGTGGCCGAGGGCAAAGAGCTGCGCGACTTCGACGGCTCCACCTATGTGATGGAGCGCGCCCTGCGGCCCGACGTGGCGCTGGTCAAGGCCGACGTGGCCGACCTGTCGGGCAACCTGCGCTTTCACCTCACGGCGCGCAACTTCAACCCGGCCGCGGCCATGGCCGGCAAGCTGTGCATCGTCGAGGTCGAGCGCATCGTGGCCACCGGCGACATCGCCCCCGACGACGTGCACCTGCCCGGCATCTACGTGCACCGCATCGTGCACAACCCCACGCCCGAAAAGCGCATCGAAAAGCGCACCACCCGCGACCGCAAATTCTGACACTGCAGGAGCCCCTCATGCCTTGGACCCAAGACCAGATGGCCGCCCGCGCGGCGCAAGAATTGCACGACGGCTTTTACGTCAACCTAGGCATCGGCATCCCGACGCTGGTGGCCAACCACGTGCCCGACCACATCGAGGTCTGGCTGCAGAGCGAAAACGGCATGCTCGGCATCGGCCCCTTCCCCTACGAGGACGAAGTGGATGCCGACCTGATCAACGCCGGCAAACAGACCGTGACCACCATCAAGGGCTCGTCGATCTTTGGCAGCCACGACAGCTTTGCCATGATTCGCGGCGGCAAGATCAACCTCTCGATCTTGGGCGCGATGCAAGTCACCGGCAGCGGCGATTTGGCCAACTGGATGATTCCGGGCAAGATGGTCAAGGGCATGGGCGGCGCCATGGACTTGGTGGCCGGCGTGCCGCGCGTGGTGGTGCTGATGGAGCACGTGGCGCGCAAAAAAGACGGCAGCACCGACCTGAAAATCATCCCGCAATGCACCCTGCCGCTCACCGGCAAGGGGGTGGTGAACCGCATCATCACCGACCTGGGGGTGATGGACGTGACCCCTGAAGGCCTCAAGCTGGTGGAGCTGGCCGAGGGCGTGACCCGCGACGAAATCCAGAGCAAAACCGGGGTGCCGCTGCTCTGAACCTTTGGGGGCGGGCTGCTCCACGCCGGGCCCCCATTACGTCTCGGCGGCTTCGATCAAAAAACGCAGACGGCGGCGCCCCTGCCACTCGTCGGCGTCTAGCCGGTAGGCCAGCCGGGCGCGCGCAGGCAGCGTTTCGGTGCGGCCAAACCAGATGCCATCGACCGGCTCGCCGCCGTGGCGCAGCTTGAGCGCGAGGTGTTTTTGCCCCAGCAGGCGTTGCGACAGCACCTCGAGCTCTTCGCAAAACAGCGGCGGGGCAAAGCCCTGGCCCCAAACCTGCTGCTGCAGCGAGTCGCACAAGTCCAGGCGGCGGTACTGGGGCTCGAGCGCGCCGTCGGTCTCGAGGCGCTGCTGCAGGGTGGCGGCGTCGAGCCATTCGCTGCCGATCTGCTCGAAGGCGGCGGCAAAGGTGGGCAGCTGATCGGCGGCAATGGTGCAGCCGGCCGCGGCAGCGTGGCCACCAAAGCGCAGCAGCACGCCGGGGTGGCGCTTGGCGATCAAATCGAGTGCGTCGCGCAAGTGAAAACCCACGATCGAGCGCCCCGAACCCTTGAGCGTGCCCGACTGGTCGGCGGCCTGGCTGGGCGCAAACACGAAGGTGGGGCGGTGCAGCTTGTCTTTGAGCCGCGCCGCCACGATGCCGATCACGCCTTCGTGAAAGGCGCTGTCGTACAGGCACAAAGCCGGCGGGGTGGCGGTGTGGGTGGTGCAGCGTTCTTCGGCCAGTTGCAGCGCCTGCTCGCGCATCTCGCCCTCTAGGCTTTTGCGCTGGCGGTTGATGGCGTCGAGCGTTTGCGCCAGCTCGGCTGCGCGCGCCGGGTCGTCGCAGCTCAGGCATTCGATGCCCAGCCGCATGTCGCTCAAGCGGCCGGCGGCGTTGATGCGCGGCCCGAGGGCGAAGCCAAGGTCGAAGCTGCTGGCCAAGGCGCTGCGCCGGCCGGCGACCTCAAACAGCGCCGCCAGACCGGCGGGCATCTGCCCGTTGCGGATGCGCTTGAGGCCCTGCGCCACCAGGCGCCGGTTGAGGGCGTCGAGCCGCACCACGTCGGCCACCGTGCCCAGCGCCACCAGCGGCAGCAGCGGGTCGAGGCGCGGCTGGTTGCTGGCGCCAAACAAACCGCGCGCACGCAGCTCGGCGCGCAGCGCCAGCAGCACATAAAACATCACCCCCACCCCGGCCAGCGCCTTGCTCTCGAAGCCGCAGTCGGGCTGGTTGGGGTTGACGATGACGCAGTCTTTGGGCAGCGCCACGCTGCCGCCGATCACGGCGGGCAGGTGGTGGTCGGTGATCAGCACTTGCAGGCCCAGGGCGCGCGCGTGCGCCACGCCTTCGACGCTGGCGATGCCGTTGTCCACCGTCACCAGCACGTCGGCCCCACTGGCGTGCACGCGCGTGGCGATGGCGGGCGTCAGGCCATAGCCGTCTTGCACGCGGTCGGGCACCAAGTAGTCGGCGCGGCTCCAGCCCAGCGGTTGGCCCAGCAGGCGCAAGCCGCGCAGGGCCAGCGCGCAAGCGCTGGCGCCGTCGCAGTCGTAATCGGCCACGATGCAGATGCGCTCGCCCGTTTGCAAGGCATGGGCCAGCAGTCGCGCGGCGTCGGTGCAGCCGCGCATCTGCTCGGGTGGCGGCAGCAGGGCCAACTGGTCGTCGAGTTCGTCGGGGGAGCGCACGCCGCGGCCAGCGTATAGGCGCGCCAGCAAGGGGTGGATGCCGGCTTGTTCGAGCGCCCAGAT
The DNA here is from genome assembly GCF_000828915.1 of Serpentinimonas maccroryi. NCBI lineage: Bacteria > Pseudomonadati > Pseudomonadota > Betaproteobacteria > Burkholderiales > Comamonadaceae > Serpentinimonas > Serpentinimonas maccroryi. Next base: position 546,508 of record NZ_AP014569.1, read on the forward strand.
GGCTCGAGGCGGGGCGTCGCGCAGGGTGATTTTCAAGCTTGGGGCCAAATAGAGGAGGGGAGGGCGCCATGCCACGGTTTTGCCATGCAAGCGTCAAATGTCTTTCACACAGCAGCGCTAGCATCGATAAAGCTTCAGCCGCTGGCTGATCGTTGATTGCTGTTTTACATCAAGGCCCAAACCCCATGCAACCCATACGTGCCCGCGCCACCAGCGCCGATCATACCGCCGCCTCTGGCCCGAGCACAGCGCTGCCCCACAGCAGCCATGCCAGCACGGCGGCCGGTCGGGCGTGGGTGTTCTTCAAGCGCTGGCTGGCCAACCCGCTACAAATGGGCTCCATTGTGCCCTCGTCGGACGCGCTTGGCAGCTTGGTGGCCGCAGCGGTGCACCGCGGCCCCGACGGCATGGTGCTCGAGCTGGGCGCCGGCACCGGGGCCCTCACGGCGGCCATGATCCGTGGCGGCGTCGGCCCCGAGCGCTTGATTGTGGTGGAAATCGTGCCCGAAATGGCCGAGGTGCTGCGCCGAACCTACCCCGGGGTCACGGTGATCTGCGGCGACGCCTGGAGCCTGCCGCAGTTGCTCGGCCTGCAAGCGCTGGGGCGCATCGGCAGCGTGGTCTGCGGCATCCCCATGGTGTTGCTGCCACTCGAGCGCCAGCAGGGGCTGATCGACGCCATCGAGGCCGTGGCCCCCGGCCGCGGCTTTCTGCATTACTCGTACTGCGTCACCTCGCCGCTGTCGGCGCACAAGCTGGGCCTGCAGGGCAAGCGCGAAGCCTGGACGCCGGCCAACTTTCCGCCGGCCTCGGTGTGGCGCTACACGCCGCAGGCGGCGCGTTGAGCGGCTGAGCGGGCGAGCTATCCGATCGCCCCTGACAGTTAAAGCGGCCATGCCCTGCTCATGCGGCAGCCCTTTGCGCTAACATAGCCTGCTTTCATCCTCTCCCGCTTCGTTCCCGCCTAGGGCGGCCGGCCCGGACCCGCTCTCGACTTCATGCAGCTTCCCTACGAACTCCGGCTCGGCTGGCGTTACACCCGCGCTGGCCGCTCCAGCCGGCGCAACGGTTTCATCTCCTTCATCAGCGGCGTGTCGATGTTGGGCATTGCGCTGGGCGTGGCGGCCTTGATCATCGTGCTCAGCGTCATGAACGGCTTTCAGACCGAGGTGCGCGACCGCATGCTGGGCGTGCTGGCGCACGTCGAGGTGTTCGCGCCCGGTGAGCAAGCCATCCCGCACCTGGATCTCACTTTGAGCGAGGTGCGCGCGCACCCCGAGGTCATCGGCGCCGCGCCCTTCATCGCCGCGCAGGGCCTGCTGGCTTGGGGCGACACCATGCGGGGCGCGCAGATTCGGGGCATCGACCCGCTGCTCGAGCCCGAGGTGACCGAACTGGCGGCCGAGCAGCAGGCGCTGGCGCAGCTGCAGCCGGGTGCCTTTGGCGTGGTCCTGGGGGCGGCGCTGGCGCGCAACCTGGGCGTGGGGCTGGGCGATGCGGTGACGCTGATCGTGCCCAGCGGCCAGCTCACGCCGGCGGGGGTGATGCCGCGCATGCGCCAGCTCACGGTGTCGGGCCTGTTCGATTCGGGTCACCACGAGTTCGACTCCACCCTGGCGTATCTGCACTACCAAGACGCGGCGCGGCTGTTTCGCCTCGAAGGCCCCACCGGGGTGCGGCTCAAAATCCGCGATCTGCACCAAGCCCCCGAAGTGGCCCTGCAACTGGCGGCCACGCTCAGCGGCGACCTGTTTATCCGCGACTGGACGCGCGTCAACCGCACCTGGTTTGCCGCCGTGCAACTGGAAAAACGCATGATGTTCATCATCCTGACGCTGATCGTCGCGGTGGCGGCGTTCAACCTCGTCTCGACATTGGTGATGACCGTGACCGACAAGCGCGCCGACATCGCCATTTTGCGCACCCTGGGGGCGAGCCCGGGCAGCATCATGGCCACCTTCATGGTGCAAGGGGCGCTGGCCGGCCTGATCGGCACCGCGCTCGGGCTGCTGCTCGGGCTGGGGGTGGCGTTCAACGTCGATACCCTGATGGCGGGGCTCGAGCGCCTGCTCGGCTTTACCCTGCTGCCACCCGAGATTTACCTCATCACCACCTTGCCCAGCGACCCGCGCAGCGCCGACATCGTGCCGATCGTGCTGATCGCGCTGCTGCTGGCTTTTTTGGCCACCATTTACCCGAGCTGGCGCGCCAGCCGCGTCAACCCCGCCGAGGCGCTGCGCTATGAGTGAGCAAGCCCAAACGCCCGTGGTGCTGGCCGCGCAGGGGCTGGTCAAGCGCTTTCGCGAAGGGCCGATCGACCTCACCGTGCTGCAAGGCGTCGATCTGCAAGTCTGCGCCGGCCAGACGCTGGCTATCGTCGGCGCCTCGGGCTGCGGCAAGAGCACGCTGCTGCACCTGCTCGGCGGGCTCGATGCGCCCAGCAGCGGCGCGGTGCAGCTCTGCGGCCAGGCGCTGCACCAGTTGGGGCCGGCGCAGCAAGGGCAGTTGCGCAACCGCCATCTGGGGTTTGTCTATCAATTCCACCACTTGCTGCCCGAGTTTTCGGCGCTCGACAACGTCGCCATGCCGCTGTGGATTCGGCGCGAGCCGCGTGCGCAAGCGGCCGAGCAGGCCGCGCACTGGCTGGCGCGCGTGGGGCTGGCCGAGCGCACCCAGCACCGCCCAGCCGAGCTCTCGGGCGGCGAGCGCCAGCGCGTGGCCTTGGCGCGCGCGTTGGTGACCAAGCCGGCGTGCGTGCTGGCCGACGAACCCACCGGCAACCTAGACCGCACCAGCGCCGGTACGGTGTTCGAGCTCATGCTCGATCTGGCGCGCCAGCAGGGCACGGCCTTTGTGGTCGTGACCCACGACCCGGAGCTGGCGCGGCGCTGCGACCGGGTGTTGCAGATGCAGGGTGGGCGCTTGCTGCCGCTGGGCCCAGCGTAGAGCCTGCGCTACCGTTGCCCAGCTGCACTACCGCTGTCTTGCGCTCAAGCCGCCAGAACCCTGTGGCGTAGCGATGGCAATCCACTGAACTCAGTCGGATATTTTGAATCGAATATAAAATCTAGGTTCTTTATTCAGAAAGATGAAGCCGTGAAAGCGAATCGTCGCACTGCAATCAAGACCGGTGGCGCCTTGGCGTCTTTGGTCGCGCTGGGCATTGTCACCGCCCAGCAAGCCCACGCCGCGGGTCGGCCGGGCTTTGAGGCGCGCACCCTGCAAGACGCCCTGCGGGCCGTGGGCGGCGTGCCAGCCCCGAGCAACCAAATCCGCGTCACCTCGCCCGATATCGCCGAAAACGGCGCTTTGGTGCCGGTGGGTGTTTCCAGCATCTTGCCCGGCGTCACCGAATTGTTCATTTTGGTGGAGGACAACCCGTTTCCGCTGCTGGCTGCGTTCACCCTTGCGCCGGGCACCGAGCCCGAGGTGCAGATCCGCATCCGCATGGGCCAAAGCAGCAACATCGTGGCCGTGGTGCGCTCCAATGGGCAGCTGTTTTCGGCCACCAAGAGCACGCGGGTGACCTTGGGCGGCTGCGGCGCCTGATCGCAAAGCCCGCGCAAAGTCCGCATAAAGCCCACACCCCACCCACCCACCCCGCGCCACAACCTTGCAGTCATAGGAGCCAGCAGCCATGTCCACCCGACCGATGCGCATCCGTGCCACCGAAGAAGCCGGCCTGACCACCGTGCGCGTGCTCATGGAACACCCGATGGAAACCGGCGTGCGCCGTACCGCTGACGGGGCCCCGATCCCCTCGCACTACATCACCCTCGTAGAGGCCACCCACAATGGGCGCGCCGTGCTCAGCGCGCAGTGGGGCACGGCGGTGGCGCAAAACCCCTTGCTTACGTTTCGCTTCCGGGGCGCCGCCAAGGGCGACCGGGTGGCGGTGCGCTGGACCGACAACCGCGGCGGCACCCGCACCGACGAAGCCGCGATCGCCTAAACCGGCTCAAGCCACCGGGTAGGTGCCGGGCAGCAGGATGGAGCGGTCCACGGTGTCGATGTCGGTGTGGCCCGTAAAGGCCATGCTGATCTCCAGCTCTTTCTGGATCAGCTCCAGCACCTTGCTCACGCCGGCTTGGCCTTGGGCCCCCAAGCCATAGAGGAAGGCGCGGCCGATGTAGGTGCCACGAGCGCCCAATGCGCGCGCTTTGAGCACGTCTTGGCCGCTGCGGATGCCGCCGTCCATGTGCACCTCGATCTGCGAGCCCACGGCCGCTACGATCTTGGGCAGGGCGTGGATGCTGCTCTCGGCGCCGTCGAGCTGGCGCCCGCCGTGGTTGCTCACGATCAGCGCGTCGGCCCCCGATTGCACCGCCAGCCGGGCATCGGCTTCGTCTTGTATGCCCTTGAGGATCAGTTTGCCGCCCCAGCGCTGCTTCACCCACTCGACGTCGGCCCAGCTCAGGCCGGGGTCAAACTGCTGCGCCGTCCAGGCGCTGAGCTGCGACATATCGCTCACGCCCTTGACGTGGCCGACGATGTTGCCAAATTGGCGCCGTTTGGTGCCCGCCATGCCCAGACACCAGCGCGGTTTGCTGAGCAGGTCGAGCACGCTGGCCACGGTGGGTTTGGGCGGGGCCGAGAGGCCGTTTTTGAGGTCTTTGTGGCGCTGGCCCAGAATTTGCAAATCCAGCGTGAGCACCAGCGCCGAGCAGCCGGCGGCCTTGGCGCGGTCTATCAGGCGCTCGATGAAGTCGCGGTCGCGCATCACGTAGAGCTGAAACCAGAAACCAGGCCCGGCGTGCTCGGCCACGTCTTCGATCGAGCAGATGCTCATGGTCGAGAGCGTGAACGGCACGCCGAAGGCGCGCGCGGCGCGGGCGGCGAGGATTTCGCCGTCGGCGTGCTGCATGCCGGTCAGGCCGGTGGGGGCGAGCGCGACCGGCATCGCCACCTCCTGGCCGATCAGGGTGCTGCGGGTGCTGCGGCCCTCCATGTTGACCGCCACGCGCTGGCGCAGCTTGATGGGCACGAAGTCGGCCTCGTTGGCGCGGTAGGTGCTTTCGGTCCACGAGCCGCTGTCGGCGTAGTCGTAAAACATGCGTGGCACGCGCTTTTGGGCCAAGCGGCGCAGGTCTTCGACGCAGGTGATGACGGTCATGGGCGGGTCTCCTGTGAGTGATCCCGCATGGTAGCGCCCGGGGGCAGCAAAGGCCGCCCTAGGCGATTGAAAAGCGGCTGCTGGGGCGTGAAATATGGCGCTGCTGTCGCGCTGGAGGGCTTACTTGGGTGGCTTACTGCGCCGTGTGCAGGCACTCGGTCAGCTTGAGCCCGGTGAGCTGGTGGATGGCGCGCCCGATGTAGTAGAGCACGAGCAGCATCATCAGCGTGGCCGGGATGGCGATCATGGGGTAGCTCAGGAGCGTGAGGCGCCCGAGCTCTTCGTTGAAGGCGGTGGTGCCGGCCGGGCTGACCACGATCCAGCGCGCCAGAATGAAGTTCATGGTGGCCGAAAAGAAGAAGGTGGCGCCCAGCATCCAGGTGGCGCGCAGCAGGCGGGCTTCAAATTCGGCTTGGGCACCGCGCAGCTGCAACTGCGCCTGCACGCGCTCGACATCGATCAGCCGCGGGTGGTAGAGCACGGTGCGGATGAGCGGGTAGCGGGTCCAGGTGGAGCCGATGACCACCAAACCGATCAGGCCGGGGATGGCGGCCTCTTTCACGGCCAGCCAGAAGGCGTCGAGCTCGAGCAGCCCGATGCCGCCGGTGAGCCCGATGCTGACCAAGCCCAGCACGGCAAAGGGGTTGATGCGGCTTTGCAGCCACAGGTCGCGCGCGCCCCAACCGAGCGGAAAAGCCAGCGCCAACAGCAGCGCGTTGACGGGCCCGAGGTCTTCGGGGCCGCTGAGCTGCATCAGGATGATCGACGGCACGATGACCGCGATCAGGACCTCGGTCAGGGGGCTGGTGGGTTTGCGCTCGGTCATGGGGCTTAGCTGCAGCTGATGCTGCCGCAACCGCTCATGCTCGCCGGGCGCACCCGGGAGGGGTCGGGCAGGGTTTCGGTTTGGGTGTCGAATTGCAGCGCTTGCAGGTGCTGCGCCAGCCCGGCGTCCATGCTCTGCGCGTGCAGGGGCAGCCACTCGACCAGCGCCTCGGCCATGCGGGTGATGATGCTGCGGTCGCCTTGGTGGAAGTGCGCTTCGACGGCGATGAGGGTGTCGAGCACGCTTTTGTGCTGCAGGCTGTGGCAGTTGTCGGCGGTGAAGCCGCTGGCCAGCATCCAGCGGTCTTCTTGGGCGAAGTGCTCGGTGGTGTGCGCGAGCAGTGCGCGGTAGGGTTCGAGCTGCTGCTCAGGCGGCAGGGCGCGCAGGCGCGCCAGCATCTCCACCATTTCTTGGTGCGTGGCGTCCATGCGCGCATCGCCCGTTTGCAGCGCCTCGGACCACTGCAGATCGGGCACGGGCGGGAACTCGCGTGCGGGCGCCGTGGGGGTTGCTGGGCTGGTGGTGGGCTCTAGGGTGGCGGTGTTCATAGCTTTGCAGGATAGCGCCGGCTGATGGCACAGGCCTTGAATCGCATCAAATGCCTGAGTCCTGCAGCCGGATTAAGTTCAGAAAGCGCCAAGCGTGGGGGTAACCCTCACCCTTCGTGTGGCAGCACCAGTTGGCGCAGGTCGCGGCGGGTTTCGACCAGCACCAGCGGGCCGTCGTCGGGCAGTTGCACCGGTTTGGGCTGGCGCGGCAGCTGCGGCGTCGGCACCAGAGCGGCGCTGGCGGCGCGGGCCTGCTCGATGCGGGCCGGGTCGGACTGCACCCATTGCAGACCGGCTTGGACGGCCAGCGCCTCGAGCTCGGGCAGTGGCAGCACGAAGGGCGCGCTGGCTGCGGCAGGAGCCGGAGCTGGTGCCGGGGCTGGTGCTGCAGGTGCGGTGGCCGCTGTCGGGGTCGGTACTTGGCTTTGGCTCCTTGCTGCATCGGTCTGCTGAGCGGTCGCTGCATCAGCCTTTGCCGTTGCGTTGGAAGCGGCAGTGGGGCTTGAGGTGGGCGCGGCGGGCGCGGGCTGGCTGCTGGCTCGGCTGAAGTACGAGCGTGCCGGGGTGGCATCCTCTTGCTCGCTGGGTTCAGCAGCTGCGTTGCTGGCGGTGGCTGCGGCGGCCGTTGCAAGGGGCGTGGCGTACCCCGTGCCACCTTCGCTGGTCTCGGTGCCGTCGCTGCCCTCGGTGCCTTCGGTGGTGCTGGCGCGTTCGCGCCGGTCGCGGCCGAAGCGGTCGCGGCTGCGGCGGCGCCCGCCCGTGCCTTCGTTCTCGCGTTCGCCCGCTGGCTGGCTGGAGCCGTTTTCTGGGGCTACAGCGCCATCGGCCAAGGCCGGCTGGGCGCTGGTGTCGGCGTCGGTTGGGTCCGCCACGGCTGCGCTGGTGTCGGCCGCGGCGGCGCTGCGCCGGCCCTCGCCGCGTCCGCCCCGGCTGCGCTCGCGCCGCACGTTATCGGCGGGTGCGCTGGCGCTGGCTTGGCCGTCGGCCTCGCCGGTGGCGCTGGGCAGCTGGGCTTCGGTGCTGGTATTTTCAGGGCGTCCCTCGCGCTCGGGCCGCTCGCCGCGTTCGCCGCGCTCCGAGCGGTTGGGGCGGCGGGTTTCGCTGCGCTCGGGCCGCTCACCGGCTTCGGTGCGCGCGCCACCGCGCTCGGCGCGGCCTTCTGTTGTGCCCTCGATGCGGCCTTCGGTACGCCCTTCGTTGCGGCTGGGGCGCTCGGTGCGCTCGCCGCGGCGGCCTTCGCCCGTGCGTGCACCGGCTTCGGCAGCGCCTTCGGCGCGGTTGCTGCGTTCAACACGCTCCCCGCGCTCGCTGCGTTCACCGCGTTCTCCGCCACGACCGCGGCCGCTGCCGCCGCGTGGACCGCGTGGCGACTCGGCCTTGGTGGCAGCAGGGCCGGCCGTTGCGGCGCGCCTGGCAGCCGGTGCTGCTGCAGGCGCAGCCTCGGGTGCCGGTGCCAAGCCCAGCAAGCGCTTGAACCACGCCATGAAGCCGCTCGAGGCGGCGGCCGGCACGCCGTGCGCAGCTGCGCCCGCGCTGGCTGCGGTGGTTGGTGTCGCAGTGGGTGCCTGAGGCACCACCGCAGCCGCACCGGTTGCGCCAGCGCCTGGGCTGGCCTTGGCCGCCACTTGCGGGGCCGGGCCGTCGGGCAGCACGCCCTTGATCAGCGGCTCTTGCTTGTTGGCGCGCTCGTGGCTGCGCCGGGTCACGGTGGCCACGTCGTCGATTTCTTCGGCCAGCCGGTAGCTGGCGTCGAGCTTGTCGAGGCGCGGGTCGTCGTGCTTGAGGCGTTCGAGCTTGTAGTGTGGGGTGTCGAGCGATTTGTTGGGCACCAGCAGCACGTTGATGCGCTGGCGCAGCTCGATCTTGGTGATCTCGGTGCGTTTTTCGTTGAGCAAAAAGCTTGCCACTTCAACCGGCACCTGCACGAACACGGCGGCGGTGCCGTCTTTGAGCGATTCTTCTTGGATCACGCGCAAAATTTGCAGCGCCGAGCTCTCGGTGTCGCGGATGTGGCCCGAGCCGCCGCAGCGCGGGCAGGGGATGGAGGCCCCTTCGGCCAAGGTGGGGCGCAGGCGCTGGCGGCTCATTTCGAGCAGGCCAAATTTGCTGATGGCGCTGAACTGCACCCGGGCGCGGTCTTGGCGCAGCGCATCGCGCAGGCGGTTTTCTACATCGCGCCGGTTGCGCGATTCTTCCATGTCGATGAAGTCGATCACCAGCAGGCCGCCCAAATCGCGCAGCCGGGCTTGGCGCGCCACTTCGTCGGCGGCCTCGAGGTTGGTGCGCAACGCGGTTTCCTCGATGTCGCCGCCCTTGATGGAGCGCGCCGAGTTCACGTCCACCGCCACCAGCGCTTCGGTCTGGTCGATCACGATCGCGCCGCCGCTGGGCAGTTGCACCGTGCGGCTGTAAGCGGTTTCGATCTGGTGCTCGATCTGGAAGCGCGAAAACAGCGGCGCGTCGTCGCGGTAGCGCTTCACCCGATGCCCATGTTCGGGCATCACGTGGCTCATGAACTGGTGCGCTTGCTCGTAGATGTCGTCGGTGTCGATCAGGATTTCACCGATCTGGCTGTTGAAATAGTCGCGGATGGCGCGGATCACCAGGCTCGATTCCTGGTAAATCAGGAACGCGCCCTTGCCGGCTTTGGCGGCGCCGTCGATGGCGTTCCAGAGCTTGAGCAGGTAGTTCAAGTCCCATTGCAATTCACCCGCTTCGCGCCCTATGCCGGCGGTGCGCGCGATGATGCTCATGCCACCCGGGTAGTCGAGCTGGTCCAGCACCGCTTTGAGTTCGGCCCGTTCGTCGCCTTCGATGCGCCGGCTCACGCCACCGCCGCGCGGGTTGTTGGGCATCAGCACCACGTAGCGCCCGGCCAAGCTGACGAAGGTGGTGAGGGCCGCGCCTTTGTTGCCGCGCTCTTCTTTTTCGATTTGAACCAGCAGTTCCTGGCCTTCTTTGATCACGTCCTGGATGCGCGCCTGGGCGGGCGAGGCATTGCCTTGGAAGTATTGGCGCCCGATTTCCTTGAACGGCAAAAAGCCTTGGCGGTCTTCGCCGTAATCCACGAAGCAGGCTTCCAGCGAAGGCTCGACGCGCGTCACCACGGCCTTGTAGATATTGCCTTTGCGCTGCTCGCGCCCTTCGATTTCGATTTCGTAGTCGAGCAGTTTTTGCCCGTCTACGATGGCCAACCGCCGTTCTTCGGACTGGGTGGCGTTGATCAGCATGCGTTTCATAAAAAATTCCTCGGTCTTTTGCACAACATGCCCCAAATGGGGCGCACGGCCAGCGGCCAACGTGCGACGTGCGAACGAGGAGGAATTGCCGGAGATCCCGGGCTTAGGGTGGGCTGTGCGGTCGGCTGGGTGGGCGCGACCGCACAGCCTCAAACCTGCCAAGGCATGGGCGCGTGGAGGGCGGTGATCAAAGGGGGCCAGTGGGGGGCTGTCACAGCGTCTGCCAGAGGGGCTTTGGTTTCACTTTGGTCCGCGTCCAGCCCGGCGCGGCGCGCGTGGGCTGGACGTTTGGGGTATTCCGTATCGGGTTCGCTTCGACGACGTCGACTCGACCTGCGGTTCGTGCGGCCGCTGTGGGCGGCTACGTTGCTGCCAAGGCGGGGCGGCACGAAAGGGCAGGGCTGGCAACTTGTTACCGAATCGGGGGTGGTGGCGCGTGCCCTTAAAATCCTAGCTTGATTTCAAGGCTGCTCAAACACCAACCCATCGACTCTGGTGACAACCATTATAAACAATTCCAGTGCCGGCGTGCGCCAGCTCGTGGTCGATGCCGAATCCGACGGCCAGCGGCTCGACAACTACCTGTTGCGCGAGCTCAAAGGCGCACCCAAAAGCCTGATCTACCGCGTCATCCGCTCTGGTGAGGTGCGGCGCAACAAGGGCCGGGTGCAGGCCGACAGCCGCGTGGTCGCCGGCGATGTGCTGCGCATCCCGCCCTTGCGCTTGGCCGCGTCCGCACAGTCGGCGCCCGATCAAGCGGTGATGGCTGCAGTGCCAGCGCGCGAGTTTCCCGTGCTCTACGAGGACGACGCCCTGTTGGCCATCGACAAGCCCGCCGGGGTGGCCGTGCACGGGGGCAGCGGGGTGTCGTTTGGCGTGATCGAGCAGCTGCGCCGCGCACGCCCGCAAGCGCCGCTGCTGGAGCTGGTGCACCGCCTAGACCGCGATACCAGCGGAATTTTGCTGGTGGCCAAAAAACGCAGCGTGCTGCGCCTGTTGCAAGAGCAGTTGCGCCAGCGCAGCATGGGCAAAAGCTACCTGGCGCTGGTCAAAGGCCCATGGCCAGCCCGGCTCAAAGTGCTCGACTGGCCCTTGCATAAATATTTGCTGCCCGATGGCGAACGCCGGGTGCGCGTCACCGATGCGCACGATCTGCAAGGCATGCGCGCGATCAGTCTGGTGCAGGTGTTGGGGCAGCTCACGCTGGCGGATGCCAGCGGTGCCGCACAAGTGGCCACGCTGCTGGCCGTGACCATTAAAACCGGGCGCACGCACCAGATTCGGGTGCATTTGGCGCACGCCGGGCATCCGATTGCCGGTGACGACAAATACGGCGATTTTGGCTGGAACCGCGACTTGCAAAAACTGGGCGGCAAACGCATGTTTCTGCATGCCTGGCAATTGCGCTTCACGCACCCCGTGTTGGGGCAGGAAGTGCAACTGCAGGCGCCTTTGCCGGTTGATTTGTTGCACTGGGCCGATTGCCAGCGTTTTTTGTGATTACAATCGGGCTCTCTGCTACTTCATCGTTAAAGGAATCTCGATATGGCCACTTACGCCGAACTCAAAGCCCAGGCCGAAGCCCTGCTGCTGCAAGCCGAGCAGGTGCGCAAGCAGGAATTGACCAATGTCATTTTGGGCATCAAGGCCACCATGAAAGAGCACGGCATTACGCTCGAAGACTTGGGTGCCGCAGCGCGCAAAGCCGGTGCCCGCGCCAAAGCCCCGGCCAAATTCAAAGGCCCCAACGGCGAAACCTGGTCTGGCGGTCCGGGGCGCAAACCCGAGTGGGTGCGGGCCCTGCAGGCCGAAGGCAAAAACATCGAAAACTACCGCATTTGAGTGCCCCGCCGCGTAAGCGGCGTCGGTTCAGGCGTTAGCGGCGTAAGTTCAGGCGTCAGTGGCAGGCGTCAGTGGCGTCGGTTCTGCGATAATCCGCTGTCAAGCGCGACGCTTTGTCTTTGGGTGCAGCGTCAGGCCCGCCCAGCAGATCCCACGGGGGCGCTTGAATGCGCCCTTCCTCTTTTTTGTAGTCACCCGTCCCATGCGCCCGCGCCAATTCGACCTGATCGCTTTCGACTGGGACGGCACCCTGTTCAACTCCACCGCCCAGATCGTGCGCGCGATCCAAGCCGCCGTGCGCGACGTCGGCGGCCAAGTGCCCAGCGACGAGCAGGCCGCTTGGGTGATCGGCATGGGCCTGATGCAGGCGCTGGCCCACGTTGCCCCCGACGTGCCCCCCGAGCGCTATCCCCTGCTGGGCCAGCGCTACCAGCAGCATTATTTGGCGCAGCAGCACGAATTGACCCTGTTTGAGGGCGTGTTGCCCTTGCTGGCCGAACTGCGCCAGCGCCAGCACCTGCTGGTGGTGGCCACCGGCAAAAGCCGCCGCGGCCTCGACGAAGCGCTGCATTCGGTGCAGCTGCAAGGGGTGTTCGACGGCTCGCGCACCGCCGACGAAACCGCAGGCAAGCCGCACCCCCTGATGCTGCACGAGCTCATGCAGGCGTTTGACGTGGCGCCCGAGCGCACGCTCATGATCGGCGACACCACGCACGATTTGCAGATGGCGCGCAACGCCGGCTGCGCCAGCGTGGGCGTGAGCTACGGCGCGCACGACCACGCCCATTTCGACCCCCTCGGGCCCTTGCAGGTGGTGCATTCGGTGCCCGAACTGCGCGCCTGGCTGGCCGCACACGCCTAAGCGCACAGGCATCCAAGAGAACACAACATGGCGGTGCAATGGTTTCCCGGGCACATGTACGCGACGCAAAAAGCGATCGCCGAGCGCCTCAAGTCCATCGACGTGGTGATCGAACTGCTCGATGCGCGCCTGCCGGGCTCGAGCGCCAACCCGATGCTGGCGCGCCTGATCGGCCCCAAGCCCACGCTCAAAATCCTCAACAAGCAGGATCTGGCCGACCCGGCCCAAACGCAGGCCTGGCTGGTGCACTACCAAAGCCAGCCCCACACCCGCGCCATCGCGCTCGACGCCAGCGTGGCCGGGCCGGCGCGGGCCCTGATCGGCGCCTGCCACGAGCTGGCCCCTAGGCGCGGCGGGTTGGCCAAGCCCATGCGTGTGCTCATCGGCGGCATCCCCAACGTGGGCAAATCCACCCTCATCAACACCCTGGTGGGCAAGCGCGCCACCCGCGTCGCCGACGAAGCCGGGGTCACGCGGGCGGAGCAGCGCATTTTGCTGGCCGACGATTTTTACCTCTACGACACGCCGGGCGTGCTGTGGCCCAAGATCATCGTGCCCGAAAGCGGCTACCTGCTGGCGGCCAGCGGCGCCGTGGGGCGCAACGCCTACGACGAAGAAAGCGTGGCGCTCGAGCTGCTGCTGCGGCTGCGCCAGCCTTATGCCGCGCTGCTGCAAGCGCGTTACCAGCTGCCGCAAACGCTCGAGCAGATCGCCGCCATGCCCGAAGACGCCTTGCTGCAAGCCATCGGCCAGCGCCGGGGCTGCCTGCTGCCCGGCGGGCGCCTGAACACCCAAAAAGCCGCCGAGGTGCTGTTGAGCGATTTTCGCAGCGCCGCCTTAGGGCCCATCACGCTCGAGACGCCGCAGCAATTTGCCCAGTGGCTGCGCGCCGCCCAGCAAGCCGAGGCCGAGCGCGCCGCCGAGCGCGCTGCCGCGCGCCTACCCAAACCCCAAGTGGATCGCGCATCCCACACCTGACCCTCCCAATGGACGCCTTTCTGATCGCTTTTTTGTTTGGCTTGGGCTACTTCATGCTCAAGGCGCGCAGCGAGCGCGAGCGCATCGCCTTGCTCAGCAGCCACCTGCGCCGCTACCAGATCGAAAAGCTGATGGAGCAGCTCAACCACGGTTACCTACGCGCCCTCGGCGAGCCCGAGCCCGAGCGCCGCAACCCGATGTGGGCCGCACTGAGCGAGGCCGAGGGCCAGCTGGCGCAGCAGCTCAGCGACTTGGCTGCCGACATCGGCCAGCTGCCGGCCGAGCAAACCCGCCTGTGCCGCGTCAGCCTGCCCATGATCGAGCGCTGGCTGCCCCAGTCCACGCTCGATTTGCGTGCCGTGCTGCGCGTACACGCTGAGGCCGTGCGAGCCGCCACCGCCAACCACGAGCAGCGCAGCGCCAAAGCGCGCGCCCACACGCTGCTGGCTGAGCTGATGCTGTTTCAGCACACCTGTCACTGGTTCTGCAAATCGCGCAGCGTGGCCTCGTTTCGCCTGCTGGCGCGCCACCGCACCGCCTACGAGCAGGTGCTCGAAGCCATCGCCGAGCCCACCCGGCGCGCCTACTTGGCGTTGCTGCAAGGCGGCCCGCGCGCCGCCTAAAGGCTAGAATCGTCGGCTTGCGCCCCGATGGTGAAACAGGTAGACACAGCGGACTTAAAATCCGCCGCTTGCTGCATAAGCGGCGTGCCGGTTCGATTCCGGCTCGGGGCACCAGCTAAACGGAGTTTGCATGTCGGCCATCAAGATTGTCACCCTCGGCCAGAGCGGCCTGCAAGTGCCCGCCATCGGCTTGGGCACCATGACCTTTGGCGAGCAAGTGGGCGCGGCCGAGGCCTTTGCGATCATGGACCGGGCGCTCGAGCGTGGGGTCAACTTCTTTGATACCGCCGAGATGTATTCGGTGCCGCCGCGGGCGGAAACCTATGGCGCCACCGAGCGCATCATCGGCCAGTGGCTGGCGGCGCGCCCGGGGGTGCGCCAGCGTCTGGTGCTGGCCACCAAAGTGGCCGGGCCGGCGCGTGGCATGAGCTGGATTCGGGGCGAGCACACCGGCCTGACGGCGCCAGAGATCGTGGCCGCCTGCGAGGGCAGCCTGCGCCGCTTGGGCGCCGAGGTCATCGACCTGTACCAGCTCCACTGGCCGGCGCGCAACGTGCCGATGTTTGGCACGCTGTATTACGACCCGGCCAAGGATCGGCCATGCCCCTCGATTTTGGAGCAGTTGCAGGCGCTGGCGCAGCTGGTGCAGCAGGGCAAGGTGCGTGCCATCGGCCTGTCCAACGAAACCCCCTACGGCGTGCACGAGTTCGTGCGTTTGGCCGAACAGCACGGCTTGCCGCGCGTGGCGAGCGTGCAAAACCCCTACTGCCTGCTCCACCGCGGCGCAGAAAACGGGCTCGACGAAACCCTGCACCGCCTTGGGGTCGGGTTGCTGGCGTATTCGCCGCTCGGCTTTGGCCTGCTCACGGGCAAGTACGATGCCAGCGGCTTTGAGGGCGCCGACCCGGCGCTGGGCCGCATGGCGCGTTTTGCCAGCATGCGCCAGCAGCGCTGGGGCCGCGCCGGCGCGCTGCAGGCGGCGCGCCGCTACAACGCCTTGGCGCGCGAGCACGGCCTGGCGCCCACCCAAATGGCGCTGGCTTTTTGCTACTCCAAGTGGCAGGTGGCGAGCACCTTGATCGGCGTCACGTCGCTGTCGCAGCTCGACGCCTGCCTTGACGCTTGGGGCACGGTGCTGGCGCCCGAGCTGCTGCAAGCCATCGACGCCATTCGGCTCGAGCAGCGCGACCCGGCCTATTGATCAGCTCGCCAGCGCTGATCCAGCGCTGCATTTACAAGGCATGAGCAAGGGATGACGATGATTGTTGAGTGGCTCTGGCTGCCGGTTGTGGTGCTGGCGTATTTGATCGGTTCGCTGTCGTTTGCGGTGCTTATCAGCCGCATCATGGGTTTGAGCGACCCACGCACCTACGGCAGCCAAAACCCCGGCGCCACCAACGTGCTGCGCTCTGGCAACAAAGTGGCGGCGGCGCTCACGCTGCTGCTCGATGCCTTCAAGGGCTGGCTGCCGGTGTGGCTGGTGCTGCAGTTTGGGCCCGCATGGGGGCTGGGCTGGGGCACGGTTGCGCTGGTTGGCTTGGCCGCCTTCATCGGCCATGTGTATCCGGTGTTTATGCGCTTTCAGGGCGGTAAAGGGGTGGCCACCGCCGCCGGGGTGCTGCTGGGTTTCGAGCCCCTGCTGGGCCTGCTGGTGCTGCTGTCGTGGGTGCTTACGCTATTGCTCACGCGCTACTCCTCGCTGGCGGCGATCGTGGCGGCGCTGGTGGCGCCGCTGCTCTATTGGTTCGGTTCGCCCGCCATGTGGCAGATGCAGCCCGCCTTAGGGCTTGCCATCAGCGCCATGAGTGCGCTGCTGCTGTGGCGCCACAGTGGCAACATCCAGCGTCTGCTGGCCGGACAAGAGAGCCAGGTGGGCCGCAAAAAAGGCTAATGCGCCAGCGCCATGCGCGACAGGTGCAGCAGCCGGGCGTGGTTGAGGCGCACGCGCACCGTTTGCGCGACCAAGGCCGCGGCAATGCCGCAGCCGTCGGTGCGGGTGTCGATGAGCGTGGGCTCGGCCAGCGCCGACCCGGCGACGTCGAGCACGCTGGCCACCCAAGGCGCGCCCGGCTGCGTGGTGCGGCGCAGCACCACGGCGATGGTGTCGTCTTCGAGGCGCACAAAGCTGCCCGGCGGGCAAATGCCCACGGTGCGCAGCAGGGCGTGGCCGATGGCGTTGATCGCGCTTGCTCCGCTGCCTGTGCCCGCATCGGTGGCCAGCATGGCATGCCGGCCCGAATCAGTGACGCAACGGCCGGCGCGGGTTTCGCGCGGGCTGATCTGCGCCGCGTAGCGGTCGGCGGCTTGCAGCAGCCGGGTCGGGGTGTCGAGTTCGTCAGAGCGTTCGTGGTGCTGCTCCACCGTGTGCAACCAGTCGGCATCGGTTACGCCGAGCTCGCGCAACCACTGGGCGCCCCGGGCGGCGTGGGTGTCGATGGCGGCGCGTTGCTCGGCACTGGGTTCGATGGTCTGTTCGGCCAAGGTGTTTTGCAGCTGCGTCATGCCAATGTTCATGGTCAAGGCCGCGTGTGCCAGGCTGTCCTGCTTGGCTGCGGGGCAATCGAGGCTGGGCGCCACCAGCCTGCACAAGGCCCAGCACATCAGCGCGTGCGAGCTGCTGTAGCCGATGCTGGAACTGGTGGCCAGTTGCAGCAACCAGTACAGGCTGGCGTCAGGGTCGATTTGCAGCAGCTCTTGGGCTTGCACCTGCAGCGCATGCAAACGGGCGCAAAAGTCTTTGTGCGTGCGGGGCTGCAGCAGCAGGTGCGCCAGATCGCTCTCGAGATCGGACCAGCGCAGCGTCCACTCGCGCATGAGCGCGTAGGCGGGGTCGGGCGCAGCGGCAAAACTCATGGGCGGCAAGCGGGCGGTTTCAATCGCGAAAATTGTTGAAGCTCAGGGGCAGGTCGGGCAGGGCTTGGCGGATCAGGGCCATGGCGGCTTGCAGCTCGTCGCGCTTGGCGCCGCTGACGCGCACCGCCTCGCCCTGGATGGCGGCTTGCAGCTTGAGCTTGCTGCCTTTGATGGCTTGCTGGATTTTTTTGCTGTCTTCGCTGGCGATGCCTTCGCGCACCTTGAGCACTTGGCGCACCTTGTCGCCGCCCATTTTCTCGATTTTACCGGCATCGAGGAAGCGCACATCGACGCTGCGCTTGCTCAGCTTGGCGCGCAGGATGTCGTCGATCTGGGCGAGCTGAAAATCGCTGTCGCCACTGAGCACGATGTCGTTTTCTTTGAGCTCGATGGCGGCGCTGGTGCCTTTGAAGTCGAAGCGGTTGCCGATTTCCTTGGCGGTTTGATCGACGGCGTTTTTGATTTCAACCCGGTCGGGTTCGAGGACGGTATCGAATGAAGGCATGGTGCGGTGCTGGTAATGTAATGCGGGGGTGCGACAATGGCCAGATGTTAGTCGAGAACAACGCGGCCTTGCAGCCGCACAACACATTTGGCATCGCGGCGCAGGCACAGCGCTTGTTGCGGCTGCGCAAGGCCGAGCTGCTGCCCGACTTGGTGCGCCAGCCCGGTTGGTGCGCCGAGCGCCTGCGCGTGCTCGGGGGCGGCAGCAACATCGTGCTCACCGGCGACGTCGAGCCCTTGGTGCTGAAAATCGAAATGCTGGGGCGGCGCCTGTTGCGCGAGACCGAGGCC
Organism: Serpentinimonas maccroryi; assembly: GCF_000828915.1. NCBI lineage: Bacteria > Pseudomonadati > Pseudomonadota > Betaproteobacteria > Burkholderiales > Comamonadaceae > Serpentinimonas > Serpentinimonas maccroryi. The sequence goes on from NZ_AP014569.1 coordinate 564,187, forward strand.
GGCTATCTGGTGGAGGCCGACGCGGGCGAAAACTGGCACGATTTCGTCGCCTGGACGCTGGATCGGGGCTGGTATGGGCTCGAGAACCTCGCGCTCATCCCCGGCACGGTGGGCGCGGCCCCGGTGCAAAACATCGGCGCCTACGGGCTCGAGCTGCAAGACCGCTTTCATTCGCTCGACGCCGTCGATCTGCACAGCGGCGAGGTGCACAACCTAGACGCGGCGCAGTGCCGCTTCGGCTACCGCGACTCGGTGTTCAAGTGCGAGCGCACCGTCGCACCGGGCCATGGGCGCTGGCTCATCACGCGGGTGCGTTTTTGGCTGCCCAAGCGCTGGCAGCCGGTGCTGGGCTACCTCGAGCTGGAGCGCAAAGTGGCCGAGACCGGCCTAGAGCAGCCCACGGCGCGGCAGATTTTTGACTGGGTGTGCCAAATCCGGCGCGCCAAGTTGCCCGACCCGGCCGTGATCGGCAACGTCGGCAGTTTTTTCCAAAACCCGCTGGTCAGCCGCGAGCAGTGTGCCGAAATCTGCGCCCGCCACCCAGCCGTGGTGCACTACCCGCTGCCCGATGGGCGCGTCAAGCTCGCAGCCGGCTGGCTGATCGAGGCCTGCGGCTGGAAGGGCCAGACGCTGGGCCGCGCCGGCGTTTATGAAAAACAAGCGCTGGTGCTGGTCAACCGCGGCGACGCCTACCAGCCGTGCAGCGGCGCCGATGTCATGGCGCTGGCCACCGCCATCCAAGCCAGCGTGCTCGAGCGCTTTGGCGTGCGGCTCGAAATCGAACCGGAGCTGTGGTGAGCCTCAACCCCTCCACCCCCACGCCCGACGCTGCGGCGAATCTGGGCCCGGTGCTGCAAGACGGCGTGCGCCGGCGCGAGGCCTTCGGCTGGGCGATGTTCGACTTTGCCAATTCGGGCTACACCACGGTGGTCATCACGGCCATCTATGGGGCCTACTTTGTGGCCGGCATCGCCGGCGGCGCCACCTGGGCCACGCTGGCTTGGACGGCGGCTTTGGCTTTTTCCAATCTGCTGGTGCTGCTCAGCGCGCCGGTGCTGGGGGCTTGGGCCGATGTGCACGCCGGCAAAAAACGGCTGGCGGCGCTCACCACCCTCGGCTGCGTGCTCACCACGGCGGCGCTGGGCTGGGTTGGGCCGGGCAGCGTGCTGCTGGCGCTGGCGCTGCTGGTGCTGTCGAATGCGTTTTTCAGCTCCGGCGGCAATCTGGTGGCGGCCTTTTTGCCCGAGCTCGCGCGCCCGCAGCGCCTAGGCACCCTGTCGGGCTGGGGCTGGGGCTTGGGCTACGTCGGCGGTCTGCTGTGCCTGGCGCTGTGTTTGGCCTACATCACGTGGGCGCAGGCGCGCGGCCACACGGCATCGGAGTTCGTGCCGGTCACCTTGCTCATCACGGCGGGCCTGTTTGCCCTCACGGCCCTGCCATTTTTTATTTTGGTGCGTGAGCGCGCGCAGCCGCAAACGCGCTCTGGAATCTCGGCTTGGGCGCAGGTGGCCAAGACCTGGCGGCAGTCGGCCCGATATCAAGACATGCGCCGCTTCATCATCTGCATCGTGTTTTATCAGGCCGGAATCATGACGGTGATCGCGCTGGCGGCCATCTACGCCCAAGAGGTGATGGGTTTTGACACCGCGCAGACGGTGATGATGATTTTTGTCGTCAACATCACCGCCGCCATCGGGGCGCTGGGTTTTGGCTACCTGCAAGACCGCATCGGCCCGGTGCGCGGCATTGCGCTTACGCTGCTGGGCTGGATAGCGATGGTGCTGGTGGCCTGGTCGAGCGAGAGCGCGGCCAGCTTTTGGGTCGCGGCCAACTTGGCCGGGCTGTGCCTAGGGGCAAGCCAGTCGGCCGGGCGGGCGCTGGTCGGCTACCTGGCACCGCCGGCGCAGCGTGCCGAATTTTTTGGGCTCTGGGGGCTGGCGGTGATGCTGGCCTCGATCGTCGGCCCGCTCACCTACGGGCTGGTGACTTGGCTCACCGGCGGCGACCACCGCACCGCCATGCTCGTCACCGGCCTGTACTTCGTGATTGGGCTGCTGCTGCTGCGCGGGGTCGATGCCGAGCGGGGCTACCGGGCGGCTTTGGCGCAGGGCTGATCGAGCCGATCAGTCTGCGTAAGCAGACTGGCCCAGCCGGTAAAGCAGGCGCTCAAGCGCAAAACGCACCAACACTTGGTTGAAATCCACGCCTTGCGCTTGGGCAAGCTTGAGCAGGCGGGCGCGCACCGAAGCTGCCCTGTCGTTCATTCGATGGCCTCCAAATATGGGCGCATCACATTGGCCACGCGGCAGATTTTGGCGCAGCGCCACAGATCGTCCGCCGTTGCCTTGCGCTGGGCGCGGGCATCTTTAAGTGCCTCTAGCGCCACGTCGAGGCCGATTTGGTTGCGGTGCTTAAAACAGTCCACGACCGTTTTGGCCACGCCAAAAACCCGCAGCCTCACGCCGTCGCGCAGGTGCTCTTCAACGCCGGTGGCATAGGCTGCGGTGCTCATCTGCACCATTTTTAGCGGCGGGTAGTCGATCCGGGGTAGGTGGCTGCCGCGCGGCATGGCGATCCAGATTTGGCGCGGCAGTTGGGTCGTCAGCTCGTGAAATTGCAGCGCGCTCAGCAGGCAGAACACGGCTTGCGGCACCTTGGTGGCGATGGCCGCAAGGCTTTCGTGCTCTGAAGCCGGGTGACTGGGCAAGCGGTAGAGGCCGCGCCCAACCCGCTCCAGCAGGCCAGCGGCGCACAGGCGCGAGAGCGTGATGCGGGGCGCACCGATGGCATCCAGATCGCTGGTGCGCAGCAGCCCCTTGAGGCTGGCCAGATCGAGGACGCGCTGGCCGTGGGTGAGAGCGACTGGCATGGCGCGAGTATGTTCCTTTTTTTCGTCGAAAGAAATTTTTTGACGAAAAAACGCAACAATGCTGCCGCGCCCGCAGCCCCCGCCGCCTAGCGCCCCAAGCGCATGAAGTCGGTGCCCTGGCCCAGCGCCAGCAGGCCGCTGTTGGCGTAAATGCCGAGCTTGGCGCGGGTGTCGGCGATGTCGAGGTTGCGCATGGTCAGTTGGCCGATGCGGTCGCTGGGGCCAAAGGCGGCGTCTTCGACCTTTTCCATGCTCAGGCGCTCGGGTGCGTAGCTCAGATTCGGGCTGGCGGTGTCGAGGATCGAGTAGTCGTTGCCGCGGCGCAGCTCCAGCGTCACGCTGCCCGTGATGGCGCGCGCCACCCAGCGCTGCGCCGCTTCGCGCAGCATGATGGCTTGCGGGTCGAACCAGCGCCCTTGGTACAGCAGGCGCCCGAGCTTGCGCCCGTTGTCGCGGTACTGCTCGATCGTGTCTTCGTTGTGGATGCCGCTGAGCAGGCGCTCGTAGGCGATGTGCAGCAGCGCCATGCCGGGGGCCTCGTAAATGCCGCGGCTCTTGGCTTCGATGATGCGGTTTTCGATCTGGTCGCTCATGCCCAGCCCGTGGCGGCCGCCGATGGCGTTGGCCTGTTCGAACAGTGCCACCAGCGACTCGAAGCGCTGGCCGTTGAGGGCCACCGGCACGCCCTCCTCAAAGGCCACCGTCACCTCTTCGGCCTTGATGGCGCAGTCTTCACGCCAGAACGGCACGCCCATGATCGGATTGACGATGCGCACGCCGCTGCTCAAGTGCTCGAGGTCTTTGGCCTCGTGCGTGGCGCCCAACAGGTTGCTGTCGGTGCTGTAGGCTTTTTCTACGCTCATTTTGTAGTCGAAGCCGTGCGCGATCAGGAACTGGCTCATCTCGGTGCGGCCACCGAGCTCGTCGATGAAGCGCTGATCGAGCCAAGGCTTGTAGATTTTGAGCGCCGGGTTGGTGAGCAGGCCGTAGCGGTAAAAGCGCTCGATGTCGTTGCCCTTGAAGGTGCTGCCGTCGCCCCAGATGTGCACCTCGTCGGCGCGCATGGCGGCCACCAGCAGGGTGCCGGTGACGGCGCGGCCCAGCGGCGTGGTGTTGAAATAGGTGTTGCCGGCGGTGCTGATGTGAAAAGCCCCGGCTTGCAGCGCCGCCAGCCCTTCGGCCACCAGCTGCGGCCGGCAGTCGATCAGGCGCGCGGCCAAGGCACCGTAGCCCAGCGCCTTGCGCGGAATGGCGTCGTAGTCGCTCTCGTCGGGCTGGCCCAAGTGGGCGGTGTAGGCGTAGGGCAGGGCGCCGTTGAGCTTCATCCACAGCAGCGCGGCCGAGGTGTCTAGGCCGCCCGAGAAGGCGATGCCGACCTTGAGGCCGACGGGCAGGTTTTGCAAGATGGTGGGCATGGGGTGGCGCGGCTTATTCGAAGTGGCAGATGTAGTGGTAGGGCTGGTCGCTGACGCGAATCTGAAAACTCGAATGGGCGGGCACGGCGAACGACTCGCCCGCAGCGCAATGCCGCCAAGCGCTGCTGCCCGCGAGCAGGTAGTCGCAGGCGCCGGCCACGCACTCCATCACTTCGGCGGCGCCGGTGTTGAAGGTGAGGGTGGCGGGCAAAATCACGCCGACCGATTTTTTGGTGCCGTCGGCCAGCGTCAGGCTGTGGCTGATGCATTTGCCCTCAAAATACACATTGGCTTGGGTTTGGACGGTCACGCCGTCGAATTGGGTGGTGGGCATAAAAGCGTCGAAAATCGTGGGGGGTGTGCGGGCGCGCTGGCGGAACGCTGCGCTTGCAGCCGATTCTAATTCCTGCGCAGCAGCGGCCATGCACGACAATCCCGCCCGTGGATCGGCTTTGTGCGCCCCCCTTAGCCTTGTTTCCCCCAGCCCCCCTGGCCCCTTGCCACCCAATAACGCCATGACCGACCCCCGTCCCCCCGCCCCCGCAGCGCCGCCCCAAAGCCTCGACCAATGGTTGGCCCATTGCGAGCGCCTGCACCCCAAGAGCATCGAAATGGGCCTCGATCGTGTGCGCACGGTGATGCTGCGCATGAACGGCGGCCGCGGCATCGTGCCGCCGTGCCCGCTGATCACGGTGGCGGGCACCAACGGCAAGGGCTCGACCTGCGCCATGCTCGAATCGATCTACCGCCACGCCGGCTACCGCACCGCGCTCTACACCTCGCCGCACCTGGTGCGCTTCGAGGAACGCGCCCAAGTGCGCGGCGAGCCGGTGGAGGCGGAGGCGCTGGCGGCGGCATTTGCCGAAGTCGAGCGCGCGCGCTTGGGCGAGGGCGGGCAGGCCGAGGTTTCTTTGAGCTACTTTGAGTTCAGCACGCTGGCCATCGTGCAGACGCTGGTGGCGGCGCAGCCCGAGGTGCTGGTGCTCGAAATCGGCATGGGCGGACGGCTCGATGCGGTCAACCTGTGGGATGCCGACTGCGCCATCATCACCAGCATCGACCTCGATCACATGGAGTTTCTGGGCCCCGACCGCGAAACCATCGGGCTCGAAAAAGCCGGCGTCATGCGCAGCGGCCGCCCGGTGGTGGTGAGCGACCCGCTGCCGCCCACCAGTGTGCTGGAGCGCGCGCACACGCTGGGGGCCGAGGTGCGCCGCATCGGGGTTGATTTTCAGTTCACCGGCGACCGCCAGCAGTGGAACTGGAGCGGGCGCAGCAAGCGCTACAGCGGCTTGGCCTACCCGGCCTTGCGCGGGGCCAACCAGTTGCAAAACGCGGCCGGGGCGCTGGCGGCGATCGAGGCCCTGCACCCGCGCCTGCCGGTCACGGCGCAGGCGGTGCGCAACGGGCTGGCGCTGGTGCAGTGGCCCGGGCGCTTTCAGATCGTGCCCGGGCAGCCGGTGCTGGTGCTCGACGTGGCGCACAACCCGCACTCGGTGGCGGCGCTGGTGCAAAACCTCGACGCCCAAGGCTACTTCCCACGCACGCACGCGGTATTTGGCGCCATGGCCGACAAAGACCTGGCCCCGATGCTCGAGCGCGCCGGCGCGCTGGTGGAGCATTGGTACTTCACCGATTTGCCCGGCGCGCGCGCCGCCAAGGCGGCCGATCTGCTGGCGCGCTGGCAGGCGCTGGCGCCACGCCCGGGCAGCAGCGCCAGCACCCATGCCGATGCGCTGGCGGCGCTGGCCGCCGCCCGCGCCGCCGCCGACCCGGCTGATAGAATCGTGGTCTTTGGGTCTTTCCTCACGGTGGGGGCGGTGCTGGAGCACGGGGTGCCGCGTTTGGCGGCCCCACACTTGCCCACATAAAGCCCCTGCCACAGCCTAAAGGCTGCCGTGCGCTGGCCCTTGGGGTGCAGGGGTAGGCCCGATTTTTTGCAACCCACGGTGACACAGCGGCTCATGTTCAAACTGCGTTCAGGCGGCAGCGGTGCCAACGCCCCAGCCCCGCCGCCCACCATCGAAACCTTGCGCCGGCGTGCGCGACAGCGCCTGATCGGGGCCGGCATATTGGTGTTGGCAGGGGTGATCGGCTTGCCGCTGCTCTTTGACACCCAGCCGCGCCCTGTGCCGGTTGACATCGCCATCGAAATTCCAGACCGCCAGCCGGTTCAGCCTTTGCCCGTGCTGCCGCCCGCGCCAGCGCCTGCGACCGAGGTAGCCCCGGCAGCGCCCCTTCCTGCACCCGCCGCTCCCGTTACTGCCCCTGTGCCTGCCACGCCAGCCACCGCACCTGCGGCCGCACCCGCACCCGCTCCTGCCGCTCCCACACCCGCCGCCCCGGCCCGCCCGGCAACGCCACCAGCACCCGCCCCGGCTCCGGCCCCCACCGAGGCAAACCGCGCCCAAGCCATCCTCGAAGGGCGCACGCCCGCCGCCGCGCCAACGGCGCCGGCCACCCCCCCCGCCACCCCCCAACGCCTGGTGGTGCAAGTGGGCGCGTTCGAGAGCGCCGAGCGCGTGCGCGAGGTGCGCCAGCGCCTCGAGCGCGCCGGCCTGGTCACCTACACCCATGTCGCGCAAACCCCCGACGGTCCGCGCACCCGCGTGCGCTTGGGGCCTTTTGCCAGCCGCGCCGAAGCCGAGCGCGCCGCCGAGCGCGTGCGCCAGCTCGGCCTGCCCGCCGCCATCCTCACGCTATGAGCCGTGGCTGCCGTCGATGTGTTTTTGCTGCTGCTGCTGCTGGCCTCGTTGCTGATCGGGGCTTGGCGCGGGCTGGTGTACGAGGTCTTGTCGCTCAGCGCCTGGGTGGCGGCGTTTTTTCTGGCGCAGTGGTGGGCCGCCGACGCCGCCGCGTGGCTGCCGCTGGCCGAGCTCGACCCGCCCTTGCCCTTTGCCATCGGCTTTGCGCTGGTGTTCGTGGCCTGCGTGTTTGCCGGCGGATTTCTGGCCTGGCTGTGCAAAAAAGGCATGGATCAAGTGGGCTTGCGCCCGGTCGATCGCAGCTTGGGCGCGGCCTTCGGCGTGCTGCGCGGCGTCGTGGTTTTGCTGGCGCTCACCGTGCTGCTGCACCTCACGCCGCTGCACCAGCACCCGGCTTGGCAGCAGTCGCTCGGGGCCGGCTGGCTCTACAACGGTCTGTCAGCCCTTGAAGGCCTAATGCCGCTTTGGCTGGCGGCCCATTTCCCTTGATAACAACAGGATTCGTCGTATGTGTGGAATCGTAGGCGTGGCCAGCACGGCACCGGTCAATCAGCTGCTCTATGACGCCTTGCTGCTGCTGCAGCACCGCGGCCAAGACGCCGCCGGCATCGTCACCGAACAAGAGCGCAAGTTCTTCATGCACAAGGCCAAAGGCATGGTGCGCGACGTCTTTCGCACGCGCAACATGCGCGCGCTGCCCGGCAACCACGGCTTGGGGCAGGTGCGCTACCCCACCGCCGGCAACGCCTACAGCGAGGAAGAGGCGCAGCCCTTCTACGTCAACGCGCCCTTTGGCATCGTCATGGCGCACAACGGCAACCTCACCAACGCCCAGGCGCTGCGCCGCGACATGGTGCAGCTCGATCACCGCCACATCAACACCGACAGCGACTCCGAGGTGCTGCTCAACGTGCTCGCGCACGAAATCGGCCGCGCCGGCGCCCACGGCGCTTGGAGCACCGAGGCGCTGTTTGCCGCCGTGGCCGCCACGCAGCTGCGCTTAAAAGGCTCGTATGCGGTGGTGGCGCTCATCGCCGGCCACGGCCTGCTGGCGTTCCGCGACCCCTTCGGCATCCGGCCGCTGTGCATCGGGCGTGGCAAAGACGGCACCGTCATGGTGGCCAGCGAATCGGTGGCGCTCGAAGGCACCGGACACGATTTTTTGCGCGACATAGCGCCCGGCGAGGCGGTTTTTGTCGGCGCCGACGGCCAAATCCAGTCGCGCCAGTGCGCTGCCCAGCCGCGCCGCTACCCCTGCGTGTTCGAGTACGTCTATCTGGCTCGGCCCGACTCCACGCTCGACGGCATCTCGGTCTATCAGGCCCGGCTCAACATGGGGCACACGCTGGCCGAGCGCTTGCGCCTGCAGGTGCCGTTGGACGAAATCGACGTCGTCATCCCCATCCCCGAATCCAGCCGCCCGGCCGCCACCCAGCTGGCGCAGTTGCTGGGCAAGCCCTACCGCGAAGGCTTCGTGAAAAACCGCTACGTCGGGCGCACCTTCATCATGCCGGGGCAGGCGGTGCGCAAAAAATCGGTGCGCCAAAAGCTCAACGTCATCGGCAGCGAGTTCAAGGGCCGGCGCGTGCTGCTGGTCGATGATTCCATCGTGCGCGGCACCACCAGCCGCGAGATCGTGCAGATGGCGCGCGAAGCCGGCGCGGTCAAGGTTTATATGGCCAGCGCCGCGCCGCCGGTGATGTACCCCAACGTCTATGGCATCGACATGCCCACGCGCGACGAACTGGTGGCGCACGGGCGCACGCTCGAAGAAGTGCGCCAGATCATCGGCTGCGACGCCCTGATCTACCAAAGCGTAGAAGACATGAAGCGCGCCGTGGGCTCGATCAACCCGGCGCTCGACGGCTTCGAGGCCTCGTGCTTCGACGGTGTGTACGTCACCGGCGACATCAGCACCGACGACGTGAACCGCCTGCACGCTCAGCGCAGCGGCAGCGAAGAAGACGAGGCCGACAGCTCGCGCCTGTCGCTGCCCAATTCCCGCGAGCAGTAAGCCGCCATGTCCAGCCCTTTGCACCGCGACACGCTGGCGCTGCGTGTGGCCGTCGAGCGCAGCCTGCACGGCGAACACTCCGAGGCGCTGTATTTGAGCAGCGGCTTCGTGCAGCCCAACGCCGCCGCCGCCGCGCGCCGTTTTGCCGGCGACGAAGACGGCTACACCTACGGCCGCAGCGGCAACCCGACCGTGAGCAGCTTCGAGCAGCGCTTGGCCGCGCTCGAGGGCAGCGAGGCCGCGCTGGCCACGGCCTCGGGCATGGCCGCCATCACGCTGGTCTGCTTTGGCTTGCTCAAGGCCGGCGACCACGTGCTCTATTCGCAGTCCATGTTTGGCTCCACGCTCAAGCTGGTGGGCACCGAGTTTGCGCGCTTCGGCGTCGAATCCACCTCTGTGCCACAGACCGACCTGGGCGCTTGGGCGCGCGCCGTGCGCCCCAACACCCGGCTGCTGCTGGCCGAAACCCCCACCAACCCACTCACCGAAGTCTGCGACATCGCCGCGCTGGCCGATCTGGCGCACGCCGCCGGTGCCTGGCTGGCTGTGGACAACTGCTTTGCCACCCCGGCGCTGCAGCGCCCGCTCGAGTTCGGTGCCGACATCGTGCTGCACTCGGGCACCAAATTCCTCGACGGCCAAGGCCGCGTCATGGCCGGCGCGGTCTGCGCCAGCGCCGACCTCATCCACCAGCGCCTGCTGCCGGTGCAAAAAAACACCGGCATGGTGCTCTCGCCCTTCAACGCCTGGGTGGTGCTCAAGGGCCTCGAAACCCTGAGCCTGCGCCTGCAGGCGCAAAGCGCACAGGCGCTGGCGCTGGCACAGTGGCTGCAAGCGCACCCGGCCGTGGCGCGGGTGCACTACCCGGGCCTGCCCAGCCACCCGCAGCACGCGCTGGCCATGCGCCAGATGGGCGGCTGCGGCGGCGCCGTGCTGGCCTTTGAGGTGGCGGCCAGCAGCCCCGAGCAAGCGCGCGCGCGTGCCTTCGGCGTGCTCGATGCGCTCCAGGTGCTGTCGCTGTGCACCAACTTGGGCGACACCAAAACCCTGTGCGCACACCCGGCCAGCACCTCGCACGGCAAGCTCAGCGAAGCGCAGCGCCAGGCCGCCGGCATCGTCCAGGGGCTGGTGCGCGTGGCCGTCGGGCTCGAGCATTTGCCCGACATCCAAGCCGACCTTTTGCGCGGCCTCGACCGCATCGACACCTTCCACCCATGAGCACCCCGCGCATCCGCACCCGTTTTGCCCCTTCGCCCACCGGCTTCATCCACCTGGGCAACATCCGCTCGGCGCTCTACCCGTGGGCCTTTGCCCGCGCCCAAGGCGGCGACTTCATCCTGCGCATCGAAGACACCGACCAAGAGCGCTCGAGCCAAGCCGCCGTCGATGTGATTTTGCAGGGCATGGCCTGGCTCGGGCTCGACTTTGACGAAGGCCCCTACTACCAGATGCAGCGCATGGCGCGCTACCAAGAGGTGCTGGCCGACATGCTCGCGCGCGGCTTGGCCTACCCCTGCTACATGAGCGTGGCCGAGCTCGACGCGCTGCGCGAGCGCCAACTGGCGCACAAAGAAAAGCCGCGTTACGACGGCACCTGGCGGCCCGAACCCGGTAAGGTCTTGCCCCCCGTCCCGGCGGGCGTGCTGCCGGTGCTGCGCTTCAAAAACCCGATCGGCGGCGTGGTGGCGTGGGACGACAAGGTCAAGGGCCGCATCGAGATCGCCAACGCCGAGCTCGACGACTTGGTGATCGCCCGCCCGGCCCCGGCTGCTGAACCGGGCAGCGCAGCGGCTGCGGCACCGAGCAGCGCAGAGTCCGCGCGCATCGGCGTGCCGACCTACAACTTCTGCGTCGTCGTCGATGACATCGACATGCGCATCACGCACGTCATCCGCGGCGACGACCACATCAACAACACCCCGCGCCAGATCAACATCCTGCGCGCCCTCGGGCACGAGCCGCCGGTCTATGCCCACCTGCCCACCGTGCTCAACGAGCAGGGCGAGAAGATGAGCAAGCGCAACGGCGCCAAGCCCGTCACCCAGTACCGCGACGAAGGCTACCTGCCCGACGCCATGCTCAACTACCTCGCGCGGCTGGGCTGGAGCCACGGTGACGACGAAATTTTTAGCCGCCAGCAGTTTTTGCAGTGGTTCGACCTCGAACACCTCGGACGCAGCGCGGCCCAGTTCGACGAAGCCAAGCTGCGCTGGGTCAACGCCCAGCACCTCAAGGCCCTGCCCGATTCCGAGCTGGCGCCCTTGGTGGCCGAGCAACTGGCGCGCCGCGGCTTGATCGCCGATGAGCGCCTGCCAGCCATCTGCGCGCTATTCAAAGACCGCTGCGACACCACCGTGGCGCTGGCCGACTGGGCCGCCTGCTTTTACCGCGAGCCCCAAGTGGCGCCCGACGCGCTGGCCGAACACGGCGGGGCGGCGCTGCGCCCGGCGCTGGCGGCGCTGGCCGCCGAGCTGCAAAGCTGCGAGTGGAGCCGCCCCGGCATCGCTGCGGCACTCAAGGCCGTGCTGGCCGCACACGGCCTCAAAATGCCGCAGCTCGCCATCCCGGTGCGCGTGCTTGTGATGGGCACCCCCAACACGCCCGCGCTCGACGCCGTGCTGGCGCTGCAGCCGCGCGAAAAAGTTTTGCGCGCCTTGCAAAAGGCCTAAAAACCTGTCTATAATTCGAGTCTTGCTGATGCACAAAGCGCAGAGCCAAGGCTCTAAACCGAGTGCAAAGGTTGCAGCTCTCCAAAAGGGGGTATAGCTCAGCTGGGAGAGCGCTTGCATGGCATGCAAGAGGTCAGCGGTTCGATCCCGCTTACCTCCACCAAAGCGGGCTGCAACTGGTTTTTTCGGTAACAGTTTTCTAGGTTTGACCCTATCGTCTAGAGGCCTAGGACATCACCCTTTCACGGTGAGTACCGGGGTTCGAATCCCCGTAGGGTCGCCAACCGCACGGAGCGGTAGTTCAGTTGGTTAGAATACCGGCCTGTCACGCCGGGGGTCGCGGGTTCGAGCCCCGTCCGCTCCGCCAAAAATTAAGATAAAGCAATCAAAAGGTTATGTGCTGCGGCCCATAACCTTTTTTGTTTCTGCGGGTCAGGCCACGTGCACGTGCACGTGTTTGCCGAGCGCATTCGCGGCGGCTTCAATTTGCTCAAGCCTTGAGGCATGGCGCAGGTCAAGCAGCCGATCCACTTGCGGCATATGCCACCCCAAGCGGCGGGCGAGTTCTGCCTTTTTCACACCCTGCTCAGTCATGGCCTGATACACCCCGAGCTTCGCGCATTCGAGTGCGCAAGGGCAGACAGTTTTTTGCCCTTGTTCTGGTTTGCTGGCAGCAGGCAGGGGCTTGCGTGCGTCAACGTAGAAGGAGAGGCCGGTTTCCAGCGCGTCAATCGCGTTCAGCAGTGCCTCATCCTCATCCGCACCAAAGGTGATCGCCTCGGGCACGTCCACAAACGTTGCAAGCACAGAGCCGTTGTCGTCCGGTGTGAGGGTGACAGGGTAGTTAAACATTTCACTTCTTCATCTGTTTTGAGTTCACAGGCCGAATCTTAACAGTTCTGTTGTGTTTGTCAAGCTTGAAGGCGGCAACTTCCCCCATGGCTTGTGTGTATACTCAAGCTTGAATGCTGTTACCCCGTGCAGCAGTCCGCTAGGCCGCACTGGGGCCGGCTCTATACACCCCCTAAACGCGCCCGCCGAACGTGACACGGCACGGCGGTAGCGTGGCCAAACGCTTTTCTGGCCCACCCCTCAATGCCCCCCGCCAATCCCAGCGCTACCCTCAGCGCCAACTCCAGCGCCGCCACGCCCAGCCCCACCCCCGAGCCCGGGCTGCTGGCTGCGCTGCCGCAGTTGCGCCGCCTATGGCGCAGCATGTCGGCGCGGCGCAAAGGGCAGAGCGTGGCGCTGCTGGGCCTCACGGTGGTGGCCTCTGCCGCCGAACTGGTGTCCATCGGGGCGCTCATCCCGTTTTTGGCTGCGCTCACCGCCCCCGAAGCCCTGTTTGTGCTGCCCTTCATGCAGCCCTTCATCGCCGCGCTGGGCTTGCAGCAGCCGCACGAGCTGCTGCTGCCGCTCACCGTGCTCTTTGGCTGCGCAGCCGTGCTGGCCGGCTTGGTGCGCATCGGCGTGCAGTGGGCCAGCACCAAGCTGGCTTTGTCTATAGGGCACGATTTGGTGGCCGGCATCTTCCGCCGCACCCTGCACCAGCCCTACACCACACACATCCAGCGCAACAGCAGCGAGGTGGTCGATGGCATCGTGCTCAAGGTCGAGCGCGTCATCAATTTTGTGCTCTTGCCCACGGCCAACGGGGTTGCAGCAGCCTTCATCGTGCTCGTGGTGTGCTTGGTTGTACTGGCTTTTCAGCCTTGGGTGGCCATCAGCATGATCTTGGGCCTAGGCAGCATTTACGGCCTAATCTACGCCCTTACCCAAGCGCGCCTGCTGCGTGACAGTCAGCGTGCAGCACATGCTACATCCCTGCGCGTACAAGCGCTGCAAGAGGGCCTGGGCGGCATACGCGACATCACGCTCGATTGCACCCATGCCACCTTTTGCGCCCGCTTCGAGCAAGCCGACCTCATCATGCGCCGTGCCCAAGTGCGCAGCGTGGTTTATTCCTCTACCCCACGCTTCATGATCGAGGCGCTGGGCATGGTGCTCATCGCCAGTGTGGCCTTGCTCATGGCCCAGGGCCCGGGCGGCTTGGGGCAGGTGGTGCCGGTGCTGGGCGCACTGGCCTTGGCGGCGCAGCGCATGCTGCCGCTGGCACAAAGCATTTACTATTCGTGGAGCAACCTCAGCAGCAACCACGGCTACCTCACCGAAGTGCTCACCCTGGTCGAGCAGCCCATGCCCGCCGAGCCCGATGCGGCCAGCGCACCGCCCGCACTGCCGTTCGAGCACGCCATCGAGCTGCGCAACCTAGGCTTTGCCTACCATGCCAATGGCCCCCAAGTGCTGCGCGGGGTCAACATGCGCATCGCCAAAGGGGCGCGCATCGGCATCGTGGGCACCACCGGCAGCGGCAAAAGCACGCTCATGGACATCCTCATGGGCCTGCTGCCCCCAACCGTTGGGCAACTGTGCATCGACGGCTGCGCTATCACCGCCGCCAACCGCCGCGCCTGGCAAGCCCGGGTGGCACACGTGCCCCAAGCCATGTTTTTGGCCGATGCCAGCGTGGCCGCGAACATCGCCTTTGGCGTACCCGCAGCCCAAATAGACCCAGAGCGCGTGCGCCTAGCCGCCCAGCGCGCGCAGATTGCAGACACCATCGAGGGCTGGCCCCAAGGCTACGATACCTTGGTAGGCGAGCGCGGCGTGCGCCTGTCGGGCGGGCAACGCCAGCGGCTGGCGATCGCCCGCGCCCTGTACAAGCAGGCCGACGTGCTGGTGTTCGACGAAGCCACCAGCGCCCTCGACAGCGCCACCGAAGAAGCCGTGCTCGAAGCCGTCGAGGGCCTAAGCCGCACCCTCACCGTGATCATGATCGCCCACCGCACCTCCACCCTGCGCAGTTGCGAGGCGATTTATCGGGTGGAGGGCGGGGTTTTACTCACTGAAACCAAGCAGATACACACATGAAGCAGCCATTTATACACTCAACTGCAAGTGTAGAAAGTAAAAACATTGGCAGCCAAACTCGAATTTGGCAGTATGTAGTTGTCTTACCTGAAGCAGCAATTGGTTCTGATTGCAATATATGTTCTCATTGCTTTATCGAAAACGATGTAATTATTGGAGATCGGGTTACCATAAAATCCGGCGTGCAAATTTGGGACGGCATCAAGCTAGAGGATGATGTATTTATTGGGCCAAATGTGACATTTACCAATGATAAATTTCCGCGCAGCAAGCAATACCCTAGTGTCTATGCGCAAACCATCGTAAGCAAAGGCGCATCTGTGGGGGGGGGGGCAACGCTGCTGCCGGGCGTAACCATAGGGCGATATGCCATGGTTGGAGCTGGGGCAGTGGTCACCCGTTCGGTTCCAGACTACGCGATCGCAGTAGGCAACCCCGCGCGGTTGGTTGGCGTGGTGGAGTTGCCGCATGAGCAGGCAACCAACCATCCCGACGCTTCGCAAGGCGGCAAAAGTACAAGGAAAAACACTGGTGTTTCGTGATGCTGGAATTAAGGACGCAGAATTTATTTTAAAACTGCGTACCGACATTCAAAAATCACAGTACCTTAGCCCAGTCAGCCCCGACCTGCAAAAGCAACAAGCTTGGCTTAAACAGTATGCATTATCTGGTAACCAAGCCTACTTTATTATCGAGTACCAAGGTGCACCAGTGGGTACGGTTCGGCTCTATGATCCGCAAAGCACAAGTTTTTGCTGGGGTTCCTGGATTTTAGTCAATGAGCGGCCCAGGCAAGCAGCCATGGAATCAGCCCTTATGGTCTACGCATATGCGGTTGATCACCTTGGTTTTCAAGCTGCACATTTTGATGTAAGAAAAGCCAATGAGCGTGTTTGTCAGTTTCATGAGCGGTTTGGAGCGATGCGCGCAGATGAAAACGAAACCGACTATTTTTACAAGATAAATTTAGATGCCATTGCCGCGTCAAGATTGCGGTACAAGCAGTTTCTTGAGGAAGGTGTTGGTGTAATTTTTTGATTTGGAACCAAATCAGTAATAAATCTGCAATATGTTTCGGAAGGTAAATGTTCCCATGAATAAAACCACGACTAAAAACACACGTTCAGAAAGTCAATGGTCGGAATGTTTGATACCAGATTCAGCTTTAATTGAAAAGAATGTTGTATTTGGATCAAGAGTAGTTCTAGCTGATTCTGGTGTCGTTATTCGTTCAGGTGCCAGACTAGACACTGCTTGCGTCATAGCAGAAAATGTCACTATTGGCCAAGGTTCATGGGTGCGTGCCGGAACAGTGGTGCTCCGATCCGTCCCAGCCAATGCAATTGTAGAGGGAAATCCAGCCCGGGTAGTCGGTTATATAAATCAAGTTTCACAAGGCAGCAGACCCGTTCCAAAGCTACTTGATTTTTTGAGCATTGGCGATCTTTCACGTCCAGCTAAAGTAAAGACTGGTGTAGGCGGCAGTACAATTTATTTCATGAGGAACGTAGTTGATGCTCGCGGAGCATTAACGGTAGGAGAGGTTCCATCTGAAGTTCCATTCGCCCCTGTACGTTATTTTGTGGTTTACGATGTTCCTTCGGTTGAATTGCGTGGTGAACATGCTCACAAGCAGTGTGAGCAGTTTCTAATTTGCCTACATGGTTCGTGTCGTGTCCTTTTGGATGATGGTTCTCACCGCTGTGAAGTTTTGCTGGATAGGCCGGACATGGGGGTTTACATGCCAGCAATGATATGGGGTACACAGTATCGCTACAGTTCAGATGCTGTCTTGCTTGTTTTCGCTTCCCGGCACTATGAAGCAGATGATTACTTGCGAACTTATGATGATTTTCTGGCAGAATGCAGCAAACTTAATCAGTTGGAAGTTAAATGAAAGTTCCCTTTCTTGATCTTGGTGCTAGCTACTTTGAGCTTAAATCCGAAATTGATTCAGCCATTCAACGTGTATTGTCAAGTGGTTGGTATATCTTGGGGCCAGAAGTCGAGGCTTTTGAAGCAGAGTGGGCAAACTACTGCGAGGCCAAGTATGCCGTAGGTCTTGCAAACGGCTTGGACGCACTCATTCTTGCATTGCGCGCTCTCGGCGTAGGAAAAGGGGACGAAGTCATCGTTCCATCAAACACCTACATAGCCACATGGCTAGCGGTCTCAGCTGTTGGCGCCACTCCTGTACCTGTTGAGCCCGATCCTGCTACCTTCAACCTTGACAGCTCACGCATCGAAGCAGCCATCACAAAAAATACCAAAGTTCTGCTTCCCGTACACCTTTACGGCCAACCAGCTGACCTAGATCCCATACTTGCACTGGCTCGCAAACACAATCTGTTTGTGGTAGAAGACGCAGCCCAAGCGCACGGTGCCCGTTACAAGGGCAAGCGCATAGGCGCGCACGGTGACGTGGTTTGTTGGAGCTTCTACCCAGGCAAAAACCTCGGAGCGCTAGGCGATGCTGGTGGCATCACCACCAACAGCCCAGAGCTTGCAGACAAAATCCGTGTGTTGCGAAATTATGGCAGCAGGGTTAAATACGTAAATGAAGTACAAGGCATAAACTCTCGCCTAGACCCCATTCAAGCCGCAGTGCTCAGAACTAAGCTTAATTATTTAGACGAATGGACTGAAAGGCGGAAAGCCATTGCTTTAACCTACCTTAGCAATCTCCATGGCACTGAATTAGTCCTGCCCTTTGTCCCTGATTGGGCTGAGCCAGTTTGGCATCTTTTCGTTGTCAGATCTTCAAATCGCAACCAGTTGCAAAGTTACTTAACAGAAGCCGGTATAGGTACGCTAATTCATTATCCGATTCCACCACACTTGCAAGTAGCTTACGCACATGCAAAAATTCATTTTGATGCCCTTCAAATAACTAAATTTCTTTCAGATCAAGTTTTGAGTTTACCAATTAGCCCGGCTCAAAGAAATGACCAAACATATGAAGTTATTAAAATTATGCTTCAATCATCGAAGAATGAAATTATTTCTCTTAACCGGGAAAATTTAGCAAAATAAATAAACTAAAGAATTTAAGGGTTGAAAATGCTTAATTCTAGCAAATAAAAAAATGAAAAAAACATTTGCATTTATGGTGCTGGCTTACAATCATGAAAATTACATAATTGAGCACCTTGAAAGCATAAAGTATCTTGTTATCACATATGGGTCAGAAATTGATGTTGACTTAATAATTAATGATGACTACTCTAAAGATAAAACTTGCGATTTAATCAATAAATGGATAGAATTTAATTCTAAATTATTTAGAGAAATAAAAACAAAATTTAACTCTAAAAATATTGGTACTTGCGCAAGCGTAAATAACATGTTATCGTTAGTTAATGCAGAGAGGTTTAAGTTAACAGCTGGTGATGATGTATACTCATACGAAAATATTTTTATATTAACAGAACATAAGCATGATTTTGCTATTATGACTGGACAAACTTTGCATTTGTATGGGGAAACTCTAAAAGTTGATAGGATGACAACTCTTTTGTCTACAGCTTCGCAGATAGTGTATCAGGATTCATCTTTATTTCATCGATTTAAGCATATTTCAAGTTGCAATGCGCCAAATTCAATATATGCAAGTGAATGTATTTTGCATCCCCATGTTAGAAAGTTTTTAACTTGTTTTGATGTTGTTGAAGACTGGCCAATACAAATCGCAATTGCTAGGTTTTTTCCAAATCGTCAATTAAACTTAATTGACAATGTGCTTGTATATTATCGCAGAACCTCTGGATCTACTTACTTAGTAGAAAATAATAGGTTTGTCAACGATAAAATTAAAATTTACGACAGCCTTATATGCTGTGAAAAAAATATAATTGAAGTTTTTCGATTGAAACTAAGGAGATTATCATTTAAAATTAAGCCCAAGATATTTGGGAGGCTAATTAATTTAGATTTGTATATATTTTTAGCCTTGTGCATTTTAAACTTTTATAAAATTATCAAAAAAGAAAAATCAATTAAATATAAGTTAGAAAAGCATCAGCAGCACTATGATGAAATTAAAGAATATGCCATAATATTTAAAAATACATTGCACGAGACTAACAGGCCGTTGAAAAACTTCCCACACCTGCCCTGAATGTGTTATTTATATGCATCACTGCGGTGTGCATTTATAGAATATTTCGATGAGAGGTGTGCAGAGCTTTCAGTGAGCCATGTTCAGCACCATCTGCCTTGAAGACCGGGTATCGGCCCAACACTGCCTTGCGTAAGATGCGTGCGCTGGTCGAAGAAGCCCTGCTCGCCAGCATGAGCGCCGAATTCGAGGCCGTGTATGCGCGCACGCAAAGGCCACCCTTCGGTGCCGCCCGACGCCCCATGTAGCGTCCAAGGAGCGGCACTCGGCCATCGATGGACGCGCCAAGCGGCATGATGGGGGTTACCAGAGCACAGCCCCATACGTCAGAATAGTTGTCGCCTCGATAGAACCAAAAACCCTGGGGCGGCGAAGAAGGACGAACATGGCCCGATACGGACAAGCATTCAAAGACAAGGCGCTAGCCCGCTTGCTGGCACCCGAGAGCGCAGCGCTGCACGTGGTCGCGCAAGAACTCGGCGTTGGGGTGTCAACCCTAGAGCGCTGGCGCGAGCAGGCGCATAGCAAACCTGCCCGCGTGCCAAGCTGGACTGCGGGCAGTCGGCTCGAAGCCGTCATCACCACGGCGGCCCTCAACGAGTCGGCCAAGAGCGCGTGGTGCCGCGAGCACGGCGTGTACCCGAGCGAGCTCGACCAGTGGCGCAGCAGCTGCACCACGGCCTTGTCCAACCCCGAGGAGGCACGCGCCAGCCCGCAGGCCACGCGGGCCTCGGCCAAGCGCATCAAGGAGCTCGAACGCGACCTGTTGCGCAAAGACCGGGCACTGGCCGAGACCGCCGCGCTGCTGGTGTTATCAAAAAAAGTCGCGGCGATCTTCCACAAGGGAGAGGACGAATGATCGGCCTCGAAGATCGCCAAGCGTTGGCCCATGGCATCGACACCGCACACCAAAACGGCGCGCGCCTGCGCCCAGCCTGCCAGATCGTCGGCATCGACGTTCGCACCTTGCAGCGCTGGAAGGCCCAGCAGGGGCTCGAAACCGGCGATGGCAGGCCGCAGGCGCAGCGGCCCGTGCCCAGCCATGCCCTGAGCCCGGCGGAGCGCGCAGCGCTCTTGGCAGTGGCCAACCAGACCCGCTTTGCCTCGGTGCCGCCGGCGCGCATCGTGCCCATGCTGGCTGATGAGGGGATCTATCTGGGCAGCGAGTCCAGCATGGCGCGTGTGCTCAAGGCGCATGGGCAAAACACCCGCCGTGGCCGCGCCAAGGCTCCCAGAGCGATGCGCCCACCGAGCACCCACATCGCTACCGCGCCCGGCCAAGTCTGGTGCTGGGACATGAGCTACTTGCCCGCCGTGGTGACGGGGCGCTGGTTTCACCTGTACCTGATTCTGGATCTGTACAGCCGCAAGATCGTGGGTGCCGAGGTGCACGAGAGCGATGACGCCAACCACGCCGTGCACCTGGTGCGCCGCACCGCACTGGCCGAGGGCATTGCAGCCCTTACTGATAAACCGGTATTGCACGGTGACAATGGATCGACTCTGAAGGCAACCACGGTGCTGGCCATGCTCAACTGGCTGGGTGTCAAGCCCTCGTACTCGCGGCCGCGGGTGAGCGACGACAACGCCTATGCCGAGGCGCTGTTTCGCACCGCCAAGTACCGGCCCGAGTTCCCGGCCAAGGGCTTTGCCAGCCTCGATGAGGCCAGGGCCTGGGCGGCGCAGTTCGTGCATTGGTACAACCACGATCACCGCCACA
The DNA here is from genome assembly GCF_000828915.1 of Serpentinimonas maccroryi. Taxonomy (NCBI): domain Bacteria; kingdom Pseudomonadati; phylum Pseudomonadota; class Betaproteobacteria; order Burkholderiales; family Comamonadaceae; genus Serpentinimonas; species Serpentinimonas maccroryi. The sequence goes on from NZ_AP014569.1 coordinate 584,627, forward strand.
GCGGCATCCAGTACGTCAGCCCAGCCCAGCGCCACAACGGTGAAGACCACGCCATTCTGGATGCGCGCCACGAGCTGTACCAGCAAGCCCGGCAGCAGCACCCGGCGCGCTGGTCGGGCCAAACGCGCAACTGGTCGCCGGTCGATGCGGTGACGCTCAACCCGGAACGTGACTCGGTCATCAAAGCGGCTCTGGCTGGCGCACATATTCAAGCGGCGGCGGCATGATTCAGGCGACAACTATCTTGACATGCGCCGACAGTCTGATGGTGCGCAAGCGCATCGAAGAGTCCTTTGGCTGGATCAAGGCCTTGGGTGGACTGGCCAAGACCAAACTCAAGAGCCAGGCTAAGCTGACTGGACAGGCGCTGATGTGCTTTGCGGCCTACAACCCTGGTGCGCATGGACTCCATGGGTGGCTGGTGAGATGCGCACCATGCGTGATTCAAGGCCGAGGTTCGTCCAAAATGGTGGAATTGGAATGAAACAGGCATCCAAAGGGTCTGCAAAAGCCAGAAAATGCGCTCTGCGGCGGCTGAAGAATGATGCGGCTGGGGGCGGCGGCATTGGTAAACACTTTTTCCAACGGCCTGCTAAACAATAGTTATTTTCTTGATAAAGCTAAGAATTTCTTAAAATCGCCGTTAAATAAATCTGCAGTTTCTTCATGCAATAAATAAACAAATAAATAAAATCAGTAATGCGCATAACATAAATAATTATTAGAAATGATAAACATTCAAAACAAACTATTTGCTTGCTTTGCTCTAATAATTATATTGCTGCATGAAACAAGAAATTTGTCTAACTTATATTTCTTGTTCTACGTTTTATCATTTATTTTCTTGGTGAAAATCTTATGGGAAAGTAAAATCAGTTTACATATATATATTTTTTTTCTTAGTGTGTGTTTTTTGATTGCATACGCCGGATTGTTAAGTTTTCTTACTGGTAAAAGTGAGAGTATTCTTACTGGAATGTTGAGAATGTTTTTTATTCTCCCATTTATTATTATTTGTTTTTCTTTGAAAAATAGCTTTTCATTGTATAAGATGTTTCTGGTCATTATTCTTATATTTATTATCATAAGTGGATTATCAATAACGTACCAGCAAGAGTTTGGAGCAATTAGTTGGTTTGATGAAGAAAGTGAGCGCGCAGGCCTTGGAAGGTTTTCGACATTAGCTGGAAGCCTAACTGCTTTTGGTTCGCTCACCGGTGTTGGAATTGTAATCTCATTTCTTCTTTTTAAGAGCGCTACGGTTAGGATTCTTTTTGTGCTGTTATTTTTATATTTTAGTATTATCTCACTTCAAAAAATGGGTCTAGCAAGCTTTTTTTTGGGATTAATGGCAGTTATGGCTATTTATAAAAATAATTTAAATATCAAGAGTATTTTTGTTATTGTTTTTTTTAGTTTGCTTTTTATAAATTCTATCTTTTTTTTAAATCATTTAATTTCTGAGAATTTAACGAGGTCTATTGAGTTTGCTTTCTTGGTGTTTACTGAAGATGCGCACACTGTAGGTGATGTTAATTTCTTCCAAAGTCTTTTAGACAGGGCGATACATCTTCCTGGTATCTTAATTGATTTCTGGGGGAGCTATGTTTACTTGTTAGGCGTTGGTGTTTTTGGTGCTTCGGGTGCATTGGGTTATCCTGATTTCCCAATGGCCCACAACTTAATATTTGAAACTTTAGCAGTTTTTGGGCTTCCAATTGGGGTTTTAATTCTTGGATTTATTTTCTATGCATCAATTGCATCGTTGTACTATATGATTGCTAGTGACTGTGCAAACCTTAAGACATTTAGCTCCATCTTGTTATTAATGGTCTTGACTAGTCTGTTTACAGGTGGTTTGTTTTTTCATCCAGTTAACGGATCAATATTCTGGGTTTCATTGATATTTGTTTTTAGAAACATTCCAAAAAATTACCTTTTTTTAAAACTTTAGAAGTATATTATGTTTTCAAAAAAAAACCTTTTAATTTCTGGCGGCACCGGCTCCTTCGGCAACGCTGTCCTGCGTCGCTTCATAGATTCGGACCTACACGAAATCCGTATCCTGAGCCGCGATGAAAAAAAACAAGACGACTTGCGCAAAAAGTACAACAACCCCAAGCTTAAGTTCTACATTGGGGATGTGCGCGATTATCAGTCGGTGTTAAATGCTGTTCGTGGGGTGGACTACATTTACCACGCAGCAGCGCTCAAGCAGGTTCCATCTTGCGAGTTTCACCCGCTCGAGGCCGTCAAGACCAATGTGCTGGGCACCGAGAATGTGCTAGAGGCCGCCATCAACTGCGGCGTCAAGCGCGTGGTGGTGCTGAGCACCGACAAAGCGGTGTACCCCATCAACGCCATGGGCATCAGCAAGGCGATGATGGAAAAGGTGGCCGTGGCCAAGTCGCGCAGCAGCAACGGCACCGTGATCAATGTCACCCGCTACGGCAATGTGATGTGTTCGCGCGGCTCAGTCATTCCGCTGTTCACCCACCAGATCCGGGCGGGCCAAGCCCTTACCCTCACCGATCCTGCCATGACGCGCTTCATGATGACGCTGGACGACGCGGTGGACTTGGTGCTGTTTGCATTTGAGCATGGGCAGCCAGGCGAGATTTTTGTGCAAAAGGCACCGGCAGCCACCATCGAGGTGTTGGCGCAGGCGCTTACGGGTCTGCTAGGTGTGCCCAACCACCCCATCAACGTGATTGGCACCCGCCACGGTGAAAAGCTGTACGAGGTGTTGCTAAGCCGCGAAGAGATGGTCTCGGCTGAAGATCTAGGGGGTTACTTTCGGGTGCCGCCCGACCTGCGCGACCTGAACTATGGCAAATACGTAGAGCAGGGCGATGTAAAGGTATCTGAAGCGGTGGAGTACAACTCGCACAACACCACGCGCTTGGATGTGGCTGGCATGCAGGCGCTCTTGATGAAGCTGCGTTTTATGCAGGCCGCTGTGCGCGGTGATCTGGTTGAGCCCGAGGAATGATGGCATGAGCACGACAACACGCCGCGTGCTCGTCACCGGCGCACATGGATTTATAGGCAAAAACCTCGTGGTGCGGCTGGGCGAGTTGCCCGGTGTTGCCGCGTGCACCTTTGTACGCGGCGACTCGCCAGCAGCCTTGCCCGCTTTGGTGGCGCAGGCCGATGCGGTGGTGCACCTGGCCGGTGAGAACCGCCCACTGGATGAAGGCGCTTTTGCAGCGGTAAACACCGGGCTGACGGTTGCGCTGTGTGAGGCAATTGCCCACAAGGTGCGCACCAGCGGTGTGCGCGTGCCTTTGCTGCTGGCATCATCCGCTCAGGCAGAGCGCGACAACCCCTATGGCCGCAGCAAACGGGCAGCCGAGCAGGCAGTAGCGGCACTGGCCGATGCCACAGGCAACCCGTGCACGGTGTTTCGCCTGCCCGGGGTGTTCGGCAAGTGGTGCAGACCCAATTACAACTCAGTGGTGGCCACCTTTTGCCACAACTTGGCGCGGGGCCTACCCATTCAGGTTAACGACCCTTCTGCCAGCGTGCGGCTGGTGTATGTGGACGATGTGGTAGCGGCGTTCATGGCTGCACTAGAAGCCCCGGCGGCGGGTTTGTCGCAGGGCGTGGTGCAGCCAGAATACGGGGTCACACTGGGCGATTTGGCGGCGCAAATTCGAGCTTTTAACGACTGCCGCACCAGCTTGCAAACCGAGCGCGTGGGCACGGGCTTTGTGCGGGCGCTGTACGCGACTTACGTGAGCTATTTACCACCCGAGAAGTTTGCCTACGAAGTGCCCCAGCATGCCGACCCCCGCGGTGTTTTTGTGGAAGTACTCAAAACCGCCGACAGCGGCCAATTTAGCTATTTCACAGCCCACCCCGGCATCACTCGTGGCGGGCATTACCACCACACCAAGACCGAGAAGTTTCTGGTCATCAAAGGTGAGGCCTTGTTTAAGTTCCGGCACCTGATCAGCGGCGAGATGGTTGAGCTGCACACCCGGGGCGACAAGCCCCAGGTGGTGGATACGATTCCTGGCTGGGTGCACGACATCACCAACGTGGGCCAAGACGAGATGATTGTGATGCTCTGGGCCAATGAAAACTTTGACCGACTCAAGCCGGACACCGTTGCCAGCAAGGTATAAGCAGTGAAGAAACTTAAAGTCATGTCGGTAGTGGGCACACGGCCCGAGATCATCCGCCTCTCGCGCGTGTTGGCAGCGCTGGATGCGCATTGCGAGCATGTGCTGGTGCACACGGGCCAGAACTACGATTACGAGCTCAACCAAGTATTTTTTGACGACCTAGGCGTTCGCAAGCCCGATTATTTTTTGAGCAGCGCGCGAGGCAGCACGGGCGCAGCCAACACCATTGGCAACTTGATCACGGCTGTGGATGGCGTTCTGGCGCAGGTGCAGCCCGAAGCCATGCTGGTGCTGGGCGACACCAACAGCTGCCTGTCGGTGATTCCGGCCAAACGGCGCAAAGTGCCTATTTTCCACATGGAAGCGGGCAACCGCTGCTTTGACCAGCGCGTGCCCGAGGAAACCAACCGCCGCATTGTGGACCATACGGCCGACATCAACCTCACCTACAGCACCATTGCCCGCGACTACCTGCTGCGCGAGGGCCTGCCACCCGACCAAGTAATCAAGACCGGCAGCCCGATGTACGAGGTGCTGCACCACTATCTGCCGCAGATCAAGGCATCCGATGCCGTGCACCGTTTGGGTTTGCAGCCCGAGCAGTACTTTGTGGTGAGCGCGCACCGCGAAGAGAACATCGAATCGGACCAAGCGTTCACCAAGCTGGTGGCTGTGCTCAACGCGCTGGCGCAAGACCACGGCTTGCCGGTGGTGGTATCGACCCACCCCCGCACGCAGAAGCGGATAGACGCAACCGGTTCACAATTTCACCCGTTGGTGCGCTTGCTCAAGCCCTTGGGGTTTCACGATTATGTGAACCTGCAAATGCAGGCCAAAGCGGTGCTGTCTGACAGCGGCACCATCAACGAAGAATCGTCTATCCTCAACTTTCCGGCCCTAAACCTGCGCGAGGCCCACGAACGCCCCGAAGGCATGGAAGAAGCCGCCGTGATGATGGTGGGCCTAGAGGTAGAGCGCGTGCACCAAGGCTTGGCCATTCTGGCCACACAACCGCGAGGCGCCGACCGCAGCCTGCGCCTGGTGGCCGATTACAGCATGCCCAACGTGAGCGCCAAGGTGGTGCGGATCATCCACAGCTACACCGACTACGTGAACCGCGTGGTGTGGAAAAAGTATTGAGCTAGCTTTGCGGATTCTGGTTGTCAGCCAGTACTTCTGGCCAGAAAATTTTCGCGTCAATGACCTGGTGAAAGAGTGGGTGCAGCGTGGCCATCAGGTGACGGTGCTCACCGGCATTCCCAATTACCCGGCGGGCAAGGTGTTCGATGCCTACCGGGACCAGCCCAGCGATTTCGCCTCATTCGAAGGTGCCGAAGTGGTGCGTGTGCCCATGCTGCCGCGTGATAGCGGTGGTTTGCGCCTGATGTTGAATTACCTGAGCTTTGTGGTGGGCGGTGGCGTTTTTGGAACCTGGCGCTTGCGGGGCAAACCAGCCGATGTGATTTTTGTGTTCGAACCTTCGCCCGTGACAGTAGGGCTGCCGGCGGTGTGGTTGGGCAAGATCAAGAATGCGCCGGTGATGTTCTGGGCGCTGGACTTGTGGCCAGAAACCCTGGCCGCCATAGGCGTGGTGCGTTCGCCCCGGGTGCTGGGTTGGGTGGGGCACTTGGTGCGCTACATCTACAACCGCTGCACCTTGGTGTTGGGGCAGTCGAGAGGCTTTCTGGGCAGCATTGCCCGCTATTGCGATGACAAAGCCAAGATCCGTTACTTCCCCAGTTGGGCGGAGGACGTGTTCATGGACGACAGCGTCAAGCCAGCCCCGGAGGTGCCTGAATGGACTGATGGCTTCACCGTGGTGTTCGCCGGCAACATTGGCGAAGCGCAAGACATGCCGGCGGTGCTGGACGCCGCAGAGCGACTGAAAGACAACGCCAGCATTCGCTGGGTGATTGTGGGTGATGGGCGCAAGTCCGACTGGCTGCAAGCCGAGGTTGCGCGACGTGGATTGGTTAAACAGGTGCTGCTGCCAGGTCGTTTCCCCGTGGAGCGTATGCCGTCGTTTTACGCCCATGCCGATGCACTGCTGGTCTCGTTGAAGCGCGACCCGGTATTCAGCATGACGATACCTGGCAAGGTGCAGTCGTACCTGATGGCCGGGATTCCCTTGTTGGGTATGTTGGATGGGGAGGGTGCGGCTGTGATCCGTGATGCCCAGGCTGGCCTGACCTGCGAGGCAGGCGATGGCGCTGGCTTGGCTCAAGCAGTGTTGGCTTTGGCCGCCATGCCAACGGCCGAGAGAAAGCAGAGGGGGGTGAATGGGCGGAATTACGCCCAGCAAGAGTTTGGTCGTGCCCAATTGATGGACCGCCTAGAGGCGCTGTTGGCTGAGGCCGTGACCATCCGCAAAGCCAAGGCTTGAAAGACAAAAAGATGATTTTGGTAACGGGAGCCATACGGTACATTTCAAGCAACTTGTCGCGTCCTCAAGCAGCCATGGGATGCATAATGCTGTGCGCGTCAGGGCAGCGTTTTGCACCTCAGTTCGTTCAGGGTTGAGGGTGACGGTTTTGATGAGTGACCAGTCGCGCGTGGGGCCAGACCAGCGCAGCGGGTTGTCTTCGCGGTCTTGGGCGTAGAGGGCGTGGGTCCGGCATGGCGCTGCGCCGGCGTGACGCCAGCGTATGCCACTGTGGCGGTGCTCATGGTTGTACCAATGCATGAAATCGCTCGCCCACTGGCGCGCAGCCTGCAAGTCGGCAAACAACCCTGCTTCGGGGTACTGCGGCCTGTACTTGGCGGTGCGAAACAAGCTTTCCACAAAGGCGTTGTCGTCGCTGACGCGGGGGCGCGAGTACGAAGGCTTGACACCCAGCCAGTGCAGCATCGCCAGCACGGTGGTGGCCTTGAGCGTGGCGCCATTGTCGCCGTGCAGCACGGGCTTGTCGGCCGGCGCATGCCAAGATAGTTGCCGCCTGAATCCCGTGCGCCAAGTGTATCTTGACTATTTTGTTCATTGCCTCCAATCTCCTATCCGCTATCACCCAGCCCATGTTTTGGCTGGCGCTGTGGTGGGGTCTGGCCTTGCTGGTGCTGTGGCGCCGCCGTGTGCTGGGCATGTCTATGCTTTGGGCGGGTTTGGTGGTGTTGGGTTTGCTGGGGTTCATGGCGCTGCCCGATGCGTTGCTGCGGCCACTCGAGAACCGCTACGCTGCGCCGCCCGCGCACACCGTGGGGCAGCATGTGGGTGTGATTGTGCTGGGTGGGGCCACCGGGCATCCAAGCAGTTTTGCGGCCCACGGCCAAGTGCCCCTGGGCGATGCAGCCGAGCGCATGACGGCGCCGCTGTATTTGATGCGCCAGCACCCTACACTGGAGCTGGTATTTTCGGGTGGCGAAGGGCGGCTGCTGCCCACCGGCACGACCGAGGCCGAGCTGGCAGGCGTGTTTTTTGCGCAGCAGGGGCTGGACATGCGCCGCGTGCACCTTGAAGGCGGCGCCCGCAACACGCGCGAAAACGCCATCAAGGTGGCGCAACTGCTGGGGCCGCGCTGCCAGCAGCCTTGGCTACTGCTCACATCGGCCTGGCATATGCCCCGCGCCATGGCCGAGTTTCAGGCGCAGGGCTGCCGCGTGACACCCTATCCGGTGGACTTTCGCACGGGCACCAGCACGCCGCTCACCGAGTATTCATTGGCCCGTAGCCTGCTGCGCTGGCAAACGGCTTTGCACGAGTGGCTGGGGCTGCTGGTGTATGGCCTTACGCGCGGTTGATGAGCCGCAGCTTTGAGCACAAACCGGCCGGCGGCCCAATCCTCCACATGACATCAAACCCACCCAACTCCAGCACCCCCAACACCACCAGCACCCGCACAGGCGTTTTGATCACCGGCGTATCCGGCTTTGTGGGCCAAGCGCTCGAGCGCCGTTTGCACGATGCTGGGTTTGCGGTATCGGGCAGCGCGCGGCACGAGCACCGCATGGCGGGCGGCGCACTGGCCGGGGTGGCGCAGCTGCACACCAGCCAAGATTGGTCTGGCTTGTTGCGCGGGTGCAGCGCCGTGGTGCACTTGGCGGCGCGGGTGCACATCATGCACGACACGGCGCCCGATCCGCTGGCCGCCTTTCGCGCAGCCAACACGGCTGGCACCCTGCACCTGGCGCAGCAGGCCGTGGCGGCGGGGGTGCGGCGCTTTGTGTTTGTGAGCACGGCCAAGGTCAACGGCGAGCACACCGCCGCCGGGCGCCCCTTTCGCCACGACGACCTGCCCCAGCCCGAAGACGCTTATGCCGTGTCGAAGCACGAGGCCGAGCAGGGTTTGCGCGCGCTGGCGGCTGCCAGCGGCCTAGAGCTGGTGATCGTGCGCCCGCCCTTGGTCTATGGGCCGGGCGTGAAGGCCAACTTTGCCGCCCTGATGCGCGCGGTGCAGCGCGGCTGGCCCTTGCCCCTGGGGCTGGCGCACAGCAACCGGCGCAGTTTTGTGGGCCTAGACAACCTCGTGGATTTGCTCTGCACCTGCCTAGAGCACCCGGCTGCGGCCAACCAGACCTTTATGGTCAGCGACGGCCACGACCTGTCCACCGCCGAGCTGCTGCAGCGCATGGGCGTGGCCTTGGGCCGCCCGGCGCGCTTGTGGCCCGTGTCCACTGGGAGCCTGATGGCGGCAGCGGCCGTGCTGGGCCAGCGCGAGAAGGCGCGGCGCCTGCTGGGCAATTTGCAGCTAGACATTGCCCACACCTGCACCACCCTGGGCTGGAGCCCGCCGGTTTCGGTGGATGAGGGCTTGAGGCGCGCAGCGGCCGGCATGGGGGCGGCTGCATGAAGCGCGGTTTTGATTTGGTGCTGGCTGTGCTGGCCGCCCTAGTGCTGCTGCTGCCGCTGGCGCTGGTGGCCCTAGCGGTGCGCCTGACTTCGCCCGGGCCGGCCCTGTACTGGAGCGAGCGCGTCGGGCGCAACAACCGCAACTTTTACATGCCCAAGTTTCGCAGCATGCGCACCGACACCCCGGCCGTGGCCACGCACCTGCTCACCGACCCGCAGCGCTGGCTCACACCCATCGGCCCCTTTTTGCGCCGCAGCAGCCTCGACGAACTGCCCCAGATCTGGAGCATCCTCAAGGGCGATATGAGCTTTGTGGGGCCGCGCCCGGCGCTATTCAACCAGCACGACCTGATCGCGTTGCGCACCCAAGCCGGCGTGCACCACCTGCAACCCGGCCTGACCGGCTGGGCCCAAGTAAACGGCCGCGACGAACTGCCCATCCCCATAAAGGTGCGCTACGACGCCGAATACGCCCAGCGCCAATCGCTGGCTTTTGACATCCAAATCCTATGGCTCACGGCACTCAAGGTGCTGCGGCGGGACGGGGTGGCGCATTGAGTGCACATACCATGCAGGCGACGAGGTGCGCGGCTCTACGCGCATGCCAACGGGCAGAATCAAAGCCGATGTAAGATTGCATCAAATTTGATGACTAAAACCGCCATGCGAACCACCATCACCATCGACGATGCCTTGTACCAGCGCGCCTTGGAAGTGGCTGACCCCGGCATGGACAAGTCCGATCTGTTTCGCGAGGCCGTGATGACATTTGTGCGCATTCAGGCGGCGCGACGTCTGGCTGCGCTGGGCGGCTCTGCCCCGAATATGGATGAAGTGCCCAGAAGGCAAGAGGCTGTCCCATGCCCTCTTGATTAAGGAGCGGTTTCAAGATGACTTCATCAAAATCTTCGGTATTGAGCCCGAGGCCCTTACAGCCAACGAAGCCCGCTAACTTGTGGGTTTCCGATCAATTGACGAAATCCGAGATTGCCTTGCTAAGGCAAGGCAAGAGATCGATCGCCGATTACGTTCAAAGGGAATTTCCAGACCGGGAAGCCTTGAGACGGGCCTGCAAGCAGATTCCTAGCTAACTGTCACATCCCGGACGATCATTCGATGTGGAGCACGCGATGGATCGCATCACTTTAGAACCAGGCAAGCGTGGTGGCAGGCCCTGCATCAGAGGCTTGAGGATTTCTGTGAACGACGTCCTTTCTATGCTGTCGAGTGGCATGTCACAACAGGATGTGCTGGACGATTTTCCGGAGCTGACGGAGCAGGACATCATGGCCGTGCTGGCCTATGCGGCAGACCGGGAACACCGGGTCTAGTCCGCCTCTGACAAAGGGGTGTGGATGCGTGCCAAGGAAGATGGTTTTGTGGTGGTGACGAGGGATGCAGATTTCTAGGAGCCGTCCCCAGCTTTACGGCAAATGAGGCCGACGCCGTGCAGCGCGTGCTGTTGAGCATCTCGGCTCCGTGCTGCGTGGCGAGGACGTTGAGGCGCCGGGCGCGAGGCTGAGCGCTTTCGTGCCAAAAAATGGATGGATCGTGCTAAATTCTGTACATGTCTATAGCTTCTGCCATCTTTTCCGACAGCCAGTCCAGAGTGTATCGGTGGCTCTTTGGGCAGCCTGAGCGTCAATATCACTTCAGCGAGCTTCGACGCCTGACGGGCTTGGGGAGCGCGTCGCTGCAGCGCGAGTTGAATCGTCTGGTGGATGCGGGCTTGGTGTGCTCCGAGAGCAAGGGCAACATGCGTTGCTTCAACGCCAACCCCACAAGCCCCGTGTATGCCGAACTGGTGGCGTTGACGCGCAAGACTTTGGGCGTAGTGCCGCAGTTGCAGGAGGCCTTGAGACCCCTTGTGCCGAAGCTACACGCCGCTTGGGTCTATGGCTCGGTCGCACGGCACACGGATACGGCACAGAGTGATGTGGACTTGATGTTGGTGGGCGACGATCTGCTGTTGAGCGAGGTGCTGGAGCTCTTGATCCCGGCAGAGGCCCGTCTGGGCCGTAAGATCAATCCCAATTGCTACACGCTTGATGAATTTAAAAGGCGCCAGCGCGAGCCGGATTCTTTTGTCAGTAGGGTGTTGGCACAGCCTGTGTTGACGCTGCTAGAAGGCCCACCATGAGCTCTCGTGAACTGGAAAATTTGGCGCGGATCGGTCAGTTAAAAGCCGAGCCGCGCAATGAAGCGGAATTTAAACGAATGCTTGAAATGGCGCGTACCCGCTTGGCCGACGCGCAGCTTGATCGAGTTTCGCAAGAAGGGCGATTCACCAGCGCCTATAACGCCGCTCATGCGGCAGCCTTGGCTGCGCTGCGTTGGCATGGCTATCGCAGTGAGAACAGGTTCACGGTTTTTCAATGTCTGACGCACACTGTGGGTTGGTCGGCCCCACGCTGGAGGGTACTGGATGCCGCTCATCAAAAAAGAAATCTGGCTGAGTATGAAGGCTTTTTGGAGGTGGAGGAGTCCACGATCAAGGAGCTGTGCATTTTGGTAAGGGAGCTGCTTGATGCGGTGCAAAGCATGGCGCAGCAAAAGTGATACAAGACGAAAAAGGCAATGCATTGAGCTCACACCTGGTGCGTACAGCGCAAACCGTATTGGCGCTGCCGCGCCCGCTCAAGCGCACGCTGGCGCTGGTGGTGGATGGGGCGTTGTGCGTGCTCACGGTGTGGCTGGCGTTTTATTTGCGGCTCGACCTTTGGTTGCCGTGGCAGGGTACGGCTGACAATTTGTACCGCCCCTATTTGGCGGCGCTGGCGGCGCTGGCCATTGCGCTCCCGTTGTTTGTGGTCAATGGCTTTTACCGCGTCATTTTCCGCTACACCGATTGGGCGGCAGCGCAGACGCTGTTGCGCGTGTTTGCGCTTTATGCCGTGTTGTACGCCGGCGTGGTGACGGTGCTGGGGCTGCCCGGGGTGCCGCGCAGTGTGGGCATCATCCAGCCCTTGCTGCTGGGGGTGGCGGTGGGGGCTACGCGGGTGTTGGCGCGCTATTGGCTGGGCGGCCTGTACCAAGATATGTCGGCGCGCAGCAGTTTGCCCAAGGCGCTGATCTACGGTGCTGGGCAAACCGGGCGCGAACTGGCCCGGGTGCTGGCGCACAGCCAAGAGCTGAAATTGGCCGGCTACATCGACGACGACGAGCGCTTGCATGGCCAGGTGCTAGGCGGCTTGCCGATTGTGTCGCCGGCCGATGTGCCCGCACTGGTCAACAAAGCCGGGGTGCGCACGGTGCTGCTGGCCATGCCCAAGCTGGAGCGCGCGCGCCGCAACCAGATCCTCGAGACCCTGCGCCCGCTGCGGGTGGCGCTGCGCACGCTGCCGCGCTGGAGCGACGCAGCGCACGGCCGCATCAGCAGCGCCGATCTGCACGAACTGGATGTGGACGACCTGCTGGGGCGCGAGCCGGTGGCGCCCAACCACATTTTGCTGGCCAAAAACATCGTCGGCAAGGTGGTGCTGGTGACCGGTGCCGGGGGCTCGATCGGGAGCGAGATCTGCCGCCAGATCGTGCGCCAGCGCCCGGCGGTGCTGCTGCTGCTCGAAAACAACGAGTACGCGCTCTATGCGCTGGAGCGCGAGCTCCATGCCTTGTGCGCCGATGGAGCTGATGACGCCGAAGCAGGCGAGGGCGGCGCAGGCGGCGCCGATGGCTTATCCACAAGCCCAACCAACCCAGACGACTCATTCTGTGGCGGCGTGCGCCGGGTGCCGCTGCTGGCCAATGTGCAAGACGCGGCGCGGCTCGACGAGATCATGCGCACTTGGCGCCCCGACACGGTCTATCACGCCGCGGCCTACAAGCATGTGCCGCTGGTGGAGCACAACCCGGCCGAGGGCATACGCAACAACGTCTGGGGCACGCTGCGCGCGGCGCAGGCGGCGGCGGCCAATGGGGTGAGCGATTTTGTGCTGGTGAGCACCGACAAAGCCGTGCGCCCGACCAACGTCATGGGCGCCAGCAAGCGCTTGGCCGAGCTCGCCTTGCAGGCGCTGGCCGCCGAACCGGCGCTGCGTGGCCGCACCCGCATGTGCATGGTGCGCTTTGGCAATGTGTTGGGTTCGTCGGGTTCGGTGGTGCCGCTGTTTCGGCAGCAGATCCGCGACGGCGGCCCGATCACGCTCACGCACCCCGAGGTGACGCGTTTTTTTATGACCATACCCGAGGCGGCGCAGCTGGTGATCCAAGCCGGCGCCATGGCCAAGGGCGGCGACGTGTTCGTGCTCGACATGGGCCAGCCGGTGCGCATTTACGACCTCGCGCAGCGCATGGTCGAGCTCTCGGGCCTGACGCTGCGCGACGCCGCACACCCGCAGGGCGACATAGGCATCGAGATCAGCGGCTTGCGCCCGGGCGAAAAGCTGTACGAAGAGCTGCTCATCGGCAACGACCCCCAGCCCACGGTGCACCCACGCATCATGAAAGCGCACGAAGCCAGCTGGCCCTGGCCGCAGCTGCAGCCCAAGCTGGCCACGCTCGAACTGGCGCTGCAAGTCAACGACGTGGCGCTGCTGCGCCTGCTGCTGCAAGAGCTGGTCGAAGGCTACACCCCCGACGGCGAGATCGTCGATTGGGTGCACCTAGAGCAGGCGGTGGGGCAGGGCCGACTGTGAGCTGCCCGCAGGGCGCTGCAAGCAAAAAAACGCCAGTGCTTGGACTTCGGCGCTGTCGCCCACGGTCACGTTGTAGACTTGGTTTTTGGCCGCTAACAAAGGAATCCCCATGACCACCGTTCAAGTTGAATTGCCCGATGTGCTGGCACAAAGCGCACAAGCCGCTGGCCTGCTCACACCGCAAGCGCTGGAGGCCATGCTACGCGAGCAGCTCAAGCGCCAGGCAGGCGAATCCTTGCGCGCCCTATGGGCCAGCGCACCGCCCGAGGAATTGACGCCCGAGATCGAGCAGATGATTGATGAACAGGTGCAGGCAGTGCGTGCCCAGCGCAGCAAGCAGGAGGCCCATTGAGCGGTAGCAGCCTCAGAGGCATCCGGCTGCGCCTGGTGCTCGATACCAATGTGGTGGTGTCTGGTTTGTTGTGGGGCGGCCATGCGCGCCGCTTGCTGGAGCTGGCGCTAACTGACACCATTGCGCTGTACAGCAGCCCGGTGCTGGTCGATGAGTTGAGTCAGACCCTGCACTATGCCAAGCTGACCAAGCGCATCACAGCGCTGCAAACCACGGCGCAGGCACTGGTGGCGCACTACAGCGCCATGGTCACGCTGGTGGTGCCCCAGCAGGTGCCAAGAGTGATTGCCAAGGATGCCGATGATGATCAGGTTTTGGCGTGTGCAGTGGAAGCACGCGCCCATTTGATTGCCTCTGGCGATCAGCATTTGCACAGCCTGGGCGGCAACTACCTGGGCGTGCGCATCGTGACACCTGCCGAGGCGGCGGGGTTGCTGGAAACGCCGTAGCTACGGTTTTTCAGGTCTTACGTCAACAACTCTTCAAAGCGCTTTTGCAACAGTGTTTTGCGTTGCCCCGTTGGCAGCGGCGCCAGCCCTTAGCGGGCTGCAAACAGGGTGACAGCGTTGAGCTGCGCGACGCCGCGCTGCTGCGCTTGCTGCTGCAAGAGCTGGTCGAAGGCTACACCCCCGAGGGCGAGATCGTGGATTGGGTGCACCTAGAGCAGGCGGTGGGGCAGGGGGTGGTGCGGTAGAATCAAACAATGAATTCAAACGACGACGAAATCAGCCTGCTTGACTTGTGGGATACCTTGATCGGGGCGTGGAAGACGCTGCTCGCTTTCTTGGCAGTTGGTATTGCCTTGGGCGTGGGCATTGGCATGCTCAGTCCGTCTGTTTATCAGGCCACGGCACTGATTCAGGTTGGGCAGGTTGGGCAGGTTGGGCAGGTAAATGTGACGCGCCAGCCGGTCGAGTCGCCGTTGCTTGCGGTTGAGCGTCTGCGGTCTTTGACTTTTCAGCAGCGTATTGCTGAAGCAACCACAGACCAAGATTGGATCAATGCAATCCGCTCTGGCGCTGATGCCGGTCGAATTCAAGCGCAACTGGTTCGAGCAACCCAAGCCGATGCATCGCCGTTGATCGAGCTCAAAGTGCGCGCTCCGAGCCGCGAGCAGGCAAAAATGCAAACCGAAGCAACTTTGGCCGAACTGGTGCGCATACACAATGAATTTGCCCAACCCAGAATTGACAACCTGCGCAGCGAACTGGCTTCAAACCGGGAGCAGTTGGAGGCGAGTCAAATGCGCCTGAATAAGTTGTCGCAACTGGCCGTTGTCGATCGGGTTCCAGATTCCAGGTTCAATCAGATCATGCTTGCCAACATGATGCTGACGCAAATGCAAGCCGAGGTTTTTGCTGTGCGCAGTACGATTTCTATGTACGAGACCGCATTGCAGAGCCCCTTGACGCAGCCCACGCGCACGATCGAGCCGGTTTTTGCCCCTGCTCACCCGGTCTCACCCGCGCGCTTGATGATGCTCGTGGTGGCGGCCATGGCCGCAGCCATGCTGGGCGTGCTTTGGGTTTTGGTGCGCAGCGCTTGGCTGAACGCGCGCCGGGCCAAACAGCATCCAGAACAGTCGATGGGGTAGGTTGGGGAGCACTGCGACAAGGCGGTGCACCCAAGCAACCTGCAAGAGCAGGTCGAAGGCACCACCCCCGAGGGCGAAAACGCTTTGACTGCAGGGCTGCTATTGGCTGCAATTCTTCCTGTAATGGCTGGATATCCAAGCCTTCAGGTATAAAAATGGTCGATTTCGCGCTTGCACTGCCCGAGGAAGTCTGCTTGGAGCTGGGTCAGCGCGCCCGGGCTCGGCGGCTGGCGCTCAACCTCTCGGTTGACGAGTTGGCGCAGCGCGTCGGCATCTCCAACAAGACGCTCGGAAACTTCGAGCGCACGGGCCGCTGCACGCTCGAGACTTTTGCGCGCATTCTGGAGGCGCTCAACGCCCTCCATGACCTATCCCCCGTGCTGGTCTTGCAATCGAAGTCGATTGAGGACATGCGCCTGAAAGCAGCAGTCGCCACCCGTCAGCGCGCCTACACCAAGGCGCGAAAGCGCTCGATGTGATAGGCTGATTCACTGGCGTATGACCACGCCAAGAACCTGTCGTTCGTGATGGAAGCCGACGGCAGCTGGCAGCTGGCAGCTGGCGCCGCCGTATGACCTGACTTACTGCCCGGGATAGCAAGGCACTGGATTTGGCCGAAGGTCTCGCGCTGCGCAAAACCACCGTGACCCAAGTGCTTCAGGCCATGCAAAGCAATTTTGCACGACTCGCCGGCTAGACAATCACGCCACCGATCCTGCAGCAAGAGCTGGTCGAAAGCACCACACCCCCAAGGGCGAGATCGTCGATTGGGTGCACCTAGAGCAGGGCGCTCAATCGACCTCGATAGCCTGAGTGATGCGATAAAAAAAGCCCAGCGAGTCGTTGTGCAGCACGTGAAAGCGGCCTTCGACGACGACGGCACCCATGCTGTAGCGAATAGGGCGCCGGGCACGCACTTGCACCAGGCTTTCGGGGCCGCCGGGGGTGCAAAAGGGGCAGGTGAGCGGCACCGAGCTGAGCAAAAAATGCACTTGGCGCGTGCCGGGGTCGAGCGGCGTCATGAAGCCCTGCAGGCGCACGGTGCGCTGATCCAGCGCCAATATGGCGGCGGAATACACCTGCACCACGCGCTGGCGTTCGGTGCGGGTGGTGAAATCGGCCAGGGTGGACCACGGCACCACGTCGCTGCGCTGGGGCAGTGGGGCAAAGGCGCTTAGGGGACTGTGGTAGCCCATGCCGGTGCCGCCGGCCAGTGGGTTGGGGTGGCCAGCGGCGCCAGGAATCCCAGCCGCGTCGGGAGCCGCGGGCGCATTGGGGGCGCCAGCAGCGCCAGCCGCCGGCGCATTCTGCCCAAACACGGGTGCGGCGATGGCGGTGGCGCCCAGGGCTGCGATGCGGCGCAACCAAGAGCGCCGCAGCCAAAGCCCTTTGTCAGTGGACATGGCGCATGCCGCAGTAGTTGCCCAAGGCGATGCCGGTGCAGGCGGCGCGCAGGGCCTGGTGGCAGACGCGTTCGCCGCGCCCGGCTTGCAGGCATTCAGCGGCCGCCTGGTGCGCCGCGGCCATCGCCTGGTGGCGTTGGATGTCTTGCTGAATCTGCGCCGGGGTGTGCTGCTGGCCGTGGGTGTGGCCGTGCGGGGCAGCAGGCGTGGTCGGCGTGGTTGGGCTGGCCCAGACGGGCAGGGCCAAGGCGGCGCTGGCGAGCAGGGCCAGCAGGGTGCGGTGGGTGGTTTTCATCGGGTTCATGGGGTTTTAGCTCCGGTTGAGTAGGGTCAAAACGTCGAGCCGGTGCACGCGCCAAGCCGGCAGGGCCGCCGCCAGCAGCGCCAGCAGCAACACCCCCAGCGGCACCCACAACAGCGTCGGGCTCCAGTGTGCGGCCTGCACCAAGGTGGCGGCACCCGTGGGCAACCAGCCGCCCAGGGCCGCCAGCAAGCCTTGGGCCAGCGCCAGCCCCAGCAGCAGCGCCAACAGCGCCAGCGCAAAGGCCTCGGTCAGCAACAAAGCGACCAAGCGCCGCGGCGGCGTGCCCAGCATGCGCAGCATGGCCAGATCGGCCTCGCGCTCGCGCACCGCTTGCCACAGCGCCACGAACACCGACAGCGCGGCCATGAGCAGCAGCGTCAGGCCAAAGCCCTGCAGCACTTGGGTGCCCGCGCCCAGCAGCGTGAGCAACCGCGTGAGCTCGAGCGCCGGGGCGGCGGCCTGCATATTGGTCTGCTCGTTGACGAAGCGCGGGAAGGTGACGGCGGCCAGCGGCGTGGTGTAGCGGATCAGGGCCATGGTGACTTCGCGCTCGGCCTCGACGGCGGCGCGTTCCTCGGGGCTCATCTGCGCCATGCCGTGCAGATCGTCGTGCACCAGCCAGACCGATTCGGTGGCGGTGAGCACCAGCCGGTCGAGCACGCAACCGCAAGGCGCCAAGATGCCGGTGATGGTGTAGGGCCATTGATCGTGCGCCTTGCCGACCGGGTCCAGCCCGTGCACGCCGACGAAACTTTGGCCCAGACCCAAGCCGCTGCTGGCCGCCACTTGGGCACCCAGAACGGCTTGCATCGGCGCGTTCCAGAGCTGGCCTTGGGCCAGTTCGGCGCCATAGAGCGCGACATAGTCCGGGGTGGTGCCGACGATGCGGTAGCCGCCCAGGTTGTCGCCCAAGCTGAGCGGGATGATCGCGGCCACTTGCGGGTGTTGGCGCAGTTGTTCCAGATCGGCCAAGCGGATGTTGCCCGGCGGCACGTCGAGGTGGAATACGCCCGACATGATGAGCTGGATCGGGCTGCCCTTGGCGCCGACCACGGCGTCGATGCCGGCCAGGTCGCGCTCAAAGGTGTTTGTGAGCTGCTCGCGCGCGCTAAGCACGAACACCATGGCCGCTACGCCCAAGCTGAGCATGAGCAGGTTGAGCACCGTGCTCAAGGGGCGCGACCAGAGGTAGCGCCACGACAGGCCAAGGGTGTTCATGCTTGCGCCCCCGCGTGTGGCTGCAAGCGCAGGGTGCGCGCGTGCGGCAGCGCTTGCACGGCACGCTGGTCGTGTGTGGCCACCACCAGCGTGGCGGCATGCTGCTGCGCGTGCTGGCTGATGAGCGCCATGGCTTGGGCGGCGAGGTCGTCGTCGAGGCTGGCGGTGGGCTCATCGGCCAGCAGCACGGCCGGGCGGCGCAACAGCGCCCGCGCCAGCGCCACGCGCAGCGCCTGCCCGGTCGAGAGCTGGTGCGGGCGCCGCTGAAGCAAACCGCCCAGCCCAAGGGCCTCGATCAGGTGCTGGGTGTGCGCGCGATCCAGCGGCTGCTGACCGGCGTAGGCCACCAGTTGCAAGTTGTCGTGCACGCTCAAGGCCTGGCTGAGCAGGCCGCGCTGGGGCAAAAAGCCGATGTGGCGCGCACGCCAAGCGTCGCGTTCGGCTTGCGCCAGCTGCGCCGGGTGCGTGCCGGCGACTTCGAGCACGCCGGCGCTGGGCGTGAGCAGCCCGGCCAGCAGCGCCAGCCAAGTGGACTTGCCACTGCCCGAGGGGCCGCGCAACAGCAACGCGCCGCCGCTGGCCAGCTCCAGGTCGGGAAAGTCGAGCGTAGGGCCGCTGGGCCAAGCGTAGCGAAGGGCGGAGCTGAAAATCATGGGCGCGCGTGGGGTTGGAGGCAGTCGGCGCAGGTGCCGTGCAAGGTGAAATCGAGCCGCTGCGGCTGGTGCCCGAGCGCGGTCATGCGCTCGCTCCAGCTCTGCGCCAGCTGCTGCGCCTCGAGCGCCGCCGCAGGCAGCGGCAGCAGGCAGTGGCAGGCGTCGCACTCAAAGCGCGGTTGCGCCAGCGCGGCGGCGCCGTTGCCGGCCCAGGTGAAGCGCCAGCGGCGCTCGTGCGCGTCGGCGTGGCGCAGCAGCACACCGCAGGCGGCGAGCCGATCGAGCAGCCGGTACAAGGTGACGCGGTTGATGAGCAGGCCGCGCGCCTGCAGCTGCGCCAGCACCTCGAAGTGGCAGCGCGCGGCGCAGGGGTCGGCGGCAAACAGGCCCAGCACGGCGCGCGTGGCCGGCGTGACCCGCAAGCCAGCGCGGTGCAAGCGCTCGAGCAGCTCGGGTGTGAGCGGGCTGGATGAGGGGGCGGCGGTTTGGGGCATGGTCATGGTCATGGACTCGGCTGCTGCAACAAAGTTGCGTTATGATCCCGATATTAACGCAATCGAGTTGCAACAAGGTGCCCATCAAGTCTTTGCTTTCTTGGTTCCAGCCGCTGGCGGCATCGGCTTCGGCTGCTGCAGCGCGGTTGCGCGTGCCTGAACCTGCACCACCTGCAGCCCCTCCTTATGCCGCTGGGGCCGGTGCGGGAGCGGGTGCGTCGGTTGCCGCGCCCGACAGTCAGCCGGCAGCTGGGCTGGGGCTTAGGCTGCACAACCTCACGCTGGGCTACGAGCGCCATCCGGCGGTGCACCATTTGTCTCTGTTTTGCCCGGCGGGTTCCAAACTGGCTATCGTCGGCCCCAACGGCGCCGGCAAATCGACGCTGCTGCGGGCGCTGGCGGGCCAGTTGCGGCCGCTCACCGGGCGCATCGACTGCTTGGCTGGGCAGCGCGTGGCGTATCTGCCGCAGACGCCGCAGATCGACCGCAGCTTTCCGGTCACGGTGCTGGATATGGTGCAGTACGGCCTGTGGCACCAGAGCGGCGCCCTCGGGCGCTGGAGCGCGGCGCAGCGCCAGCGCTGCCTCGAGGCCTTGGCCAGCGTCGGCCTGCAGGGCTTTGAGCGCCGCACCATCGACACCTTGTCGGGCGGGCAGTTTCAGCGCGCCTTGTTTGCGCGTCTGATCTTGCAAGACGCCGACCTGCTGCTGCTCGACGAGCCCTTTGCCGCCGTCGATGAGGGCACCACGCTCGACTTGCTTCAGTTGCTCGAGCGCTGGAGCGCCGCTGGCAAGACCGTGCTGGTGGTGCTGCACGACCTGAGCTTGGTGCGCCGGCACTTTGCGCACACCCTGCTGCTGGCGCGTGAACCCATCGCTTTTGGTGCCACCGCCGCCGTGCTCACGCCCGCCAACCTGCGCCGCGCCATGAATATGCGCGAAGCCTTCGACGAGGGCGCGCCCTGGTGCGAAGCCGAGGCGGAGCCGGCGGTGCATGGGCACCATGTGCACGAACACGCGCACGAACACGCGCACGGTGACAGCCACCGCCACGAAGAGCACGGCTCCGGCCATAGCGCCCAACCGTCCCGGTCCCAGGTTCAGGCAGCGCCCGCACGCGCAGCCGGGGTGCTCTGATGGCCGCGCTGGCCTGGCTTGAACCCTTGTGGGCGTTTAGCTTCATGCAGCGCGCGCTGCTGGGTTGCGTGCTGCTGAGCCTGAGCGCGGCCCCGGTGGGCGTGTTCCTGATGCTGCGCCGCATGAGCCTGACCGGCGACGCCATGGCGCACGCCATTTTGCCGGGCGCGGCGGTGGGCTTTTTGATCTCGGGCCTGTCGCTGGGGGCGATGACGCTGGGCGGCATCGTGGCCGGGCTGGTGGTGGCGGTGGCTTCGGGCCTAGTGGCGCGCAGCACGGTGCTGCGCGAAGACACCTCACTGGCGGCCTTTTACCTGCTCTCGCTGGCGCTGGGGGTGCTGATCATCTCGACCTACGGCAGCCAGGTCGATCTGTTGCACGTGCTGTTTGGCACCGTGCTGGCGCTCGACGACGCCGCGCTGGCGCTGCTGCTGGGCATAGCGCTGATCACGCTGCTGGCCATGCGCCTGCTCTACCGCGCGCTGGTGCTGGAATGCCTAGACCCCGATTTTTTGCGCGCCCACAGCCCGCGCTGGAGCGCGCTGGCGCACTACGGTTTTTTGGTGCTGGTGGTGATCAATCTGGTGGCCGGTTTCCATGCCTTGGGCACGCTGATGGCGGTGGCGATCATGGTCTTGCCCGCAGCGGCGGCGCGGTTCTGGGTGCGCCGCATCGGATCGCTGCTCTGGCTCGCGCCGGCGCTGGCGCTGGTGTGCTGCGTGGCCGGTTTGCTGCTCTCGTACCACGCCGACTGGCCGACCAGCCCGGCCATCGTGATCGCGTTGGGCGCGCTGTGGCTGCTGTCGATGATTTTGGGCCGCTTTGGGGTTTGGCGGCAGCGCTCGGTGTCTGCAGTGCATTTGAAAGGGTAATCGCATGAAACGACGGATTTTTGGCCGCGGTTTGGTGGCCGGTTTGGGCTTGGCGGGGGTGGGTGGCGCGGCTTGGGCGACCGCCACACCCGCCGCGCTGCCAGTGGTGGCGAGTTTTAGCATTTTGGGTGATTTGGTGCAGCAAGTCGGGGGCGAGCGGGTGCAGCTCACGCAGCTCATCGGGCCCGACAGCGACGCCCACGTGTTCCAGCCACGGCCAGCGCAGGCGCGCTTGGTGGGGCAGGCGCGGCTGGTGTTTTCCAACGGGCTGGGCTTCGAGGGCTGGATGCCGCGCTTGCTGCGCAGCGCCAACTTCCGTGGCCAGCACGTGGTGCTCAGCCGCGGCATCGAGCCGTTGCGCAACCCCGGCCACGGCCACCGGCATGGTCACGGGCACGGTCATGGCCACGACCACGGCGAGCACGACCCGCACGCTTGGCAAAACGTGGCCCACGTGCGCGTCTACGTGCGCAACATCGCCGACGCTTTGTGCGCTGCCGACGCCGCCGGCTGCGACTTTTACCGCCAGCGCGCGCAGGCTTACGACGCCGTTTTGGCGCAGCTCGATGACTACATCCGCGCCGCCTGGGCGCCGATCGAGGTGGCGCAGCGGCGCGTGATCGTCGCCCACGACGCCTTTGCCTACTACGGCCAGGCCTACAACGTGCGCTTCATGGCGGCGCGCGGGGTGAGCGCCGACAGCGAACCGACGGCGCGCGGCATCGCCCGGCTGGTGCAGCAGATCCGCGAAGAGCGGATTCGGGCCTTGTTCGTCGAAAACGTGACCGACCCGCGTCTGATCGAGCAGATCGGGCGTGAAACCGGCCTGCGCCCGGCTGGGCGGCTGTACTCCGACGCGCTCTCGGCCCCCGACGGCACGGCCCCGACCTACGTCGATATGTTGCGCCACAACACCTTGGCGCTCACGCGCGCCGTGGCGGCTGCGTAAGCCCAGGGCTGCGCGCCGAGCTGTGCCTTTCAGCCAAACCCGAATGCGCTGCACCGATTAAGCCCCAGCCCGCACCCGGCGCGCGATCATCAAGCACAATCAGGCCATACAGGCGCCCCCTTCGGGCGCGGCTTGGCTTGGAATGCGATTGGATTGTCATTGTCTTTTTGGGGCGCGCTCCGCTGCGTTCGATGTGGGTGTTGGTGGCCGGGCTGGGGCTGTTGAGCCAGCTGCTGATCGTTTGCTCGGTGCGGGCGCGCTGGCCAGTTTGGCGCTATGGGCCCTGAGCGGCTGCACGGCTTTGCCCGCCGCCCCCGAACCCGCAGCTGCGGCCAGCGCGGTGCTCTCGCAGCCGCTGGCGCCTCAGTGGCGTAGCCCTTGGCCCGAGGTCGGCGTTGTTGCGCCCGCGCCCACCCCAGCCACCCCCCCAAGCGCCGACTTGGCGCAGTGGTGGCTGGCCTTTGACGACCCGCACCTGAGCCGCCTGATCGGGCAAGCTTTGCAGGCCCACACCAGCGTGCGCAGCGCGCAGGCGGCGCTGCAGCAGGCGCGCGCGCTCGATGCCGTCGGCGCGGCCGCGCAGGGGCCGCAGGTGCAGGCCACGGCCAGCGGCCAGCGCGCCCAGGTGGGATCGGCGTCGGCGGCCAGCGCCTGGCGCGCCGGGCTCGACGCCACCTGGGAGCTGGACTGGTTTGGCCAGCGCCAGCAGGCCCGTGCGGCCACGGCAGCCGAGGCGCGCGCGGCGGCGGCCCAAGTGGCGCAGGCGCAGGTGAGCGTGGCAGCCGAAGTGGCGCTCACCTTTTTCGAGTGGCGCTTGCAGCAGCAGCGTTGGGTGGTGGCGCAGCGCCGCCTGGCCTTGCAAGAGGAGTTTGTGCAGATCGTGGGCTGGCGTTTGCAAGCCGGCCTGATGTCGAGCCAAGACCTTGAGCAAGCGCGCCTAAACCTAGCACAACTGCGCGCCACCCTGCCCGACATCGAGGCCGCACAGGGGCAGGCAGAGGCCGCGCTGGCGCTGCTCACCGGGCGCAGCCCGCAAAGCGCGCTCGATCTGCCCGCCGCCGGCCCCATCCCCAGCCCCGGGCTGGAGCTGGCGCGCACCATCCCGGCCGACACCCTGCGCCAGCGCCCGGATGTGCAACGGGCCCAAGAGCGCCTGAGTTCAGCAGCGGCGCGCGTGGCCCAGGCCGACGCCGCGCGCCTGCCCACGCTGGCCCTGGGCGGCACGCTCGACTGGCGCAGCCCGCGGGTGAGCGATTTGTTCGACCCGGCCGCGCTCACCCGCACCCTGCTGCTGCGCCTGAGCGCCAGCCTGTTCGATGGCGGCGCGGCGCGGGCGCAGCTGCAAGCCCAACAAGCGGCGCTGGAGCAGTCGCGCCTCGAGCTCGAGGCGGCGGTGCTGACGGCGCTGCGCGAAGTCGAGCACGCCCTGCTGGCGCTGCAAGCCAGCGCCCAGCGCCTGCAGCACGTGCAGCAGGCCGCCGACGCTGCGGCCGCCACCGAAGCGCTGGCCCTGCTGCGCCTGACCAGCGGTCTGATCGACTACCGCATCTGGCTCGAGACGCGGCAAAACCTCTTGAGCGCCCAGTACGAGCTGTCGGCCGCCCGCGCCGCCTGGAGCGCCGACCACGTGCGCCTCTACAAAGCCCTGGGCGGCGGCTGGAGCGCCGACAAACCCCAAGCAGCACTGCCCGAGCCCCATGACCCCGCCTGAACCCACCCGCCCCGTGCCCCCTACGCCTCCCACCCCCAACCCGGCGCCAGCGGCCCAGCAACTGCTGCTCGGCCTGCCCCAAGCGCGGCGCTGGTGGCAGTCGCGCTGGCTCTGGCTGGGCCTGCTGTTGCTGGCCCTGGTGGCGCTGGCGCTGTGGTTTTGGAGCGCCGCGCAGCAGCGCCAGGCGGCACCGGTGTTCGTCACCGAGCCGCTGGCGCGTGGCAACCTGGTGCTCAACGTGACCGCCAATGGCACCTTGCAGCCGCTGCGCGCGGTCAACATCGGCAGCGAACTGTCGGGCACGGTGCGCGCCGTGCACGTCGATATCAACGACACCGTGCGCCGTGGGCAGGTGCTGGTCGAGCTCGACACCGAGCGTTTGCAAGACCAGGTGCGCCACGGCCGCGCTGCCGTGCTCGCTGCCCAAGCCCAGGTGGCCCAAGCCAAAGCCAGCGTGCGCGAGACCGAGGCCAGCGTGCGCGAGACCCAAGCGCAGCTGCAGCGGCTGCAAGAGGTGGCGCGCCTGTCCGGCGGCAAAGTGCCCTCGGCGGCCGAGCTCGACACCGCGCGCGCGGCCTTTGAGCGCACCCAGGCGGTGCTCGAGCGCATGCGCGCCAACGTCAACAGCGCCCAGGCAGCGGTCGAGCAAGCGCAGGCCAACCTATCCAGCCACGAGACCAACCTGAGCAAGGCCGCCATTCGGGCGCCGATCGACGGCGTGGTGCTGGTGCGCTCGGTGGACCCCGGCAACGCGGTGGCGGCGTCGCTGCAGGCCGTGACCCTGCTGCAACTGGCGCAAGATTTGCGCCAGCTCGAGCTGCAAGTGAGCGTCGATGAGGCCGACATCGGCGTCGTGCGCGCCGGCCAGCCGGCCAGCTTCACCGTCAGCAGCCAGCCTGGGCGGCGCTTTGCTGGCAGCGTCAGCCGGGTGGCTTTTGGCGCCACGCGCACCGACAACGTGGTCACCTACAGCACCACCATTCGGGTGGACAACGCCGATTTGAGCCTGCGCCCCGGCATGACGGCCACCGCCAGCATCGTCGCGGTCGAGCGCCAAGGCGTGTTGCGCGTGCCCAACGCCGCGCTGCGCTTCATGCCCACCGCTGCCACCACCGCACCCGCTGGCGGCGGCGTGTTGGCCAGCCTGTTGCCGCGCCTGCCGCAGCAGCCGCCGCGGGTGGCGCGCATGGACCCGCGCCCGGGCTTGCGCCAGCTCTGGGTGCTGCAAGACGGGCAGCCGGTGGCGCTGCAGGTGAGCACCGGCATCAGCGACGGGCGCCACACCGAGGTCTCGGGCGAGGACGTGGTTGAAGGCATGGCCGTGATCGTCGAGCAGCGCCGGGCGGGGCAGGTGCCGTGACTGCGCCCCTGATCCAGTTGCGCGGCGTGACCAAGGTCTATGGCCACGGCGCCACCGCCTTTGCCGCGCTCAAGGGTGTCAATTTGGAGATTGCTGCCGGGCAGTTCGTGGCCATCATGGGGCCCAGCGGCAGCGGCAAATCGACCGCCATGAACCTGCTGGGCTGCCTCGACCGGCCCACCAGCGGCGAGTACCGCTTTCGCGGCGTGCCGCTGCAGGGCCTCGAGCGCGACGCGCTGGCGCTGCTGCGGCGCCAGTATTTTGGCTTCGTGTTCCAAGGCTTTTATTTGCTGGCGCGCACCACGGCGCTGGAAAACGTCGAGCTGCCGCTGATCTACCGCGGCCTGCCAGCGCGCCAGCGCCACGCCGCCGCCCGTGCCGCGCTCGAGGCCGTGGGCCTAGGGCCGTGGGAGCGCCACACCCCGGCCGAGCTCTCGGGTGGGCAGCAGCAACGGGTGGCGATCGCGCGTGCCATCGTCACCGAACCGCAGGTGCTGCTGGCCGACGAGCCCACCGGCAACCTCGACAGCCAGCGCGGGCACGAAATCATGGAGCTGATCCAGGGCCTGAACCGCAGCCGTGGCCTGACCGTGCTCATGGTCACGCACGAGGCCGACATCGCCGCCTACGCCAGCCGCCAGGTGCGCTTCGTCGATGGCTTGCTGGCCAGCGACAGCCTGAGCCCCCCGGCGGGCTTGGCGCCACAAGCAACTGCGCCAGCGCCGGCAGCCAGCGCGGTGCTGCACTCCGCGGAGGCTTGAGCCATGTGGATCAACGCTTTGCTGCTGGCGCTGCGCTCGATCCGGCGCAACCTGCTGCGCTCGTTCCTGACCATGCTCGGCATCGTGATCGGGGTCGCGGCGGTGATCACCATGGTCACCGTCGGCAACGGCGCCACGCTGGCGATCCAGACCCAGATCCAGGGCTTGGGCACCAACTTGCTGCAGGTGCGGCCGGGCCAGCGCATGGGGCCCGGCGGCGGCCCCGGCGCAGCCCCGGCCTTTGTGGCCGCCGACGCGCAAGCCATTTTTGAGCAGGTGCCGGGCGTGCTGGCCACCGCCCCCGAAGCACGCACTGGGTCCACCGTGGTGGCCAGCGGGCGCAACTGGGGCACGACGGTGATCGGCAGCAGCAACGACTGGCTGCTCACCGGCAACTGGCGCCTTGCCGACGGCCGGCCTTTCACCGACGAGGAGCAGGTCGCCGGGGCGGCGGTGTGCCTGATCGGCGAGACCGTGCGGCGCGAGCTCTTTGGCCCCAGCCCAGCCGTGGGCGCGCTGCTGCGCGTGCGCCAGATGCCGTGCACCGTGGTCGGGGTGCTGGCGCCCAAGGGGCAGGGCGCCTTTGGGCAGGACCAAGACGACTTGGTCTATATGCCGCTCAACACCTTTCAGCGCCGCATCGTGGGCCACACCCGCATCGGCATTTTGCAGGTATCGATGCTCGACGGCATGGACGCCGCCGTGGTGCGCGCCGGCATCGTGCAGCTGCTGCGCGAGCGCCGCCACCTAGGCCCTACCGACGAAGACAACTTCAACGTGCTCGACACCCGGCAACTGGCCGA
Source organism: Serpentinimonas maccroryi (assembly GCF_000828915.1). NCBI lineage: Bacteria > Pseudomonadati > Pseudomonadota > Betaproteobacteria > Burkholderiales > Comamonadaceae > Serpentinimonas > Serpentinimonas maccroryi. The sequence goes on from NZ_AP014569.1 coordinate 611,784, forward strand.
AACGCTCTCGGGCACCACGCGCATCATGACGCTGCTGCTGGGCGCGGTGGCGGCAGTCAGCCTGGTGGTGGGGGGGATCGGCATCATGAACATCATGCTGGTGAGCGTGACCGAGCGCACGCGTGAGATCGGGCTGCGCCTGGCCATCGGCGCGCGCGAGCGCGAGGTGCTGTTGCAGTTTTTGATCGAGGCGGTGGTGCTGGCGGCCATCGGCGGGCTGATCGGCATGGCGCTGGCGCTGGGGGCCAGCGTGGGCTTGGCCGCGCTCATGGGCGTGCCGTTCGTGTTCGACCCCGGCATCAACGCCTTCGCCTTTGCCTTTTCGGCGGCCATCGGGGTGCTGTTTGGCTTCTTTCCGGCGCGGCGCGCAGCCCGGCTGAATCCGATCGAAGCCTTGCGGCATGAGTAGCCGCGCTTAAGCGGCCAGCCGCTTGCCCGGGCACAGGCGCCGTGGGCTGCGGGTTGAGCGCTAGCGTGGCGCGGTCGAGGGCGCGATTGAGGGCGCACCTACAAACGGGCCGCCGCGCAGCCGCATGCCAGCGCCGATGCCGCGTTCGGCAAACCAGCCCCGGTGCATCTCGAGCACGTAGCGCACCGGTTCGGCCGAGCAATGCGAGCGCTGCGACAGCGGCTCCATGTCGGCCAAGTTGACGATGCGGCCGTCGTCGGCCACAAAGGCCGCCGTTAAGGGCAGGAAGGTGTTTTTCATCCAAAAGCACTGGGTGGCGGGGGCGTCGAACACAAACCACATGCCTTCGTTGGCGGGCATGGTGCGGCGCCACATCAGGCCCAGGCTGAGCTGCTCGGGCGTGCGCGCCACCTGCGCCGTGATCAGGTGCAGGCCGGCTTGCAGCTGCATGCGCGGCAGATCGAGTTGCGGCTGCCCGGCCTTGGCCGGGGCGACGGACAGCAGCAGCGCGCTGGCCAGCAGCGCCAGCGCCGCGGCAGCCAGCCGTTGCGGCCCGCCAGCGAGCGCAAGCAGGGCGCCCGGGCGCAGCGCCGCGGGCCGGGCGGCAAAACAAAGATATTTGCGGACATTCATGGGCGTGTCAGGTCGGTGCAGGGTTCGTTGCTACAATTTTGCCAACTATTTCCTTAGAGGGCACGCACCCGGGGCTTAGCAACCCAGTCGTCGCCTGTTTTTTTCCCATCCCGGAGTCATCGCTTCATGTACCAACACATCCAGGTGCCCGCCCAGGGTCAGCCCATCACGGTCAACGCCGACTACTCGCTCAACGTCCCCGACCAGGTCATCATCCCCTACATCGAAGGCGACGGCACCGGTTACGACATCACCCCGGTGATGCTCAAGGTGGTGGACGCCGCCGTGGCCAAAGCCTACGCCGGCAAGCGCCAAATCCACTGGATGGAGGTCTATGCCGGCGAGAAATCGACCCAGGTCTATGGCCCCGACGTCTGGCTGCCCGAAGAAACCCTGGCCGCGCTGCGCGACTACGTGGTCTCGATCAAGGGCCCGCTGACCACGCCCGTGGGCGGCGGCATCCGAAGCCTGAACGTGGCGCTGCGCCAAGAGCTCGACCTCTACGTCTGCCTGCGCCCGGTGCAGTACTTCAAGGGCGTGCCCTCGCCGGTCAAAGAGCCCGAAAAAATCGACATGGTGATCTTTCGCGAAAACTCCGAAGACATCTACGCCGGCATCGAGTACGAAGCGCGTTCGGCCAAGGCGCAAAAACTGATCAAGTTCTTGCAAGACGAGATGGGCGTGACCAAAATCCGCTTCCCCGAGAGCTCCGGCATCGGCATCAAACCGGTGAGCCAAGAGGGCACCGAGCGCCTGATGCGCAAGGCCATCCAGTACGCCATCGACAACGACAAGCCCAGCGTGACCATCGTGCACAAGGGCAACATCATGAAGTACACCGAGGGTGGTTTCCGCGACTGGAGCTACGGCTTGGCGCAGCGCGAGTTTGGCGCGCAACTGATCGACGGCGGCCCGTGGTGCAAGTTCAAAAACCCCAAAACCGGGCGCGACATCGTCATCAAAGACAGCATCGCCGACGCCTTTTTGCAGCAGATTTTGCTGCGCCCGGCCGAGTACTCGGTCATCGCCACGCTCAACCTCAACGGCGACTACATCTCCGACGCGCTCGCGGCCCAAGTGGGCGGCATCGGTATCGCGCCCGGCGCCAACCTGAGCGATTCGGTGGCCTGCTTCGAGGCCACGCACGGCACCGCGCCCAAGTACGCCGGCAAAGACTACGTCAACCCGGGCTCCGAAATCCTCTCGGCCGAGATGATGCTGCGCCACATGGGCTGGACCGAGGCCGCCGACCTGATCATCAGCTCGATGGAAAAAGCCATCCAGTCCAAGCGCGTGACCTACGACTTCGCGCGCCTGATGCAAGGCGCCGAGCAGGTGAGCTGCTCGGGCTTTGGCCAAGTGATGATCGAGCACATGTAATCTGCGGGCCCGCAGGCTGGCAACTCTCCCCCCGACCCGTGAGGGTGCGGGGGTTTTTTATTTGCGCCGCGCGCTCGCTAAAATCGGCCCCATGCCCAAGCAACCCGATCTGAGCCCGCAACTGCCCACCGGCGACCCGGTGGCGGTGTTGGAGCGCCGCCGCCAGCGCGTGCGCCCGCCCAAGCTGCACCAGGTGCTGCTGCTCAACGACGACTTCACGCCGATGGAGTTCGTGGTGCAGGTGTTGCAGGAGTTTTTCAACAAAGACCGCGAGCACGCGACGCAGATCATGCTCAAAATCCACCTCGAAGGGCGGGGGGTGTGCGGCGTGTTCACGCGCGACGTGGCCCAGACCAAGGTCGAACAGGTGCTGCAAGCCGCGGCGCACCACGGCCATCCGCTGCAATGTGTGAGTGAACCCATTGAATAAGGGCGGATTTGCCCCAATTGCTGCGCACAGATGCCGCAAATCGCAGTAAATTACAGGCTAGACTGAAGGAAACGCACCATGATCGCCCAGGAACTCGAAGTCAGCTTGCACATGGCCTTCGTGGAAGCGCGCCAGCAACGCCACGAATTCATCACCGTCGAGCACCTGCTGTTGGCCCTGCTCGACAACCCCAGCGCCGCCGACGTGCTGCGCGCCTGTTCGGCCAAAATTGATGAGTTGCGCAAGTCCTTGTCGCACTTCATCAAAGACAACACGCCCCAAGTGGCCGGGGCCGACGAGGTGGACACCCAGCCCACGTTGGGCTTCCAGCGCGTGATCCAGCGCGCCATCATGCACGTGCAGAGCACCGGCAACGGCAAGAAAGAAGTCACCGGCGCCAACGTGCTGGTGGCCATTTTTGGCGAGAAAGACTCGCACGCCGTTTACTACCTGCACCAGCAGGGCGTGAGCCGGCTCGATGTGGTCAACTACATCGCCCACGGCATCAAAAAGAGCGACCCGCCCGAGCCCGCCAAGCCCTCTGAGGGCGGTGGCGCCGCCGACAACGAGGAAGCCAGCGGCGAGAGCAAAGCCCCCGAAAAGGCCTCGCCGCTCGAGCAGTTCACGCAAAACCTCAACGTGCTGGCGCGCGACGGCAAGATCGACCCGCTCATCGGCCGCGACTACGAGGTCGAGCGCGTGATCCAGATTTTGTGCCGCCGGCGCAAAAACAACCCGCTGCTGGTGGGTGAGGCCGGCGTGGGCAAAACAGCGATCGCCGAGGGCTTGGCTTGGCGCATCGTGCAAAAAGAGGTGCCCGAGGTGCTGGCCGAAGCCACCGTCTATGCGCTCGACATGGGTTCGTTGCTGGCGGGCACCAAGTACCGCGGCGATTTCGAGCAGCGCCTCAAGGGCGTGCTCAAGTCGCTCAAAGACAAGCCCAACGCGATTTTGTTCATCGACGAGATCCACACCCTGATCGGGGCCGGCGCGGCTTCGGGCGGCACGCTCGACGCCTCCAACCTGCTCAAGCCGGCGCTCTCGAGCGGCGTGCTCAAGTGCATCGGCGCCACCACCTTCACCGAGTACCGCGGCATTTTCGAGAAAGACGCCGCGCTCAGCCGCCGCTTCCAGAAAATCGACGTGGTCGAGCCCACGGTGGCGCAGACCATCGACATCCTCAAGGGCCTCAAAAGCCGCTTCGAGGAACACCACAGCGTTAAGTATGCGGCGGCGGCGTTGCAGGCGGCGGCCGAGCTGTCGGCCAAGTACATCAACGACCGCCACCTGCCCGACAAAGCCATCGACGTCATCGACGAGGCCGGCGCGGCGCAGCGCATCCTCACCCCGTCCAAGCGCAAGAAAACCATCGGCAAGGCCGAGGTCGAAGAAATCGTTGCCAAGATCGCGCGCATTCCGCCCGCCAGCGTCAGCAGCGACGACCGCAGCAAGCTGCAAACCCTAGAGCGCGACCTCAAGGCGGTGGTGTTCGGGCAAGATAAGGCGCTCGAACTGCTGGCGGCCAGCGTGAAAATGGCGCGCTCGGGGCTGGGCAAGCCCGACAAGCCGATCGGCGCCTTTTTGTTCAGCGGTCCCACCGGCGTCGGCAAGACCGAGGCCGCCAAGCAACTGGCCTTCATCTTGGGCATCGAGCTGGCGCGCTTTGATATGTCCGAATACATGGAGCGCCACGCGGTGAGCCGCCTGATCGGCGCGCCGCCCGGCTACGTGGGCTTTGACCAAGGCGGCCTGCTCACCGAGGCCATCACCAAGAAACCGCACTGCGTGCTGCTGCTCGACGAGATCGAAAAAGCGCACCCCGACATTTTCAACGTGCTGCTGCAGGTGATGGACCACGGCTCCCTGACCGACAACAACGGGCGCAAGGCGGATTTTCGCAACGTGATCCTGATCATGACCACCAACGCCGGCGCCGAGACCATGAACAAGGCGGCCATCGGTTTCACCAACGTGCGCCAGGCCGGCGACGAAATGGCCGACATCAAGCGACTGTTCACACCCGAGTTTCGCAACCGGCTCGACGCCATCGTGGGCTTCAAGGCGCTCGATGAACTGGTCATCATGCGCGTGGTGGATAAATTCCTGCTGCAACTCGAGCAGCAGCTGGCCGAGAAAAAGGTCGAGGTCAGCTTCAGCGACGCCTTGCGCAAGCACTTGGCCGTCAAAGGCTTTGACCCGCTGATGGGCGCGCGCCCGATGCAGCGCCTGATCCAAGACACCATCCGGCGCTCGCTGGCCGACGAGCTGCTGTTTGGCCGCCTGACCGATGGCGGACGGCTCGAGGTGGACATCGACACCAGCAACCCAGACAAGCCCGAAGTCAAGCTCGACATTCAGCCGCTGAGCAAAAAAGACCGCCAAGCCCGCGCAGAACCGGCGGAACCCGAAGAGGCCACGGCCGACTGAAGAGGCTGCTTGGTCTCAGCCCAGCCGCCAGACCAGCACTTGGCCGCTGGTCACGGCGACCAGCGCTAGTCGCGTTTGCGCATCGAAGCCGATGTCGAGCACGCCCAAGCGCTCGGTGCGGTCGGTGAGCGAGCGCGGCAGTTGCCAACTCTGCCACACCTGCCCGCTGGCCACCGTCCACAGGGTGATCTGGCCGTTGGCGGCGGCGGTGAGCAGCAGCGCGCCGTCGGCCGAAAACCGCGCCTGGCTAAAACCCCCGCGCACCCCGCCCAAGCTCGGGTGCAGCACCGTGCCCTGGGCCAAGTCCCAGATCCGCCCTTGGCCGTGCGCCGGGCCTGCAAACAGCAGCCGCCGGTCGGGCGAGAGCGCTACGGTGGTCACCGGGGCCTCGAACTTCCAGGTGATGAAGGCCGCGCCCCGCTCCAAGTCCCAGGCGCGCAGCAGGCCGTCGTCGGCGCCGGTCGCGCCCAAGGCCGCGTCGGCGCTGATGTCCACCGCGCGCACCGCCTCGGCGTGCGGGATGATCACCGGCAGGCGCACGTTGAGGCCGTCGAGCAGCCAGGCTTCGCGCGAGTTCAGGCCAGCCAGAATGCGCCGGCCTTGGTTGGAGAGCGCCACGCTGCGCACGCTGGCCTGTGCGCTCCAGTGGCCGAGCACGCGGCCGGTGGTCAAATCCCAATGCACCAGGTTGTGGCGCTCGGCCGTTACGCCGCGCGTGCCGTCGGGGGCAAAGGCGCTGGCAAACACCTGCGCCCGCTCTTGCTCGGCGTGGCTCAAGTTAGCCAGGCGCTGCTGGGTGCGCCAGTTCCACAGCCCGGCGCCTTGCTGCACCGACCCAACCAAGGCCTGCTCGCCGTCGGGGCTCAGGCGCATCGACAGCACGCCGCCGTAGCCCAGCGCCACGGCTTCAGCCGGGGGCTCGGCGCAGCCGCTCAGCGCTAGGCCGCCCAAAGCACCCACGCCGGCCAGTGCGCCGCGCAGCACCAGCCTGCGGTTGGGGTGCGCTCGCGGGGGCTGCTCCGGAGCAGCAGGGTGCAATGGGGGTTTCATGTCAGGGCAGAGGGCAGCGGCAAGGGGGCAGGGCGCAGCATAATCCTGCCAGCATAACGCATCGGGCTTGCAGCAAAAGGCCCGCAGTCAGGGGGCGCTGCGTGGGTTCGGGATGAGCTGGCGGTTGCAGTGCCAGCATGGGCAGCGCGCGACTTGGGCTTTAATAGCACCCCATGAAGCCACACACCTTTCTTTGGCACGACTACGAAACCTTTGGCGCCAAGGCCCGGCTGGACCGGCCGGCGCAGTTTGGCGCCGTGCGCACCGACGCCGAGCTCAACCCCATCGGCGCGCCGCTGATGTTTTATTGCCGCCCGGCGCCCGACTATCTGCCCGACCCCGAGAGCTGCCTCATCACCGGCATCACGCCCCAGCAGTGCCTGCAACACGGCCTGCCCGAGCACGAGTTCGCCCAGCGCATCGAGGCCGAGCTGGGGCAGCCCGGCACCGTGGGCGTGGGCTTCAACTCGATTCGCTTCGACGACGAATTCACCCGCTTCATGCTCTGGCGCAACCTGCTCGACCCCTACGCGCGCGAGTGGAAAAACGGCTGCGGCCGTTGGGATCTGCTCGACGTGCTGCGCCTGTGCTACGCCCTGCGCCCCGAGGGCTTGCAGTGGCCGCTCAAGGCCGACGGCCGGCCCAGCTTCAAGCTCGAAGACCTGGCGCGTGCCAACGGCATCGAACACGGGGCGGCGCACGATGCCCTGTCGGACGTGTATGCCACGCTCGGCTTGGCGCGGCTGCTGCGCGAGCGCCAGCCGCGCTTGTTCGACTTTGCCTTGGGTCTGCACAAAAAAGAGCAGGTGGCGCACGAGCTGGGGCTGCCGACCACGCCGCAGCGGGCCCAGCCTTTTTTGCACGTGTCGGGGTTTTTCCCGCCCGAGCGCGGCTGCCTAGGGTTGATGTGGCCGCTGGCCAGCCACCCCAGCAACCGCAACGAGCTGCTGGCCTGGGACTTGGCCCACGACCCCGCCGAGTTGGCCACGCTCAACGCCGCCGAGGTGCGCGCGCGGCTCTTTGTGCGCCAAGAGGAGCTGCCTGCGGGGGTCAAGCGCCTGCCGCTCAAGAGCGTGCACCTGAACAAATCGCCCATGGTGGTGGGAAACCTCAAAACCCTGCGCCCCGAGCTGGCGCAGCGCTGGGGCATCGATCTGGAGCAAGGGCTGCGCCACGCCGAGCGCGCCGCGCTGCTGCCCGATTTGAGCGTGCTCTGGCGCGCGGTCTATGAGCGCGACGGTGCCGCTCAAGCTGCACAGCAGGCCGCGCAAGCCAGGGCCGCCCATCCCGACCCCGAGCAGGATTTGTACGGTGGCTTCGTGGGCGACGCCGACCGCCTGCGCCTGCTGGAGTTGCGCCAGCGATCAGCCAACGACCCGGCGTGGACGCGCACCCAGTTCGAGGACCCGCGCTTGGGCGAACTGGTGTGGCGCTACCGGGCGCGCAATTTCCCCGAGCTGCTCAGTGCCGACGAGCAAGCGCGCTGGCGCGCCCATTGCCAGGCGCGGCTGCTGCATGGCCTAGGCGGGGCGCTGACGCTGGAGCGCCAGATGGCGCGCATCGACGAGCTGGCCGAGCAGGCCGGCGAGCGCGGCGACGAACGCGCCGAAGCCATTTTGGGCGAGCTGCACGACTACGCGCTTGGCCTAGCCGAAGGCGTAGCGTAGTTGGCATGAAAATGGATCAGTGATGCACAGAGCTTGACGCGAGGCGGTGTTCTATATAAACTATAGCAGTTCATTATATGGAACTGGACCATGGCAAGCAACACGGACAACACGGACAACTCGGATTTGGCACGCAACTTGCGCGCAGCCAGGGAGCGCCGGGGCTTGACCTTGACCGGTTTGGCGGAGCGCTCAGGCGTTGCCAAGTCCACTCTTTCTGGCCTTGAGTCAGCAGCAGGCAATCCTACAGTGGCCACGCTGTGGGCTATCGCCAATGCCCTTGAGGTTTCATTTGGGGAGTTGCTTGGAACGGTGGGTGCGACAGGTTTTGCGTCCACAACCGAGTTCGAAGCTGATGGGGTTACTGTTCGATTTATTGAACAAAGTGAGTCGGCCCCAAGGTTGGAGTTGTACTGCGTAGAACTAAAGTTGGGCAGTTTACAAGAGTCGGCACCGCATCCCAAGGGAGTAAGGGAGCGTGTGACGGTGCTTGGCGGTGCCTTGCTGGTGGGCCCCGTGCAAAGCCCGGCCCTTGTTCGGTCCGGTCAAACCCACGAGTTTGCAGCCGACGTGCCGCATGTGTACAGAGCGGTTGAGGCGCAGACCAAAGCCATGGTGTTGATCGAGTACCCCAGCGGGCATGGCATGGGCGATCAAGCCGAAATACACGTCCCATGGCCGACAACAGACAAGGGATGGGATGGATTGCGTTCGCTCGTGGACCGCCTCCTGATCGAAGTGTCAAACGGAGTGGGCGCGCGTGCGATCCGGTTTTTCGCCTGCGGGCAGGCAGCGCAGGCAGCGGTCAGCGAACTTTGCACGCGTTTGCCGGTGCTGCGCGACCCCACTTTTTGTTGGCCGTTATTCTGTTTTGCTGATGCCGATCAGCAAGGCCCGTTTCTGGTGTTGTTGCCGTTGCGCTTCACGGCTGCAGATTGGGCTGCCGAACCAGTGTCTTCTTGCTCGGTGACGGCGACCCTGAGGTCAGCACGTACCCTGTCCTGTCAGGCTCAGTGGCCCGGTTTGAAGTTGACGATGGCTCAGTTGACGGATGCCAGAGCTGCAGCAGCAGGCCGTTCATGGATACTGGGGCCGTTGGCTGCTGAAGTGCTGTTGCAGCGCGGTGCGCTGGTGCTTCCAGGACGGCTCGAGCGGGTGGCGAAAATAGTTGACCAGGTTCATGCTGGCAATGAATCCACATCTTTTTCCGAAAGAATAGACGTGGTTGGCTATGATGCATTCGAATTAATCCATCCGGCTTATGCTAGGCAAGCCGTTGCAGTCGCAGAAGATATTCAACGGTACGCACCAGATGTGGGCTTGAATGAGGTGATCGATGTCGGATCGGGCCCCGGAGCGCCCATTCTGATGCTGCATGAATTGTTGCCCGACCTGCACTTTGTCGCGTTAGAGCCCGATCCCATGGCTTTTATTTGTCTGCAGCGCAATATCTGTGGGCTAGAGGCCGTGCGGGCGCAGCAGACCGGATTCCTCGAGTTTGACAGCAAAGACAACGCAACGCCGTTGATTACGTCAACCGGTGCCTCGCACCATTTTAACACTGCCTTTATGTTGCAACAGGCTGTGCGGCTGCTGCAGCCAGGTGGGCTATTGATCGTGGCCGACGAATTCATCCCTGAGTTTGACTCGGCGCAAGCGCGCAGTCTGGCTTTACTCCAACACCACGCTGCCTACATCCTGTGGGCCATGGCTTGGATCGAAAAATGTCAGGAATTCACAGACCTGGGTCGAACCGGGGGGGCGTATTTTGCCTTGCGCCAGGCACTTGCTTTGGCGCTCGTTGATATCGAGTCGGGTCACGCAGTGGCAGCCATTAACCGCTGCCGGGAGATTTTTGCGCAAATCAAGCATGCTGGATTGGGTCAGTTTGATGGGAGTCAGATAGACGCTTATATCAATTTTTTCTGGTTGGAATTGCAAGCTATGGTGGCTGGTTTTGATTACGAAGTCGAGCGCAAAACACACCCGCGACGCTTCGTCGAATTGGCTGCTCTGGCCGGCCTAGAACTGGTGCGCAAGCGCAGAATATTTGCGACCAGTGGATCGGATGAATGGGGCGGTGGGACCTATGTGTTTACCCTTCGCAAACCGATGTTTCGCTAGCGGGGGGGGTGGCATGCAGCAGATAGTCAAAGGTTTGACGGACAGTCTTTCGATTGGTGCCGCTTATCTCCCGATTGCTTTTTCATTTGGCCTGGCTGCGCTCGAGGCTGGGTTTTCGCCCGCTGCTGCGGTGTTGCTGTCGGCGCTGGTGTTTGCCGGTGCCAGCCAGTTTGTGATGCTTGCTTTGATGGCCACTGGCACCGGTATGATGGCTGTGGTGGTTACCGTGTTGCTGATGAATGTGCGTCATCTTTTCTACGGCCCCGCCCTGTTGGCCAAACTCGGGTCTGGCCGGCCCAGTTGGCCTACACCGTTGCTGGCCTTTGGGCTCACCGATGAAGTGTTTGCCACCGCCTCTGGCAAGCTGGGGCAAATCCCGCTGGCCGATCGCGAAGGCTGGTATGTTGGATTGCAGGTGGGGGCTTACTCGATTTGGGTCTTGGGTACGGCATTGGGCGCCATGTTCGGTCGGCAACTGAGCGCGCAATCAGCTTTTTGGAGCGATGCCATGTCATTTGTATTGCCGGCGCTGTTTTTGGCCTTGTTGCTTGAAATTGCTGCGCAGACCCGGTGGCTGGTGCTTTTGGGGGCGGCCCTCACGACGACGGCGGCACTGCCATTTATGCCGGCTTATCTGGCGCTGCTACTGGGCATGGTCGCGGGCGCTGCGCTGGGTTACCGACGGGGGGTGTCATGACTTTGATCGAAGCGTTCACGGTGCTGGCGGCTGCACTGGTGACTTTTTTATTGCGCTGGCTGCCGATGCTGGTCTGGCGCAACGCAGCGTCGGCGCCGACCACGGGAGTAAAGTCGATACTCAATGGCATCGGTCCGGCAGCCATTTGCGCTATGCTGGTGCTTGCTTTGGGATCGTTGCTGGAGTTGGAATGGCAACTTAACGCGTGGTTGCCAGCGCTGATCGGTGTATTGGCCGTGTTTGCTGCCAAGTGGCGGCTGGGCGGGATCGCTTGGCCGACTCTGTTCGGTGCCTTGGCTTACGGTCTTTCGATGCATCTGTTCTGAGTTGCTCTGCTCAGGCATGGCCATGCTGCCAAGCCTCATGGCGTCGGTGCAGCGCGCCAGCTGGGCCCAGGGAAGTACAATCGAGGGTTTTTCCCTTGCGCCTGCGCGACGTGCGTGGGCACGCGTGGCGAACCGATCAACCAACTGCGAGGCATCTGACACCCATGGCAGGGCATTCCAAATGGGCCAACATCCAGCACCGCAAGGGGCGTCAGGATGAAAAACGCGGCCGGGTCTGGACCCGCGTGATCCGCGAAATCATGGTGGCGGCGCGTCAAGGCGGCGGCGGCGACGCGGCGGCCAACCCGCGCCTGCGGCTGGCGATCGACAAGGCCAAGGCGGCCAATATGCCGGCCGACACCATCAAGCGCAACATAGACAAGGCCACGGGCAACCTCGAAGGCGTGCAGTACGAGGAGATCCGTTACGAGGGCTACGGCATCGCCGGTGCGGCCGTGATCGTCGAAACCATGACCGACAACCGCGTGCGCACGGTGGCCGAAGTGCGCCACGCCTTCAGCAAGCACGGCGGCAACCTGGGCACCGAGGGCTCGGTGGCGTTCCAGTTCAAGCACTGCGGTCAGTTCATCTTCGCCCCCGGCGTGCCCGAAGAGCGGCTGTTCGAGGTGGCGCTGGAAGCCGGGGCCGAAGACGTGCTCGGCAGCGACGACGGCGCCTTCGAGGTGCTCACGGCGGTGGCCGATTTCGAGGCCGTGCAGCAGGCGCTGCAAGGCGCGGGCCTGCGCCCCGAGCTGGCCGAAGTGACGCTGCGCGCCGACAACCCGGTGGCCTTGAGCGGCGACGAGGCGCTGCGCATGCAAAAACTGCTCGACGCCCTAGAAGACCTCGACGACGTGCAAAACGTCTATCACAACGCAGAACTCAACCCATGAACGCAGAACTCAAGGTGCTGGTGGTCGGCGGTGGCGGGCGCGAACACGCGCTGGCCTGGAAGCTCAAGCAGTCGCCGCGCGTGGCGCAGGTTTATGTGGCGCCGGGCAACGGCGGCACCGCGCTCGACCCAGCGCTGCAAAACGTGCCGATCAGCGACCCGACCGAGCTCGCGCGCTGGGCGCAGCAGCAGGGCATCGCCCTGACCGTGGTCGGCCCCGAGGGGCCGCTGGCGGCGGGCATCGTCGATGTCTTTCGCGCCCAGGGCTTGCGCATCTTTGGCCCCACGCAGGCGGCGGCGCAGCTCGAGAGCTCCAAGGCCTTTTCCAAGGCCTTCATGCAGCGCCACAGCATCCCGACGGCGGCCTACCAGGTCTTTGCCGAAGCACCCGCCGCCCACGCCTACGTGGAGCAAATGGGCGCGCCGATCGTGGTCAAGGCCGATGGCTTGGCCGCTGGCAAGGGCGTGGTGGTGGCGCAAACGCTGGCCGAGGCGCACGCCGCCATCGATTTCATGCTGCAAGGTCAAGCGCCGGGGCTGGCCCACAACGCCGGCGGGGCGCGGGTGGTGATCGAAGCCTTTTTGCAGGGCGAAGAAGCCAGCTTCATCGTGTTCTGCGACGGCGTGCAAGCGCTGGCGCTGGCCAGCAGCCAAGACCACAAGCGCCTGCTCGACGCCGACCAAGGCCCCAACACCGGCGGCATGGGGGCCTATTCGCCGGCCCCGGTGGTCACGCCCGAGGTGCACCAGCGCGCGCTCGACGAGGTGATTTTGCCGACGCTGCGCGGCATGGCCGCCGACGGCATTCCCTACACCGGCTTCCTCTACGCCGGGCTGATGATCGGCCCCGACGGCAGCGTGCGCACGCTCGAGTTCAACTGCCGCTTGGGCGACCCCGAAACGCAACCGATCCTGCTGCGCCTGCAAAGCGATCTGGCCGAGGTGTTGCTGGCGGCCACCGAGCAGCGCCTGCACGAGATCGAGCTGCAATGGGATGAGCGCGTGGCGCTGGGCGTGGTGCTGGCCGCGCACGGCTACCCCCAGCAGCCGCGCACGGGCGACGCCATCGCACTCACCGTCCCCGATAGCCCAGATGCCGTGCTGTTCCACGCCGGCACGGCCTTGCAGCAGGGGCGGCTGTGCACCGCCGGCGGGCGCGTGCTCTGCGCCACCGCGCTCGGGGCCGACGTGGCGCAAGCGCAACGCCGCGCCTACCAACTGGTGCAGGGCGTACACTACTCCGGCATGCAATACCGACACGACATCGGCTTTAGGGCCTTGCCCGCATGAGTGGCGCGCCCACGGCCGCCATGCGCGACTACCTGCTGGGCTTGCAGCAGCGCATCACCTCGGCCATCACCGAGATCGACGGCCAGAGCTTTGTCTCCGACGCTTGGGAAAAGGCCCCCGGTGAGCCCTTGCAAGGCAATGGCGTGACGCAGATTCTGGAGGGCGGCGCGGTGTTCGAGCGCGCCGGTTGCGGTTTTTCGCACGTGCAGGGCCCACGCCTGCCGCCTTCGGCCACCCAGCACCGGCCCGAGCTGGCTGGGGCGCCGTTCGAGGCGCTCGGGGTCTCGCTGGTGTTTCATCCGCGCAACCCCTACGTGCCCACGGTGCACATGAACGTGCGCCAGATCACCGCGCTCACCCCGGGTGGCGGCGCGCCGGTGAGCTGGTTTGGCGGCGGCATGGACCTCACGCCTTATTACGGTTTCGAGGAAGACGCGCAGCACTTTCACCGCACCTGCGCCGCCGCCTTGGCCCCCTTTGGCGCCGACAAATACCCGCGCTTCAAAGCCTGGTGCGACGATTATTTTTTCCTCAAGCACCGCAACGAAGCGCGCGGCATCGGCGGCATCTTCTACGACGACCTGTCCGAACTCGGCTTCGAGGGCGGGCTGGCGCTCACCCAAGCGGTGGGCGATGCCTTTTTGCACGCCTACCTGCCGCTGGTGCAGCGGCGCCGCGACACGCCCTACGGCGAGCGCGAGCGCCAGTTTCAGCTCTACCGGCGCGGCCGCTACGTCGAATTCAACCTGGTGTGGGACCGGGGCACCCACTTTGGCTTGCAATCGGGCGGGCGCAGCGAATCCATTTTGCTCTCGATGCCGCCGCTGGTGCGCTGGGCTTACCAGGAACAACCGGCGGAGGGCACGCCCGAGCACCGGCTGACGAGCGAGTTTTTGCCGCGGCGAGACTGGCTGTGAGCGCCACCCCCGCGGCCGCGCAGCGCATCGGCGTGTTTGGCGGCGCCTTCGATCCGCCGCACTGGGCGCACCGGGCGCTGGCCGAGACGGCGCTGGCGCAACTGGCGCTCGACGCGCTGCTGATTTTGCCCACTGGCCACGCCTGGCACAAAAGCCGCGCACTCACGCCCGCGCCGCACCGGCTGGCGATGTGCAGGCTGGCCTTTGATGGGCTAGAGCGCGTGCACATCGACGCGCGCGAAACCCGCCGCCCCGGCCCCAGCTACACCGCCGACACCTTGCAGGAGCTGGCCGCCGAACACCCGGGGGCGCAGCTGTTTCTGGTGCTGGGGGCCGACCAGCTGCTCGCCTTCCAGAGCTGGCAGCGCTGGCAAGAGGTGCTGCGCCACGCCACGCTGGCGGTGGCCAATCGGCCCCTGCACGCCGACGGACCGGTGGCCGAGCCCGACCTGAGCGGCGTCGATCTGCCGTTCGAGCGCCTGCACATGCCGCTGCACCCAATCAGCGCCACGGCGGTGCGCGCGCGCGTGCAGCGCTCGGGGGGCACGGGTGGCTTGAGTGGCGTTGGCGCCTCCCCAAGTGGCCAGGGCGGCCAAGGCGACCAGGGCGATTCCACCAAAACCACAGACCATGCCCACCCCGGCCCTTTGCACCTGCACCACCAGGCGGCACCCGCGCTCGAACTGCTGGTGCCGACCGCCGTGGCGCGGTATATTTCCGATCATCACCTTTACCTACAGCCAGAATGAGCAGCCCAACCCGCAGCGCACCCAGCCCCCAGCCCACTGGCCCCAAAAGCCTCGGCCCCTTGGCGGCTGCCGCCGCTTGTGCCACCCCAGCCGCCTTGGGCGCCCCAGCCGCCAGCCCGCAAAGCGAGACCGCAGCCAAGCGCACCACCCAAAAGCTGCAACGCGCCGCCGTCGATGGCCTAGAGGACGTGAAGGCGCAAGACATCCGGGTTTTCAACACCGAGGCGCTGTCGGCGCTGTTCGAGCGCGTGATCGTGGCCAGCGGCACCTCCAACCGGCAGACCAAGGCGCTGGCGGCCAGTGTCTGCGACGCGGTGCGCGAGGCCGGCTTTGACAAACCGCGGGTGGAGGGCGAAGAAAACGGCGAGTGGATCGTCGTGGACTGCGGCGCGGTGGTGGTGCACGTGATGCAGCCCAGCATCCGCCAGTACTACCGGCTGGAAGAAATCTGGGGCAGCAAGCCAGTGCGCTTGAAGTTTGGCGCGCCGGCGCCGGCGGCCCGACCCGCTGCCATGGCGGATTCCAAGGCCTCAAAGGCCCCGAAGGCCAAGCCCGCCAAGCCCAAAGCCACCGATAAGTCCAAAGCCAAGCCCAGCGCGAGCGATTCGGCTGCCGCCAAGCCTGCCAAAGCGGCCAAGCCGCGCAAGCCCGCCCAGCCCAAGGCATGAAGCTGGTGCTCGTCGCCGTCGGGCAGCGCCTGCCCGATTGGGCGCAAGCCGCCTGCGACGATTTTGCCAAGCGGCTGCCGCCCGAGGCGCGCTTCGAGCTGCGCACGGTCAAGGCCGAGCCCCGCGGCCACAAGGCGGTCGAGCAGCTGCTGGCGGCCGAGCGCGCGCGCATCGAAGCGGCGCTGCCCAAAGGGGCGCGGCTGGTGCTGCTCGACGAGCGCGGCAGCGCCTTCACCACCGTCGCGCTGGCGCGCCAGTGGCAGCAGTGGCAGCAGCAGGGCGCCGACGTGGCGCTGCTCATGGGTGGGCCAGACGGGCTAGACCCGGCCTTGAAGGCCGCCGCGCAGCAGAGCCTGCGCCTGTCCGACTTCACCTTGCCGCACGCGCTGGCGCGGGTGCTGCTGCTCGAGCAACTGTACCGGGCTTGGTCGCTCAACGCCGGGCACCCCTACCACCGCGAGTAAACGCCAATGCCCGACCACGCTGCCGCCCCCTGGCTGTATCTGGCTTCGCAAAGCCCGCGCCGGCGCGAGCTGCTGGCGCAGTGGGGCTGGCGCGCCGAGCTGCTGCTGCCCGATACCGAAGCAGAGCTGCACGCCCTCGAGGCCCTAGAAGCCGTGCAGCCGCACGAGGCGCCAGCGCGCTACGTACAGCGCGTGACCCGGCTCAAGCTGCAAGCGGCGCTGCAGCGGCTGCAGCACCGGGGCTGGCCGCCGGGGCCGGTGTTGTGCGCCGACACCACGGTCGCCCTCGGGCGCGAGATTTTTGGCAAACCCGCCGATGCTGCCGAGGCCGCGCAGATGCTGCAGCGCTTGGCCGGGCAGCGCCACCGGGTGCTCACCGCCGTGGCGCTGGCGCACCAAGGCCAAGTCTGGCAGGGCCTGAGCCGCTCCACGGTCGAGTTCGCACCTTGGAGCGCAGCCGAGATCGGGCGCTACGTCGCCAGCGGCGAACCGCTGGGCAAGGCCGGGGCCTACGCCATCCAAGGCCGCGCCAGCCAGTGGATTCGGCGCATCAGCGGCAGCCACAGCGGCATCGTCGGCCTGCCAGCCTTCGAGACGGCGCAGCTGCTGCGCGCTGCCGGTCTGGCGCTGCCCTAAGCCACCGCCAGCCAATGTGCAGCGGCCCTTAGCCCTTGCCAGCCTCAGCGCCAACCCGCCCAACCCCAATTCATCCAACCCCCTCCCACCATTTCCCCCAAGGCCCCATGACCCAAGACATCCTTATCAACTGGTCGCCGCAAGAGACGCGGGTGGCGGTGGTCGAGCACGGTGCGGTGCAAGAGGTGCACATTGAGCGCACCCTCGAACGCGGCCTGGTGGGCAACGTCTATCTGGGCAAGGTGGCGCGCGTGCTGCCGGGCATGCAGTCGGCCTTCATCGACATCGGGCTCGAGCGCGCCGCTTTTTTGCACGTGGCCGACCTGCTGCCCAACATCAGCGCCCGCCATCTGGGCAAAGAGCGCCCGCCTGCGCCAGCCACACCAGCCACACCAGCCACACCAGCCACACCAGCCACACCCGAGCCCGCCGAGGCCGCCGAGCAAGCCGAAGCGCCCACCGAGGCCAGTGGCGCCCTGCCCATCGAGCGCCAGCTGTTCGAGGGCCAGGCGCTGCTGGTGCAGGTGCTCAAAGACCCGATCGGCTCCAAGGGCGCGCGCCTGACGGCGCAGATCAGCATCGCCGGCCGCCAACTGGTGTTTTTGCCGCAGGATCAGCATCTGGGTGTGTCGCAAAAAATCCCGCCCGCGCAGCGCGAGGCTCTGCGCCAGCGCCTGCAAGCGCTCACGGCGGGCGAGGGCGGCGGCTTCATCTTGCGCACCAATGCCGAAGACGCCAGCGACGAAGAGCTGACCGAAGACGTGGCCTACCTGCGCAAAATCTGGGCCCACATCAAGGCGGCGGCGGCGCGTTTGCCCGCCCCCAGCCTGTTGCAGCAGGATTTGAGCCTGTTGCAGCGCGTGCTGCGCGATCTCGCCAGCGCCGAGACGCAATCGATCCAGGTCGATTCGCTGGAGCAGTTTGCCCAATTGCAGCAGTTTGCACGCGCCTACATGCCCGCCATGCTCGAGCGCATCGGCCACTACCGCGGCGAGCGCCCGATCTTTGATCTGTACCAGATCGACGAAGAAATCGCGCGCGCGCTCGGGCGCCGGGTCGAGCTCAAATCGGGCGGCTACCTGGTGATCGACCAGACCGAGGCGTTGACCACGATCGACGTCAACACCGGCGGCTTTGTCGGGGCGCGCAACTTCGACGACACCATTTTTCGCACCAACCTCGAGGCGACGCAAGCGATTGCGCGCCAGTTGCGGCTGCGCAACCTGGGCGGGATCGTGATCGTCGATTTCATCGACATGCTGCGCGAGGTGCACCGCGAGGCGGTGTTGGCCGAGCTGCGCAAGCAACTGGCGCGCGACCGCGTCAAGACCAGCACCGGCGCGTTTTCGCAGCTCGGGCTGCTCGAGATGACGCGCAAGCGCAACCGCGAGTCGCTGGCGCAGATGCTGAGCGAAAGCTGCCCGACTTGCGGCGGCAGCGGGCGCGTCAAAACCGCACGCAGCGTCTGCTACGACATCCTGCGCGAAATTTTGCGCGAGGCGCGCGCCTTCAGTCCGCGCGAGTTTCGCATCGTCGCGGCGGCGCCGGTGATCGAGCTCTTGCTCGACGAAGAAAGCGCGCACCTAGCGGGCTTGAGCGAGTTCATCGGCAAGCCGATTTCGCTGCAAAGCGAGGCCGCGCTGCGCCCCGACCAGTACGATATCGTGCTGTTGTAGCGCCTTTGGGTGGCGCCCGGCCGGGCTTCATTCCAACCATTTCATTCCGACCATTTGCCCCCCAAGCTGAGCGCGTGGAGCCGCGCATACACGCCGTTGGCGGCCAGCAGCGCCTCGTGGCGGCCCTGCTCGACGATCTGGCCTTGCGCCAGCACCAGCACGCGGTCGGCGTGTTCGATGGTCGAGAGCCGGTGCGCGATCACCAGCGTCGTGCGCCCGCGCATCAGCCGCTGCAGCGCCTCTTGCACCAGGCGCTCGGATTCGTTGTCCAGCGCCGAAGTGGCTTCGTCCAAGATCAGGATCGGTGCGTCTTTGTAGATCGCGCGCGCAATCGCCAGCCGCTGGCGCTGGCCGCCCGAGAGCTCGGTGGCGTTGTGCCCCACCGGGGTGTGCATGCCTAGCGGCAGGGTTTGCAGCAGCTCGCCCAAGTTGGCCGACTCCAGCGCCTGGCGCACCCGTTCCTCGTCGAACTCGGCGCCTAGGGCCACGTTGGCCGCCAGGGTGTCGTTGAACATCACCACGTCTTGGCTGACCATGGCATACTGGCGCCGCAGGCTGGCCAGATCCCAGTCGGGCAGGGCCACGGCATCGAGCCGCAGCGTGCCGGCGCTGACCTCGACAAAACGCGGCAGCAAGTTGGCCAAGGTGGTTTTGCCCGAGCCCGAGGGGCCGACCAGCGCCACCACCTCGCCAGCCGCCACCTCGAGGTTGATGCCGCGCAGCGCCGCGTCGTCTTTGCTGCCGTACTGCACCCAGACCTGCTCCAAGCTCAAGCGCCCGACAGCGCGGTCGGTGCGGTGCGTGCCACCGCGCTGCACCGGGGTGTGCTCGATCAGCTCCAGCGCGCGCTCGAGCGCCGCCAGCCCGCGCGTGATCGGGGTCACGAGGTCGGCCAGTTGGCGGATCGGGCTGATGAGCATGAGCATGGCGGTGACAAAGCCGACGAAGCTGCCCACCGTCACGCCGCTGGTCGCACTTTGCCAGAGCGCAATCATGATCACCGTGGAGAGCGCGGCGGCGGCCAGCATCTGCGTCAGCGGGGCCACGGCGGCCCCGGCCACGGTGGCCTTGAGCGCCAGCCGGCGCAGCACCAGGTTGAGCCGGTCGAAGCGCTGCGTCTGCTGCGCCTGCGCCCCGTGCAGCCGCACCACGCGGTGCGCCAGCGCGTTTTCTTCCACCACGTAAGCCAGCTCGTCGGTGGCCAGTTGGCTGCTGCGCGTCAGGCGGTACAGGCGCTTGGAGAGCACCCGCATCACCCAAGCCAGCGGCGGAAACAGCGCCAGCACGATCAGGGTCAGCTGCCAGTTCAAAAACAGCAGATAGGCCAGCAGCGCGATCACCGTGAGCACATCGCGCACCAGCGTCAGCACGCTGTTGACCAGCATGTGGGCCCCGGTCTGCACCTCATAGACCAGGGTGTTGGAGAGCTTGCTGGCGCTTTGCTCGCCAAACAGCGTCAGTTCGGCGTCGTTGAGGCGCTCGAACATGGCGCGGCGCAGCTGCACCATGGCCCCCGCCGCCACGTAGCTGAGCGCGTACTTGGCGGCAAAGGTGGCCAAGCCGCGCACGGCAAACAGCCCCATCAGCGCCACCGGCACCAGCCAGAGCGGAAAGCTGCCGGCCACAAAGCCTTCGTCGAGCAGGATTTGCAGCAGCGCCGGGATCGCGGGCTCGGTGAGCGCGGCGATGAGCGCGCCCAGAAAAGCCAGCCCCAGCGCACCCTTGTGCGAGCGGAAATAGGGCCAGACCCGCAGCAGGCGTTGGCCTAGGGAGCGGGCATCGGTCGGGGCGGTGTGGGCGGCCTCGTGGGCGGGGGCAGGGCGGTCGTGCAAGATCGGAGCGTGTCAAAACGGCGGGCAGCAAGCGCTGCCGTGGCGTGGCCTGCGGCGCGCCGGCTGTGGGGCGAGCAGGGGGAACTTTAGGGGCTTGCGGCCTCACCCAGCAGGTACGAAGCGCAGCACTTCCGCTATTATCGGTCTGACGCGCCGGTTGCTGGGGCGCTGGCAGCTTGCCAGCCAGGCCCTGCCGCTTTCCACTGTTTTTGTTTCTTGATTCATGCACCAGACACCCTTGCAAATGCCCGTTCCCCCGCTTTCCGGCCTCACCCGGCGCCGTTTTCACGCCTTGGCGGCGCTGGGCGGCTCGGGCTTGGCCTTGGGCGCGTGGGGGCCGGCGCAGGCGCAGTTCCGGGTCGAGGTCACCGGGGTCGGCTTGCAGCAGATCCCCTTTGCCATCGCCCCGTTTCGGCTGGCCACCGGGCTGCCGCAAGATGTGCCGGCGATCGTGCGCGCCAACCTCGAGCGCACCGGCCAGCTGCGCGCCCTGCCCGGGGGCAGCGCCATCCTCGACGAAAGCGCCCGGCCCGACCTCGCCCCTTGGCGCGCCGCCGGTGTCGATGCGCTCATCACCGGCAGCGTCGAGCGCTTGGCAGATGGCCGCTTCGATGTGCGCTTCAGGCTCTGGGACGTGGTGCGGGCGCAAGACCTAGGCGGCTTGAGCTTCCCCGTGCCCGCCAGCGACCTGCGGCTGGCGGCGCACCGTTTGTCCGATTATGTCTATGAGCGCTTGACCGGCGACCCGGGCGTTTTTGCCACCCGCATCGCCTACATCTCGCGCCACGGCGAGCGCCACAACCTGTGGGTGGCCGATGCCGACGGCGAAAACGCCCAAACCGCCCTGGCCAGCGCCGAACCGATCATCTCACCGGCTTGGTCGCCCAATGGGCAACAGCTGGCTTACGTGTCGTTCGAGGCCCGTCGGCCGGTCATTTACACCCACGAAGTGGCCACTGGGCGCCGCCGCTTGCTGGCCGGCTTTCGCGGCTCCAACAGCGCCCCGGCGTGGTCACCCGATGGCCGGCGGCTGCTGGCCACGCTCACCTTTGGTGGCTCGTCGCAGATTTTTGCCATCGACGCCGCCGGTGGCGGGCAGCCGCAGCGCATCACCCAAACCAGCGGCATCGAAACCGAACCGGCCTTCACCCCCGATGGGCGCACGGTGTATTTTGTGAGCGACCGCGGTGGCTCGCCGCAGATCTACCGCATGACGCCGGCGGGTGCCGACGTGGCCCGCGTCACGTTTGAAGGCAACTACAACATCTCGCCGGCCGTCAGCCCGGACGGGCGCTGGTTGGCCTACATCTCGCGCATCGGGGGCGCGTTTCGGGTCTGCGTGATGGAACTGGCCAATGGCCGCATCACCCCCTTGACCGACACCAGCGCTGACGAAAGCCCCAGTTTTGCACCCAACAGCCGCCTGATCATGTACGCGACCCAAGCGCAAGGCCGTGAAGTGTTGATGACCACCTCGCTCGATGGCCGCATCAAAACCCGGCTGGCCAGCGCGCCGGGCGGCATCCGCGAGCCCGATTGGGGGCCGTTTCAGCGCTAAGAAACTCAGCTGAGAGTATCGAATTTATTCATTTTCATGTTCATGACCATCATGCAATCACTCTTTGGTACCCGTTTCGGCACCCTTTTCGGCACCGGAGGCAAGCGCGCCAGCTTGCGCCCCCGGTCGCTCACGCGCCCGCTCCAAGCCGCCGCCGTGCTGTGTGCGGCCCTGCTTTTGGCCGCCTGCGGTTCCAACGTCAATTTGGCCGAAGACGTGCCGGTGCAAGACCGCACCGCCGTGCCGGTGCAGCAAATCGGGGTTGCACCGGCCGCGCCGGCTGGAGCGGCAGCGGTGGATCAGCGCGCCGTGGCCCCGGTGCAGGCTGGCACCACCGCCATTGGGCAGCCGCCGGCACACTTGGCGCGCTTGGTGTTTTTTGATTTCGACCAATACACCGTGCGCGCCGAATTCGTTCCCTTGCTCGAAGGGCACGCGCGCTTTCTGGCGGCCGACCGCCAGCGCCGCGTGGCGCTCGAGGGCCACACCGACGAGCGCGGCGGCCGCGAATACAACCTCGCGCTGGGCCAAAAGCGCGCCGAAGCGGTGCGCCGCTCGCTCGCCCTGATGGGTGTCCAAGACGCGCAGATGGAGGCGGTTAGTTTTGGCGAAGAAAAACCGGCCAGCGCCGGCTCCGACGAAGCCGCGCACAGCCAGAACCGCCGCGTCGAACTGGTGTACCGCTGAAATGCCTACCCGTTTTGTTTTCGCCGCCCCCCGCTTGGCAGCGTATGGGCTGCTGCTGGCGCTGCTGGCTGCGGCCTTGCCGGCGCAGGCGCAGCTGTTTGGCGGCGACGACCAAGCCCGGCGCGCGATCATCGAGCTGCGCGAGCGCGTAGAGGCCAACCGGCTGACGGCCGAGCAAGCCAACCAAGCCCTGCAGCAGCAACAAACCGAACTCACCCAACGCCTCGACGAAGAACTGCTGGGTCTGCGCCGCAACCTGGTTGAAATCGGGACGCAAAACGACGCCCTGCGCCGCGAATTGGCCGAACTGCGGGGCCACAACGAACGTCTGGCGCACTTGGTAGCCGAATTACAGCGCCAGCAGCGCGATCTGCAGCGCGACTGGCAGGCCCAGCTCGACCAGCGCCTGCGCCCGTTGGAGCCGATCACCGTCACGGTCGAGGGGGTGGAGTTTCAGACCCGGCCCGAAGAGGTTCAGGCTTTCGATGCCGCCATGGTGGTGTTGCGCGCCTCCGACTTCGAGCGCGCAGCGCGTCTGTTTGGCGAGGTGGTCGCGCAGTTTCCGCGCAGCGGTTACGTGGTGCCGGCTCTGTACTGGCAGGGCAACGCGCAGTATGCGGCGCGCCAGCACGCCGCCGCCGTCGAAACCTTCAGGCGCATGATCACCGTTTCTCCGCGACACCCGAGGGTGCCCGACGCCTTGCTCGGCATCGCCAATGCCCACATCGCGCAGCGCGACAACCGCGCCGCCCGCGCCGCCTTGCAAGAGCTCATCCAAGCGCACCCCACTACCGAAGCCGCCGCCGTGGCGCGTGAGCGAATCACGCGCCTGCGCTAATCACTCGCCATGGAAATGTCTGATATCCAAGCGCAAGCCAGTCTTGTGCTGTGGGCCGCTTTTGCGGTCGCGTTCGTGTTTGGCGTGGTGGCCCAGCGCACCCATTTTTGCACCATGGGCGCCATCAGCGACGTCGTCAACATGGGCGACTGGACGCGCCTGCGCATGTGGGGCATGGCGGCCGGCGTCGCCATGCTCGGCTTTTACGGCATGGCGGCGCTGGGCTGGATCGACCCCACGCAAACCATCTACAGCGGCAGCCGGGTGCTGTGGCTGTCGGCCCTCGTCGGCGGGGCCTTGTTTGGCTTTGGCATGGTGTTGGCATCGGGTTGCGGCAGCAAAACGCTGGTGCGCATCGGTGCCGGAAACCTCAAATCGCTGGTGGTTTTCTTCGTCATGGGCCTAGCGGCCTACGCCACTTTGAGCGGCGTCACGGCGGTGCTGCGCAACCAAACCATCGATCAAGTGGTGCTGCATCTGGATACCAGCAGCGCCTTGCCCCTTTGGCTGGCCGGGCTGTGGGGCGCGCCGGGTGCGGCGCTGGGGCTGGCGGGGTTGGTTGGCGTGGCCTTGATCGCGTGGGCGCTGGGTAGCCGCGATTTTCGTTCCTCGCTCGACAATCCCTTGGCCGGAATCGGCATCGGGGCCACGGTGGTGGCGCTGTGGTGGGTCACTGGTGTGTTGGCCTTCGTCCCTGAGCACCCCGAGACGCTGGAAGCGGTGTTTCTCACCACCGACACCGGCGTCATGGAGTCGCTCACCTTCACCGCGCCCATGGCCTACGCGCTCGAGTGGCTGATTTTCTTTAGCGACGCCTCCCAGGTGCTTACCCTCGGGGTGGTGACGGTGGTGGGCGTGGTGCTGGGCTCGCTGGCTTATGCGCTGCTCAGCCGCGGCTTTCACTGGGAAGGCTTTCGCGGCTCCCAAGACACCGCCTTGCACCTGGTGGGCGCCGTGTGCATGGGTGTGGGTGGCGTCACGGCCATGGGCTGCACCATTGGGCAGGGCCTCTCGGGCCTCTCGACCCTGAGCTTGGGGAGCCTGATCGCCGTGGCGGGCATCGGCTTGGGGGCGGTGGGCGCGTTGCGCTTCCAAATGTGGCTGATCGAGCGTGGCTGAACCTTTCGAGGGCTTCGAGCGCCGTTTTGGCGCCTTGCGCCGCCTCTACGGTGCCGCTGGGGCGCAGCGCATTTTCGATGCCCATGTGGTGGTGGTGGGCGTAGGCGGTGTGGGTTCGTGGGCGGCCGAGGCGCTGGCGCGCAGCGGCGTTGGGCGCCTCACGCTCATTGACCTCGATCACGTGGCCGAATCCAACGTCAACCGCCAGCTGCACGCCCTGAGCAGCACCTTGGGGCAGTCCAAAGTGCAGGCGATGCAGCAGCGCATCGCCCAGATCAACCCAGCGGCACAGGTGCACGCGCTCGACGATTTCGTCACGCCTGCCAACTGGGGCGCGCTGCTGCAGCAGATCGCCGCCCACAACGGCCAGCCGCAAGCCCTGATCGACGCCTGCGACCAGCGCAGCGCCAAGGAATCACTGGCCGCGTGGGCCTTGCAAACCCCGCTGCACTTCATCACCTGCGGTGCAGCGGGTGGCAAACGGCAGGCGCAGCGCATCGAAGTGGCCGATCTGTCCGCCGTCACCCACGACCCGATGCTGGCCCGCCTGCGCTCCCAGCTGCGCCGCGCACACGCGGCTGCTGCCAAAGGGTCCATGGGGCTGGCCTGCGTGTTCAGCCGCGAACCCGTGGCCCCTCCCGACCCATCCTGCAGCACAGAGGGTGCCGGCGATGGCAGCCTCAACTGCCATGGGTACGGCTCCAGCGTGGCAGTAACCGCAGGCTTTGGCATGGTGGCGGCCTCATGGGTGCTGGAGCGCTTGGCGGTTGAGGTGCGGTCGGCTGGGGCGAAGGGCGCCAGAAGCACTCAGCCCCTACCCCGATAAACGCAGCCCGCGACAACAATCAGGCCGAAAAAGCGTCAGGCCGAAATGCGTCGAAAAACAGGATATAATTTGAGGCTTGGCGATGTCGAATATCGGCGCCGTCAAGCAGAGTGGGTCGTTAGCTCAGTTGGTAGAGCAGCGGACTTTTAATCCGTTGGTCGCAGGTTCGAATCCTGCACGACCTACCAAAATATCTAATAAAATTAGATGGTTACAAAAACGGCAAGTTAAAGCCCTTAAGATTAAGCCAAGCCTCTCAAGGACACGTCCCGCAGGCGCAGCGGCAGTGCGGCACAAAATCGCACCGCATACATGGCGCACAGACGGCCTAACGGGCCTAAATTGACCAGCACCCGGCGCTGCCCCCGGTGCCAGCGAGTGCCAGCAGTTCAAACAGTACCAAATGGCGCAGGCGCAGCGCCGACACCCAGCCCCGCGTGCTACTCCGTCACTGGTGGCCACTGGCGGGCGGTATGCACCAAGGCCAGTACCCAAACCGTGCTGCCGTCGATCTCGTACACCAGCCTATAGCTTTCATGCGCTACCAATTCGCGGGTGCCCGCAACCTTCCCCGCCTTGCCCAGCTTCGGATGCGCGGCCAGCCTAGCAGCCGCAGCGCTGAAAAGCGCATCCATGCGCACGGCTGCGCTTGGGTGGTCGTCCGCGATGCAGTCCCAAATGTCGGCACGGTCTTGCTCTGCCTCTGGCGTCCAGACGACAATCACACTTGGCCTGCCGTTGCTTGGTGGCGTCTGGTAGCGAATGCAGCTTCAACTTCGTCGTTGGAGCGGCCAAGACCGGCACGCATCGAGGTGCGGCCGGCCTCGACCTTGCGCTGAAGGTAGTCATCGTAGGCGCGGGCTTGGCGGCGTTGTTCGATGTAGCCGCGCATCAACTCGCGCACCACTTGGGATGCGGGCCGATCTTCGCCGGCCACCTCGGCCATAAAGTCGGCACGCAGTTGCGGCTCCAGCTTCATCGTAAAGACGGCTTCTTTGGACATGGCGCTCTCCTTGTCAGGGTACTTTCACAGTATAAACGGTATCAGTACTTAGCGCTCGCTGAAATGCAGACGCTGCCGCAGGCATCAACCCTTCAACCCTTCAACCCACAAGCGTATCTGCGCGCCTAGGCATGGGCCGGCGCAAGCGCCGGGAGCTTGGGAGCAGGTCACCGGCACGGCAGCGCTCATACGCCTGAAACGGCGACGGCTGTTCCGGAGCAAGAAGTCAGCAGAGGCCGTGGTAGCTTGAACCAGGGCCGAGTACCACGACGGTCTGATTCCGATTTCATTCACCTGTTCACACCTCCTTTGCTGATGGTGCGTTTGACCAATACTTTCCGATTTTCCCGCATGCGGATTTTCAAGCACCCAGCGCCCATTCCTCAACCGCTAAGCCCGGCACTCGCAAAAACTCTCTGGCGTTGTTGGTGACGAGCACCGAATCCTCGGCCAAGGCATGCGCGGCAATCATCAAATCCATGCCACCTATAGGCTGCCCAGCTCGCTCCAGCATGGCCCGAATGTGAGCGTAATGGTGGGTGGCCTCCAAGGGCCAAGGCCGCACGTCAAAACCCGCCAACCACGCTTCCACCGCCGCCTTGAATTTGGGTGATTCCAACTTGGTCGCCCCAAAGCGCAGTTCGGCCGCCACAATGCCCGACAACCACACTTGGCTGCGCTCAAGCCCGGCAAAGCGCGCCACCATCTCAGCAGGGTGCCGCCGCAGGATGTAGCTGCAAATGTTGGTGTCCAGCGTTCGTCGCATGGCGCGCGATCAACTCCAGTCGCGCTCTTGCGGCGGATGGTCTAGTCTGTCGGCCAAAAAGTGGTCTGGCAGAGGGGCTGCGTGGGCGTAAAACCCTTGCAGCCAAAGGCCCATGTCTTGCTCCGGCGGTGTTTGTGGGTGCAGCCACCAATCGGCCCCGACCTGCTCGATGCGCACCTCTTTGGCCGTCAGGCGCAGGCGTGCAGGCAGACGCAAGGCTTGGCTGCGGCCACTCATGAAGACTTTTGCGACGATGGTCATGACTTGCCCTTTGTCATACAACACCGCCATATTACAACACAAGCACACGAACCGAAACGTGTCATGTGTCAGAAAATCTTGGCCTTACTACGGTAAACCTCCGTGGGCGCTGGGGCGCTGGGGGCAGCCGGTCTCATACCGTTTTGCTGCGCGGCCAAAAATCGGCCAACTGCCCCCAGCGCCCCAGCCTCATGTAAATCGCTGCTTGACCACGATTCCCATGTTTTGAGCTTAACCGAGTGCCATGATGGTCTGACCCCGATATCAGACCCCGATTTCTGGCCGAAAATCAGGTGGCTCTGACCTCTGAGAGCAGATCGGGGTGGCGGTCCAGCAGTTTGAGCAGCTTGACCAAGGACAGCGGCGGCTTGGTCTTGCCGTTCTCGTAGCGCGAAAAGGCGTTGACGCCGCCACCAAAGAGCTCAGCCGCCTGCCGTTGGTCAAGATCGAGCTTCTTTCGCACCTTGGCGATGTAGCTCGGATCGACATAGGCGGCATTGACCTGGCGTTGAAACAGGCCGACCATTTCGCTGTAGCGGTCGCCATGCTCACGGTTCAAGACCACTTCACCGCAAGCAGGGCAAAAATCGCCCGTCACCGCTGGGATGATGGTGTGTTCGCCCTTGTAGGTGTAGGACATATCGCGCGTGTCATGGATCAGTTCCGCCGCGCCGCAGCAGGGGCATTTCATGGTCATAGCTCCTTGAAGGAAACGATCAACACACCATCGATGACGGTCAGCTTCAGATACACCTCATCGCCGCATGGCGTCTTGCCTCGGTACACGTCTTGCCAAACACGATGATCGGCATGGGTGGTCATGCTCTTGTAGAAGTCGGCGCCAGTGAGCGCCAAGACTACAGCGCACATCCCGTCTAGGTCATCAATGCCCAGATCACGCGCCCCACTGAAGGCGCTGGCCGTGGCCCTGACCTGACCCGCCTCTACCAAGGCTTTGACGACTGGAAGCTTGCAGTGCGGGGTGCCTTTTTCCATCGGCTAATTTTAACCAAAAAGGTGAAGTTGTCAAGTTGGTTGATGCCGTGGGTAGGAGTCCTCTAGGCGCATGCCTCGATTGGAAAAGGCTGAAATTGAGGTCTGACCACGGTGAACCTCCTTGATCATTTTAAGCAGATTTGGCGGTGGGCCACTCGGGCGTTTGTCGCCCGCTTCCCACTTTTGTACTGTGGACAGGCTGGTGCTGAGCCCGGCGGCGAACCCGCTTGACTCAGGTTTGAATCTTCTCGCAGTCCCTTGATTTTTCTACCCGATTTCCTCCTCTGACCCCGATTTTCTCGATTTTCTCGATTTCCTCGATTTCCTTCCCTGAATCCTACGCCGCGACATCGATATAGTCCACACGGCTGGTCGGCTGGGGCAAAGGCAGCCCGTCAGCGCGCATACCGTCTAATTGAAACTCAATGGCATCGCGCATGCGCGTTTCGAGTTCTTCAATCGTCGCCGCAGTAGCAACACAGCCAGGCAAATCAGGGGCGTACGCCGAGTAGTTGCTAGGAGTTTGCTCAATAACAATTGCATATTGCATGGTGGAACTCATTGTTTGATGTCTGCCTGCTTCAGGATGCTGTTGAGCGTGCCTGGTGCCAGTGTGTCACTGCGAAAATCGTGGTCTGACCCCGATTTCCCCGATTTCCCCGATTTCCCCGATTTCCCGCGCACAAGACAAGGGATTTAAATTTTAGGCGAAAAATCGAGATCAGACTGCCGTGGGGGTGGGGGCTAGGGCGCTAGGGGCAGCCGGCCTCATGCCGTTTTGCTGCGCGGCCAAAATCGACCAAAGCCCCAAGCGCCCAAGCCCCAGGTAAATCGTTGTTTGACCGCGAGTTCTACGTTTTGCGCTTAACCGTGAAAATTGTGATCTGACCCCGATTTCGCTATTTCGCTATTTCGCTATTTCGCTATTTCGCTATTTCGCTATTTCGCTATTATAATAGAAAAACGTGGGGTTTCTGTGGCTGAAGTGGTGCCACGGGTCTGGAGATTAATTGTGGTCTGACCCCGATTTCGCACCGAAAACCGCCTTGCACGGTTTCGTCTTGTCGGGCGTTGCAGATGGCGGCCTTGCCCACCGTTCGCAGGAATGCTTCCTTTGAGGATGTTGCCTCTTCCAGTAGGCGGCGTTTGTGCAGAGAGATGTACATCGCGACGGAATAGGCTTGGCAGTTGATCGAGCGCTCGGGGTTGAACTCGATATCCGTGAAAGCCGAATACTCCAGAAGCTGCTCGGTCACGCTGGGTTGCTTTTTCAGGGCGTTGATGTAAAGCCAGTCATAGAACGCCGTCAGTGGCTCTAGCTCCCAGTCGGTGCCGAAGAATCGAAAACCCGTGAGACGGCCCGAGGTAAGCAGGCGTTCATCCTTCTTCGCTTCACGGGATGTCTTACCGAAGATATCCACGAAGGGACCGCCCCGCTCAAAGACCTTGCTGCCTTGATACGCGCACTCCACGCTGAACGTGCGGTTGAGCTTGACTGTGGTGAAACTGAGGTTGAAGGCGCTGAGTGCTACGCCAAGGGTTTCACGGGACTTGCTGGATACCTCAAGCACTTTGCTGATGCCGGGCAAATTGCATGCAGCCGCATGGAGCGAATCGACGGACTTTTGCTTCTGCGATACGGCCATGCCGGGGAACCACTGGAACTCGACGTACTTAGTCTTGACGAGGGCCGGTCCTTCGGTGGCTGGGATGAATAGAGGACGTTCTGCCATAGCTTATTCCAGCGAGGCCTAGTTGCCCCATGTCCTCGCGTACGTCCGATTCGCGAACATCCCTTTGTTGTTCGCGTGGATGTAGTGTTTTCGCTCGCCCAAGTGGGGAAGGTAGGTATCGCGGACGGCAGCCACTTCGAAGACCACTTCATCGACGTACTGCGGTTCGATCACATCAAACACCAGTACCTCTGCCTGCACGTCGGTTGGATCGAAGGGCTTCAGTCTTTGATCCTCCCGTGTGGTCAGCCCCTCAATTTCGTCATACATCCCGGCAAATGCTTGGGGAGTCATCAAGTTGGCAAGAGGCTGGGCGCTGATTCGTCCGTCAGCGGCATTGTGGCGACAGAACGCACAGTTTTTGGCCCACAGGATCGAAGGATGTAGAACCAGAATTGCCCAATCGACGTCTGGATTCTCCATCCTGTACTTGTACAGCATCTGGCAATTTGGGAATCCGATTGATACGGATGTGCCGTTTCTGTGCCCGTCCCAGCGGTATAGATCGTTGATGGCGGGAGCCGCGCCTATCTCTTGGACACGCGCAATCGGGTACAGCCCGTGATCCATGATTGAAGGCAGATTTGTCGCGCGCGTGAAGTGTAGCAGGTAAGGGACTTGAACTGCTGTTGCATGTGTTTGGATGGCTTGCCGTGGCATTGTGCTCCCCTATGTATACTCTGAAAAACCCGAAACCAAGCCAGTTTCCCGCCTGATGAGTAAATCGGGGTCATGGATGGGAAATCGGGGTCAGACCATCATGGCACTCGGTTATTTTGGCAGCGCAACTAAACGGCATGAGGCCGACTGCCCCCAGCGCCCCAGCCCTTACCCCTACGGAGGTTCACCGTGGTCGGGGCACGATTTTCTGGCACATGGCACGGCTCGGCCTCGTGCGCAATGCACCCTGATTCCATGCGTTTTTGGCTTAACTGAGTGCCATGAGGGGCAGACCGCGATTTTCTGCCAACAACCCGACGCCACCCGCGCAGCCTCAACCCGCCCAAGCCAAATCCTAACCCATCTCGCGCGCCTTGACAAGAAAAATTTTGCCCACCCAAGCGCAACCCAAACCAACCCCAAGCCCAAGTGGCCACCGAGCAACGTCCCCGCACCCACCCCCAACGCCCCAAGCCCGCCCCCCACCCGATACGCGAAAATCAGCGCATGAACCCACCCACGCCAACTACACCCTCAACCCCACCCACCCCCGAAGCCGACCCTAACGCCACCCCCACCCACCCAAGCACCCCACCCCCCCCCACCGACCCCGACAGCCTCGCCGACTACGCCGAGCGCGCTTACCTCGAGTACGCGTTGAGTGTGGTCAAGGGGCGGGCGTTGCCGGATGTGTGCGATGGGCAAAAGCCGGTGCAGCGGCGCATTTTGTATGCCATGCAGCGCATGGGGCTGGGGCACAGTGGTGCCGGGGGCGCGGGTGCGGCGGCGGGTGCGGCCAAGCCGGTCAAGTGCGCGCGCGTGGTGGGCGATGTGTTGGGGCGCTTTCATCCGCATGGTGACCAAGCCGCTTACGATGCGCTGGTGCGCATGGCGCAAGACTTCGCGCAGCGCTATCCGCTCATCGACGGCCAAGGCAATTTTGGCAGCCGCGACGGCGATGGCGCTGCGGCCATGCGCTACACCGAGGCGCGGCTGGCGCGCATCAGCACGCTGCTGCTCGACGAGATCGACGCCGGCACGGTGGATTTTGTGCCCAACTACGACGGCTCGACGCAGGAGCCGCGCCAGCTGCCGGCCCGGCTGCCCTTTGTGCTGCTCAACGGCGCCAGCGGCATTGCGGTGGGCATGGCGACCGAAATCCCCAGCCACAACCTGCGCGAGGTGGCCAGCGCCTGCGTGGCGCTGATCAAAAACCCGGAGCTGAGCGAAGACGAGCTGCTGGCCCTGTTGCCCGGGCCCGACTTTCCGGGCGGGGCGCAGATCATCAGCCCGGCGGCGGACATCGCCCAAGCCTACCGCACGGGGCGCGGCAGCCTGAAGGTGCGCGCGCGCTGGCGCATCGAAGACCTGGCGCGCAACCAGTGGCAACTGGTGGTGACCGAGCTGCCGCCGGGCGTGAGCACGCAGCGGGTGCTCGAAGAGATCGAGGAGATCACCAACCCCAAGGTCAAGGCCGGCAAAAAGGCGCTCAGCCCCGAGCAAGCGCAGCTCAAGGCCAGCCTGCTGGCGCTGCTGGATACCGTGCGCGACGAATCGAGCAAAGACGCGGCGGTGCGCATCGTGTTCGAGCCCAAAAGCAGCCGCTCAAGCCCAGACGAGCTGATCGCGGCCATGCTGGCGCACACCAGCCTCGAGTGCTCGGTGCCGATCAACCTGACGCTGGTGGGCCAGGACGGCAAGCCGCTGCCCAAGAGCCTGCGCCAGATGCTGAGCGAGTGGCTGTCGTTTCGGCAGCAGACCGTGACGCGGCGCACCCAGCACCGGCTGGAGCGCGTGCTCGAGCGCATCCACATCCTCGAGGGGCGCGCGCTGGTGCTGCTCAACATCGACGAGGTGATCGCCCTGATTCGCAGCAGC